>JAGOXU010000062.1 GCA_018059515.1 Ignavibacterium sp.
GATAAATTGTTTTGTTATATCAATTCCGTTTTTTAAACAAGTTGAATATATATTTGGAAAATGATCAACAATTTCATTTGCGTTTTTATGAGTTAGATCTAAAAACACAAAATCATCGCCGCGTTTTTTTAATTCATTATCAATTGCTCTTGCTACAATATCCCTTGGCGCCAATTCTTTTCGTAAATCATAATTCTCCATAAATAGATTTCCATCTTTTGTACGGAGCAAGCCTCCAAATCCACGTACAGCTTCTGATATTAAAAACGAATGACCATCAGATTCAGAATTAGTTTTTGTACTATAAAATGAAGTCGGATGGAATTGAATAAACTCCATATTTCCAATTTCAACACCTGCTCTGTAAGCCATTGCAAAACCATCACCTGTAGCAATTAGCGGATTAGTTGTGTGAAGATAAACTTGCCCTAACCCTCCGGTTGCGATAACAGTTGCCTTTGCAATAATTTTAAGTACCTCACCATTTGAAGAATCTAAAATATATGCTCCCCAACAATTTTTATTATTGCTTAATGATTCACTTTTACCGGAGATATTATGCTCCGTTAGCAAATCAATTGCAATTGCATTTTCATAAATCTTGATGTTTTCTTTTGCTTCCACAGAATTTATTAAAGCACGTTCGATCTCTTTACCGGTTAAATCTTTTGCATGCAGAATTCTAGACATGGAATGTCCCCCTTCTTTAGCAAGATCAAAATCATTTCCCTTTTTGGTAAAATTAGTTCCAATCTCTAATAAATCTTTAATCCTGTCCGGACCTTCTTTTACCATAGACTCAACAGCTTTTTTATCGCATAAACCTGCCCCGGCGATTAAAGTATCTTCAACATGCTTCTCAAAAGAGTCGTTTGGATCGATAACGGAAGCTATTCCGCCCTGAGCATAATTTGTATTTGATTCAGCTTTATTTTTTTTTGTTACGAGAATAACATCTGCATATTCCGAAATTTTTAATGCAGCAAATAAACCTGCTATTCCACTTCCAATTATCAACACATCTGTTTTAATGGACATTTTATTTCCACATATTTTTGATGAAATATCGGATTAAAATATATAATTAAATGGAATAAAAAATTGTATTAAACAGTAAAAATAAACTTTGAAGAAAAGTAAAGTGCGGTAAACCAGATGATAAAAAACGCAAAGGAAAATAACAGTGAGAAAAACCTATTCATTAAAATTTGAAAAATTCCCTTTTGTATCAAATAAAATGACCAAAGAATTGTTATAATCTCAACTCCTAAAAGGATGTAAGTAATTAAAGGCTTTATCTGAAATGAGTATGGATTATTCGAAAAAATATCACCGCCAAGTACGATTAACTCAACTGGAAAAACGAATATCAAACCAAATAAATATGGAATAAATGAGTAAACACTAATTGCAAAAACATCCTTAATTCTTAACTCAATTTTTCTAAAACGGTAAAACGTGCTTAGCAGATTTGTAAATAAAAATAATAATGAAATGGAAATTAATGTCATTAAAAGAATACTTAAAAAAAATGATGTTGTTACACCATTTAACCCTAAAGCCGGGACAGAAAAGTAACGAGCTATGATTAAATTTTTTATTGAGATAAAAAAAGTAAGAAATAATATAAAATTTTTATGCTCTGCAAAGATTATTTGCTTAAATGCTTTTACGGGGTCTTCAATTATTAACCGGATTGTATTCCATAGATCAATGTTTACAACTCGTTCTCTGAGATAGGATTTACATTGTGTACAGATATTTTTATAGGCAGGATTTATGTGATTACATTTTTTGCATTTTGTATGTTCAAAAAGCATAGAGAAATCCAATTAAAAATTTACTCTTATGTTCAGCATTTTAGTTTTAGTCATATAATTTTCGCCTACGCTAAAATCAAAAAGATGTGCATCCACATAAGCATCAACAAGATTGAGGAAATATGTTAGTGCAATATAAATTGCAAACTCATCACGCTGATCCCGATAAAAATCTCGATAATCTATATACTTAGAAGTCCCAGTTTGGATATATAAATTTTTATAATCAATGTACTTGTTATTATTATCAATCCAAGCATAAACAAACCAGCCCATTATACCCCAAACAACAGGCGCCTTCCAATAGGATTCATTGTAGATTTGTCCCAATCCTGGAATAATTGCACTGCGTGCAACTGCGCCCCAAGGTGATTTTTGCATTACAAAAACATCGGAAGAAATAGTTGTGGTATCTTGAATTGCGGTTGTATCCTGCTGCGAGAATAAACCAAAATTAAGAATGATGAAAAGTAAAAAAATCTTAATTGTATTTGCTGTCAATGATTTCAAAAAGTTCAAACAATCTTTCTAATTCATCGTTGGAGAAAAACTCAATTATAATCTCGCCGCCGCCTGTTTTATCCTGCTTACATTTAACTTTTGTACCGAATATTTTTCTCAATTTATCTTCAACATCGCTTAGGTTTGAATCTATTTTTTGTTTTGTTTTTACTGTAAAAGATTTTTTACTCGGAATTCCTTCGCTTATAAGTTTTTTTGTAAGATACTCTACTTTTCTAACAGATAAATTATCAATTAAAATCCTATCAAGTGCGTAAAGCTGCAAATCTTCGCCGGGTAAATTAATTAAAGCTCTTGCGTGCCCTGCAGAAATACTTTCATCCACTAAACATTGCTGAATTTTTTCCGGAAGTCTTAATAACCTTATTGAATTTGCAATTGTTGTTCTGTCTTTTCCAACTTTATCAGCAATTTGTTCTTGTGTTAAATGACATTCATCCATCAATCTTTTATATGCTTTACTAACTTCAATTGGATTAAGCGTTTCTCGCTGGATATTCTCAATCAAAGCAAGTGCAAGCATTATCTCATCAGAATCTACTTTGATTATATATGCAGGAATTTCTTTATAGCCAATATCGGAATAAGCACGTAATCGTCGTTCACCGGAGACCAATTGATATTGATTGCCAGCAACTCTGCGTACCGTAATTGGCTGTATCAACCCATTTGCAATTATAGATTTTTTTAATTCTTCAAGTGCTAACGGATCAAAATTTAATCGGGGTTGAAATGGATTTGGAGAAATAAAATCAACTGCAATTTTTGCAAGCACATCAACTTGTTTTCCGTCATCGTGCTGAATGTTAGTGTAATCAGGATTTTTTTGATCTCCAGTTTCTGTAAATCTATTTGAATTGATTAACGCATCCAATCCTCTACCTAAACTTGATTTCATTTTACTCATATCATTAATTTTTCAAAATATCTGAATTATTTTCCAAGAATTCAGAGGCTAATGCCATATAATTTTGTGCGCCGCTTGAAATGGCATCATAAAGAATAATGGGTTTACCGTAACTTGGCGCTTCAGAAATTCTTACATTTCTATTAATTACTGTGTTATAAACTTTATCACCAAAATATTTCCTTACTTCTTCAGCAACCTGGTGTGATAATCTTAATCGCGTATCAAACATAGTAAGCAATACCCCTTCAATAGCCAAATCTTTATTAAAATGTTTTTTTACTATGTTGATTGTATTTAACAATTGTCCCAAACCTTCCAAAGCAAAATACTCACATTGAACAGGAATCAAAACAGAATTTGAAGCTGTTAGTGAATTAAGTGTTAATAATCCAAGAGATGGCGGACAATCAATAAGAATATAATCATACTTATCATTTAGCTCAGCAAGAGCGCTACGCAAAAGTGTTTCGCGGTTTTCCATATCAACCATTTCAATTTCTGCTCCAACAAGATTTATGTTTGATGGAAGCATATCTAAAAACGGCATAAATGTATTGATAATAACATCTTGAATATTTTTTGTTCCAACCAAAACTTCATAAACAGATGGATTTTGATTCGTAACGCTAAGTCCCGATGAAGAATTTGCCTGTGGATCAATATCTACCAATAAAGTACGTTTTTCGGCAGCAGCCAGCAAAGAAGATAAATTGATGGTTGTAGTTGTCTTTCCCACTCCACCTTTCTGATTTGCTATTGAAATTATTTTTGCCATCTGTTTAGAATTGTTAAAAAATTGAATTCAAAGATAAACGAATGAATGCTATATATAAACAGTTAAAACTATAATTCTATCTCTTCACCAAAATTTAAAACTTTGCACATTTTGCCGCTTGCTTCAACAAGTCTTTTAAATTCGTTTGGATCAGAATCTATAACAGGAAAAGTATTGTAATGTATCGGGATTGCCATTTTAGGATTTGCAAGTTCAACAGCTTTAACTGCATCTTTAATTCCCATTGTATAATTATCTCCGATTGGCAAAAGCATATAATCAATTGGATTCATTTCACCGATTAGTTTCATATCATAAAACAATCCCGTATCGCCGGTGTGATAAATTGTTTTTCCTTCAATTGTGATTAAAACACCGGAAGCTTCGCCTGTGTATTGATTATCCGGAGACATGGAACCGTGATGTGCAATTGTAAATTTAACCCTGCCAAAATCAAAATTATGTGCTCCGCCAATGTGCATATTATGTGCGTTAAGCCCTTTAGATTTAACCCATTCCGCTAATTCATTTACACATATAAATAGTGAGTTACATCGTTTCCCGATTTTTAATCCATCACCAACATGATCACCGTGTCCGTGAGTAAGAATTATAAACTCTGCATCCACATCTTTTGATTTAATTGGACTTAAAGGATTATCATCTAAAAATGGATCGATTAAAATTCTTATTCCATCTTTTGTTGTGATTTGAAAAGCTGAGTGACCGAAATATTTAAGTTTCATTTTTACATCTCCTCTTTTATGATATTTGTTTTAATAAATCTTTAAAAGATTTACTTAAAATAAACTTCTTCAATTTTACTCTAAAATTTTCTTCCAATAAAGTTTTCTTTTCAATTGCTTTTGTTATGATTTCAGAATCAATTTTAATCTTATTATCAGAAACCAAAGAATTAATATTTTCTATAGAAATATCAACATCCCTCACGCTTCCGGAAGCATCCTGCAATGATTGAATATTATTATAAAATTTAAGAAATACTTTCTTGTTATAACAAACTATAAAAAGTTCCATTGAATATCGAACTCTTCTTAAAGCGATTCTAACATCGTGCAGGCTCTCAACTGATAATTCTTCAAAATATTTATCAATAGAAATCATCAATGATTCTATTCGATTATTTAAAACAATATTTGCAGTTTTCTTTAACTGCTTTGAGTCTTTAAGTTTTTCAATTTCCCATTTACGTTTCATATTTATTTAAACAAAATTTTTATAAAACCGAGTATTGCTTTAATTGGATTCATTTTACTTTTTTCATTTCCATATATAGTAGAAATATTTACAAAACCGATTTTATATCCTGCTCTTGCGGCATAAACAATCATTTCACTTTCTGCTTCATATCCAAAAGAAAAAGATTTAACTTTTTTTAGAACCTCTGATTTATAAGCACGATAACCGCATTGGCTGTCCAATATTTTTTGTCCGGTTTTTAAACTCAGAAGTGCAGATGTTATTTTATTACTCAGAATTCTTTGAAACGGCATGCTCTTAGTATCATTTAATCTGTTTCCAATTACGATATCAAAATTAGCAAGCTTAGAAATAAAATCAGGAATGGATTTAGGATTATGCTGCTTATCAGCATCGAGCGTAATTACAATATCATAATTTGATTTTATGTACTCATCAAAACCAATTTGCAGTGCGTAACCTTTGCCGTAATTCCTATCTAAACTAATAACTTCAACAGAATCAAGATTAAAAATTGTTTTTTCTGAATCATCAGTCGAACCATCATTAATAGCAATAATATTATCTACAAAGTTTAATGTTTCAGAAACAACATCAGATAAAAAATCTTTTTCATTATAAAAAGGAATAACTGCACAAACTTTAACTTGTTGATTTAAGCTGTTCAATAAAACCTTTCCATCCTTTTTTCTCCGGCGCTCTTAATCCCCTGTTAATTCGTCTTTTAAGAGCTTCTTTTGATAATCCTTTAACAAGATTTCCGTTTTCTGCAACAGAAATACTTCCGGTTTCTTCAGATACAATTACACTGATTACATCTGCTTGTTCAGAAATTCCAAGACCTGCGCGATGTCTCATTCCCAAACTTTCACCCTTTATTTCAGTAGCTTGTGAGAGCGGTAAAGTGCATCTGGCTGCTTCTATAAAATTTTTATTTACAATCACGGCTCCATCATGTAATGGAGAACGCGGATAAAATATTGAAGTAAGAAGCGGTGCAGATAATCTTGCATTTAAAAGTTCACCTGTTTCTGCAAAACCTCTAATACCGGATGATTTAATCAGCACAATTAAAGCTCCGTGTTGATGCTGTGATAGTTGGAATGCCGCATCAGCAATAACATCGGATACTTCGTGAGATTCTGTTTTGGTAAATACTTTGAAAAATCTGTTGCGAGCTAAAAGAACTAATAATCGTCTAATTTCCGGTTGAAATAAAATTACGAATGCAATAACCCAAATGTCGGTTATCAAATTTAGAAGTCTGCTTACTGCTCTAAAGTTTAGTAGCTGGGATAGAAATGAAACTAAAATAATTACAAGCAATCCGATAACTATTTGTGCTGCAACTGTACCGCGCAAAATTGTATATAATTTGTAAAAGAGAAACGAAACGATTGCAATATCAATTACATCCGAAAGAGTTACGGTAAGAAAACCTATTTTGAAAAGATCGATCATAAATATTAGAGAATGTGTGCAGCTAATTTAACTATTTGAGAACAATATTTTACATTGTGTGTACGAATTATTCTTGCAGATTTTAAAATTGAAATTGTTTCTAATACAACAGTCCCAATTTCCCGCTCATCAGAATCTAAACTTAAGGTTTTACCAATAAATGATTTTTTTGATACGCCAATCATAACCGGATAACTGAGTGATTGGAAGTAATCTAAATTTTTGATTAGAATAAAATTGTCATCAATATTTTTTCCAAATCCAATTCCGGGATCAACAATTATTTTTTCAATTCCATTCTGTTTTGCTTTTTTACTTTGTACGAGTAAAAAATTAAAAACTTCTTTTACAACATCATTATAATGCGGATTATCCTGCATTGTTTTGGGATTTCCTTTTATATGCATAATCACAACGGCGGCATCAAACTCTTTAGCTGTGTTAATCATATTGTTATCAAAAGTTAAACCGCTTATATCATTTATAATTTGTGCACCGGAATCTAAAGCCTGCTTTGCAACATTACTTTTTGTTGTATCGATAGAAATTATAACATCTTTTCTTAAGTTAGTTATTTTTTTGATTACCGGAATAGTTCTATTTATTTCTTCATCTGCAGAAACGGGATCAGAACCCGGACGAGTAGATTCGCCGCCAATATCAATAATATCTGCGCCATCATCAATAAGTTTTAATGCACGATCAACTGCGTTGTCTAAAGAAAAATACTTTCCACCATCAGAAAATGAATCGGGAGTAACATTAACTATTCCCATTATTTTGGAAATGCGAAAATCCATTCTACTGTTTTTAAAATTGTATTGATGGTTTTTCATGTAAGAAGTTTTGTTTTATCAAACTTAAATAAAAAAAGCGGTTCAAAGCCGCTTTCAATTTAATATCATCTCTACTTTTTATGATGCAATTAAATTTTTCAGTTCGGCTGTTGATGCAGAAATATCATCTGCATGAAAAATTGACGAACCAGCAACAAAAACATCGGCGCCGGCTTTTGCAACTGATTGTATTGTATTTTTATTTATGCCGCCATCAACTTCAATTAAGAAATTAGCTTTTAAAGATTTTCTCAACTCAACTGCTTCTCTAATTCTTCGTTCGGAATTTGAAATAAAACTTTGTCCGCCAAAACCAGGGTTAACAGTCATTATCAAAAGCAAATCAATATACTCCGCAATATCTTTTAAAGATGAAACAGGAGTTGATGGATTTATCACAACGCCTGCTTTAGCGCCTAATTCTTTTATCCGATTTACAGTTCTATTTAAATGAACAACTTCTTCAAAATGAACAGAAATAATATCAGCACCTGCATTACGAAAATCTTCTAAATAATTATCAGGATTTTCAATCATCAAGTGAACATCAATCGGCAGCTTTGTAGATCTTTTTACAGCCTTTACAACAACGGGTCCAAATGTTATGTTAGGAACAAAATGTCCATCCATAATATCACAATGTATCCAATCCGCTCCGCTCGTTTCAACTAAATTTATTTGCTTAGCAAGATTAGAAAGATCAGCGGATAAGATTGATGGTGCTAAAAGTTTCATTTAATTTTCCTGAGGATATTCAGCACGATCCTGAATCTTTCCTTCTTTTGTGATAAAAAGATCAACCTTGTCTCCCGAATTTAGTTTATTACCCGGCGCTGGATATTGATCAAGCACGGTGTTTGGTAAAAGGGTGCTGGAAATTTGATAATTAACTTTTCCAACAGTAAGCGTACTGTCCGATAAAACTCTTTGAGCTTCAGTTAATGATTTACCAATTAAATCCGGAACCATTATTTCACCCGCACCTTTGCCAATACTAACTGAAATTCCAACACTCTGTCCTTTTCTAATTTTTGTTCCTTCAGCAAATTGTTGATCAAAAACCATATCTTTTGGCTGCGTTGAGGCAACTTCTTCAATCTCGCCTAACTTCAATCCAATTCTTTCCAAAGATAATCGTGCGTCTCTTACTGATTTACCTTTTAGCATTGGAACAGAAATAATTTGTTCACCACCGCTGACAAATAAAAATATAGTTCTCCCCTCTTTTACAAGTTTGCCGGATTCAGGTTTTTGCAAAAATATTTTGCCAGGCGCAAGTGAAACACCGAATGAAGTATCAGCAATTGAAGGATGAAAATCAGCATCCTCTAAAGTTTTAAAGGCTTCTTCTTCACTCATTCCAACAACATTAGGTACGTAAAGTTCTGAACCGCTAACATAAAGCGGTAATAAAATAAAATCAAAGATGAGAATTACAGCAATAAGAATTCCTAATGCAACAAGAAGCTTTTTAACTAATGGGTATTCGAGTAGTTTTTTCATTGGTTCAAATATATCATTTACACAAATTTTTAACAAACTGCATTTATAAATGCAAGCTAACTTTTAAAACTAAAATATTTAGATTGCATACCGATAAGAAAATCATTTTATGTATAAAAGCTATTACTTTCTAAATAGATTAACAATTGAATTAAACTCAATTCTGACAGGAAGAAAGATCGTCAGTATTTTTTCTCAAGAAAAAGATCGTTTGATTATTGAGTTAGATGAAAGTGAAGGATTGTTTGTTGAAGTCTCAGTAAATCATTCTGAACCTTTTATAAATATTAGAAATAGATTTTCCAGGGCTAAGAAAAACACAATTGAATTTTTTAACTCACTCATAGACAAATCTATCCAACAAGTTTTAATAGCATCCGATGATCGAATAATAAAAATCGTTACTAACAGTGGTGATTTATTTTTTGCGATACGCGGTAAATACACAAACCTATTTTTAAAGTTAGAAACATTAACATCCTTCAAAAACGAAACAGAAGAAAATCTGATAAACTTTACTGAGGAATTTGAAAACAAGTTTTATCATAATAGTTTCAACATGGTTGAATCTGATTTAATAGAAGGTCTAAGTATTGAAGAGATTAGAAAAAAATATCAGTTTATTGGACGTGAAATTGAATATGAAGTAAAGGTGCGCAGAACAGATAATGAAAGTGATTCGGAAATACTATTGAATGTTTTACAGGATTTTTTTACAGAAAGCCCGGCAGTTTATTTGGATGAACAAAATGCAGAAGTTCAAATTGGTTTCAATTCGTTTAAAATATTTTCAAAAATGGAAAAACATTTATTTGATAGTGTTACCGATGCATTCAATAACTTTTTAATAAAAAAATATCAATACGAAGAAAAAAATAAAAAGCTTAAAAAAGTAAATTTGTTTTTGGATAGAGAGTTAAAGAAAAATGCTTCCCGATTAAACAATCTAATAATCGTTATAGAAAAAGGCTCCCAGGATGAACATTACTCAAAAATTGCTAATCTGCTTTTAATAAATTTGAATAAGATTAAAAACGGTGTTTCAGAAATTGAAATTGATGATATTTATAATCCGGGCAATAAGATTCTGGTAAAGTTGGATAGTAAATTATCGGCAAAAAAAAATGCTGAAAGGTATTTTGAGAAAGCTCGCGACAGTAAAATCAATTATGAAAAATCAAGTAAATTATATTCACTCACCAAAAATGAATTTGAAAAACTAAAATCGTATCAACATCAATTAGAAAACAATCCAGCTTTAGAGGATATAAATAGAATAATGAGAGAACTAAAAATTAAAGATGAAGAAAAACCGAACGCAGCCGAGGAACTAAGCTCAAAATTCAAACATTATTTAATTGAAAATAAGTATCACATTTACGTTGGCAAAGATTCTGCAAATAATGATTTGTTAACTACAAAGTTTGCCAAGCAAAATGATTTTTGGTTTCATGCACGATCAGTTTCTGGATCGCATGTTGTGCTGCGTGTAGAAAACACCAAAGAAGCTGTTCCTAAGAATATCTTGAAGAAAACCGCATCTATTGCCGCCTATCACAGTAAAGCAAAAACTGCTGGAATCGTTCCAGTATCTTATACTCTAAAAAAATACGTCTCAAAACGCAAAGGAGCGCCTGTGGGACAAGTTTCTCTATTAAAAGAGGATGTACTTTTGGTTAAGCCGGAAATTCCTACTGAAACAGAATTCTTAACAGAGTAAAATGTGTTAAAGAGTACTTTGTCTTTATAGAGAAATATTTTATCTTTTCAGCGCATATCTTTAGAATTTAGGGTAAACAATAAATTTTGGTCTTAATTTAGTTATCTATATCATCAATAAATGAGGAAAAAAATGAAAAAACTAGTCTATTTGTTCATAATCGTAGGATTGGTTGCAATGAGTCAACAAAACTACGCACAGTTTAAAGATTGGGGAACTAAATTCGGTATTCGTGGAAGTATTTTATTTCCTGAAAACGAATTTGCAAATTTAGGATTCAGTGGTAATGATAATACATCATTCGACTGGTTCAAAGCTTCTTGGTTAGGTGAAGCATATTTTGGTTTTGAATTAACAAAAGCATTAGAATTATCTATTAACGGCGGTTACGGAAAATATTCTGGAAAAGCCATTTTTGATGATGCTAACGTAACAACTTTTGGTGAATATGAGACCACAATTATTCCTATTCACTTAAGATTTAAAATTGCCCCTTTTGATGTTAAAGGATGGAATCCTTACTTCTATGTGGGCGGTGGAGTTATGAATTTTAGTGTTGATACAAAACCAACAAACGTCGGCGGCAAAGCAACTGATGCAGATGGTTGGGTTGCAATCGTTCCTGCAGGTATTGGTGCTGAATTTGCTCTTGGTGAAAGAGTGCTGTTAGATTTTGCTCTTGGTGGAGCTTTATCTTCTACTTACGATCTTGATTCATATAGATCTGGTTCTGATGATATTTGGGATTCTTATCTAAATGCTTCTTTAGGATTAACATTTACAGGCGAAAACTGCAAAGTTGATAAAGATATGGACGGATTAGGAAAATGTGATGAGAAGAAGTTTGGAACAGATCCTAATAATCCAGATACTGATGGCGATGGATTAACTGACGGTGATGAAGTTCTTAAATATATGACTGATCCATTAAATCCTGATACCGATGGTGACGGATTAACTGATGGTGACGAAGTTATGAAATACAAAACTGATCCATTAAATCCTGATACCGATGGTGACGGATTAACTGATGGTGATGAAGTTATGAAATACAAGACTGATCCATTAAAAGTTGACACTGATGGTGACGGCTTAAGTGATGGTGATGAAGTTTTGAAATACAAAACTAATCCGCTTAAAGTTGATACTGATGGCGATGGCTTAAGTGATGGTGATGAAGTTATGAAATACAAAACTGATCCATTAAAAGCTGATACTGATGGTGACGGCTTAAGTGATTCTGAAGAAGTATTAAAGTATAAAACAAATCCTTTAGTAAAAGATACTGACGGCGGTTCCGTTGATGATGGAACAGAAGTAAAAAGAGGAACTGATCCATTAAACCCTGATGATGATGTTGTTAAAATTGGTGTTCCAATCGTTCTTGAAGGAATTATGTTTGATGTGAACAAAGCTACAATCAGACCAGAATCTGAAGATAAGTTGATGAAAGCATTAAAAACTTTAACTACTTACCCAGATATCTTAGTTGAAATCGGTGGACACACTGATAGCGACGGAAGTGCAAAGAGTAATGAAAAACTTTCTCTTGCAAGAGCTGAATCAGTTAAAGCATGGTTAGTTGCAAAAGGTATTGATCCTAGCAGAATCTCAACAAAAGGTTACGGCGAAGAAAAACCAATTGCAGATAACAAAACAAAAGAAGGTAAACAAAAGAACAGAAGAATTGAATTCACAAGAATTAAATAATTCTGATCTAAATTAGAATAAAGGGTGTCTGCAAAGACACCCTTTTTTATTTTAAAGCTTGGATAAAATGTTTTATATTTGTGTAGTAATTATAAAAAGCACCCGTCGCCCAACTGGATAGAGCATCTGACTACGAATCAGAAGGTTACAGGTTCGAATCCTGTCGGGTGTACAAAAAAAAGAGGCTGTCTCATAAGTCTTAATTTATATGTCATTCCCGTGAAAACGGGAATCCAAAACGATTAAAACAAAATAGATTCCCACTTTCGTGGGAATGACAACTTTGCTTTTTTGACTTATGAGACAGCCTCTTTATTGTTTTATGTGGATTTATCTTCCTTATTCTGATACTTAGCCTTTCTACTTCCTTCATAACTATCAATCTGCAAAAGAACTCCTTCAAGTTTGCCATTTACTAATGGAATTCTTTTTGAAGTTTTTAGTCCGATATGTTTTCTTAAGGCTGGTTCGCCGGTATATATAAATGCTGTTGTGCCTTTGCATTTTGTTTTTATAAAATCTCCAAGCTCTTTGTATAGTACTTCAACTTCACTTCGTTCCCCAAGTCTAATTCCGTAAGGCGGATTTGTAATCAAAACACCGTTTTCAAACTGCTTAATATGCTGGAATGGCTGAGCAGCAATCTCAATTGAATCTGAATATGGAAGACGTGATAAATTTTCTTGTGCGACTTTAAGTGTTATCTGAGATTTATCACTTCCATAAATTAATTCTTTTGGTAATGGTCTTATTTTTCTATCAGCCTCATCTTTTACTTTTTTCCAAATTGATTCATCAAAATCCGGGAGATGAAAGAACCCAAAATTCTTTCTAAGTTTTTGCGCGGGAATTCTGCAATAGTGCATTAAAGCCTCGCAAATAATTGTACCTGATCCACACATACAATCCAGTAAAGGTTTTTCACCATCCCATTTGCTCAATCTTATTATTGCGGCTGCAAGAGTTTCCTGCATCGGAGCTTCGCCAGCAAGAAGCCTGTATCCCCTTTTGTGTAAAGATTCTCCTGAAGTATCAAGGCTTAATATTGCTTTATCTTTTTCAATAAATAAATTAAATCTCACATCAGGATTAACAGTATTTACATCTGGTCTTTTATCAAACTTAGCTCTAAAGTAATCTGCAATTCCATCTTTTAAAACTTGCGATGCGTACAATGAATTGTTAATTGTGCTTTTAGTTACGGAAGATGTTATTGAAAATGTTTGATCAAGAGAAAATATTTTTTCCCATTCAATTTGTGCTGCTGTTTTCATCATCGCATTTGCATTATTGCAATAAAATGATTTTAGAGGAGCAAGAACTCGTGAGATCGTTCGAGCTGTATAATTTATTTTATAAAGTGTACAGTGGTCAGACTCAAAATAAATTCCACGATAAGATACCTTTGTATTTTTTGCACCGAGTTCAATCAATTCCTGCTCGCATAACTCTTCCATCATGCCTGGCACTTGTGCAAAGTACATATTGTTTTTTTGATAATCGTACATTGTAAAAATCCAAACTAAGTATTTAAATCAATAATTATTTTCAATTCAAATATAACTACAGCACAGTTCTATTGATGCACAATATTTATTAATTATGACTATCTAAGAGTGAAGTTGGAAATACTTATTAAAAAGATAAAATAAAAGTTTGGGTAGATAATAGAATTGATTAAAAATATTACTGAATAAAAATCAATAGAAAAAGAAGTATTACTAAATAAATTAACTGAAAAATATTTTGAAATTGAAAATTAAAGGCTGTTCTAAAATCCCACTAGAGAATGGAATAATAAAACAGCCTTGTTAATAATTTATTGTGTATCAGGTATTCTTAAAGCGGAAAACGTACCGGAAATATTTAGTTCAGACTGAGAAGTAGCTTCAATTAATTTACCATTAATACTGCCTTCAACTTTACCATTTACAGCGCCGTAGTTTGAGACATTTGTTGTACCTGTGCTATCAGCATAAAAACTTAAACTGCCGGATGATCCATATTTATAAATAAGCGCATCAGGTTCTGATGAACGCCAGGCGTGCGCACCGGTATTGTTTCCAACAAATTGAAACACAAATAATACGGAATCACTTCCAATCGTACCGCTAAAAGCAACTGCAGTTAAATTATCAGTTGGTGAGTAGGAGCAGCCACCATTACCAAGAGTAACATTTTGATTCGAAAAGCCGGAACCATTTAAAGTTAATGTAGCCTCTGATTTTATTACTGTTCCTGGATCAACAGGATTATCGGACTTTTTAGAACAGCCGATAATAAGAGATAGCACTGTTATGATTATAAGTGCAAAGAATGGAGATTTTAGGTTCTTCATTTTACTTTTCCTTTATATTGTGAATGAATTAAATTTTTCTGTTGTTATTAAATAAGACTTAGTATTATTGCAATTATTGAAATAGCTACTAGAATAATTGTAATGTTTATAACAATGGTCAGTAGTTTTACCCTCCTTTTACTTTTTTCATAATTGTCTTTCATGTAAGACTTTCAAATTTATTTTATTAACTGCATTTTTTTAGTTGCTGTAAAATCACCTACCTGCAATTTGTAAAAATAAACTCCGCTTGAAAGTTTAGAAGCATTAAACTCTGTCTTATAGTTTCCTGCGGGTTTATATTCATCAACGAGTGTTGCGACTTCGTTTCCAAGCAC
>JAGOXU010000244.1 GCA_018059515.1 Ignavibacterium sp.
CCTTCAAGTGATTCGGTATTTGGAACATATCCAATAAAAATAAAAACTCCATCAATTTTTATTTCAGAAATTTCTTTTGTTGATTGATGTTGAATTTTTACAGCTGCAAGTTTTTCATCACCAATAAACTCACTAATTTTTGATTCCATTATAAAATTTATCTTTTCGCTCTTTTTTGCTTCATCAACATAATGCTCCAGTGCCTGAAAATGATCGAACTGATGAACGACAGTAACCTTAGATGCATATTTTGTCAAAGAAACAGCTTCTTCCAAAGCCGAATTTCCGCCGCCGACAACAATAATTTCTTTATCCTGAAAAAAATCTCCATCGCAAGTTGCGCAGTATGAAATTCCCTTACCTTTAAATTTATCTTCATTCAATGCTCCTATCATTCTGGATTTACCACCGGTTGAAATGATAACAGCATTCGAAGTATAAACATCCTTATCGTTAACAGTCACTTGTTTCAACTCGTCATTCAATTCCATTTTGGTTATTTTCAAATTGGATTTTATAGTGCAGCCAAATTTTTGCGCCTGTGATTTCATAATTCGTGCAAGACCGTAGCCGCTTATATTTTCTACCCCGGGATAATTTGCAATCTCGTGTGTAAGAACCATTTGCCCGCCAACAGCTCCTTCGTTAAGAATTAAAGTTTTAACTTTTGCGCGGGAAAGATAAATTCCAGCCGTTAAACCTGCTGCACCCGCACCAATAACAATAACATCAAAATGATTATTCATAATTATTTCTTTTATTTATACTTAAAAATATTTCCATCAATTTTAGATGGGAATGATTAATACATAATTTTATTTACCAAATTGTTCATCAAGAATTGAAGTAATCTGATCTCTTGATTGAATACTGCTTGTAGCTTTTACAACTTTTCCGTTTTTATAATAAACCACGAATGGTAATCCTTGAAAGCTTTTGCACTCGGGTAAACTTCTAATTACTTTTGCGTCAGGCGAATCAAATTCCATATCAACAAATTTTATGTTTTTGTATTCTTCTTCAAGTTCTTCCATCACTTCGTAAACAGGTATGCACATTGGTCCCATTCTGCCGCAGCAAATCATTACGTTTTCATTATTGTTAATTATTTCTGAGTGTTCTTTTTCGGAAAGTGCGTGAGTAAGATTTGTATTTAACATTTAGTAATTCCTTTTGTTTAAATTTTTGTAATCGTATGATTCAGAAAGACAAAAAAAGATTCAGCAGAAGATTTGATGTGGTAAATCGTTAACGAAGATTATTAGTGACAGGTTTAGTAAAGTTTAATGAATTATTAATTTACCCTATGCAAAATTTGAACCCTCTAAGGTTTCAAATAAGATGTGTTGCTAACTAAATATCAACCCTAATATGATTTGAAAAAATCCAGGCACGATTTTCAAAATAAACTTCTATTCTGTATGCACCTTTTTTATTGATTACAAATTCAGCATCAATTCCATTGTTCGTTCCGACTATGCGTCCGTTGCGGAGCAGTTTTATTTCAGCATTAACTCCTGGTAAAAAAACCTTCAGCTTTACATTTTTATGATCAGGAACAGTTTCACCCATCTGAAATTTTTTACCGTTTACTTCTGCGTAAAATCTAAATCCTTTAGATTCGGCAACATAATCGTTTGCTATAAAACATCTTCCGTCTTTAAGTGCATTATAGATTTGCCATTTTGCAGTTTCTAAGTCTTTTGCTGTTTTTCCTTTTACGATAGCTGTATCTAATAAGATATGTGTACGAATAGATTTGAATAAAACTTTGTACGGAAAAATTTCAACTTCCAAAAATCCAACAAGATTGTATTTGTGTGCGTGTGCGTCAATACCGCCGATACCAATAACCTTTCTTGTTTGATTAAGTTCATCCCAAACTTTTAGAGTTTCTTTGGGGGGTGCATTTATTGTTCTTAACGGATGCAGAAAAGATCTGTATTTATTTTCTTCAGTTAGATTTTCAATCCACTCGGACATGTGATTCCAAATTTCAATTCCTGTAAAATCTTCAGTGTCCCATTCTGTCCAGGGATAAGCAGGATGATCTTTGTGTTTTCTTTTTTCGTGAGGGTGTGCTAAAAATCCAATGCCGCCAAGCTCTTTTACTTTTGCTACATATTTTTTTGCGGGAGTTCGTGTAGTAAATGCTTCATCAATACCAAAGGCTAAATAATGATTTTTATTTTCTTTATCATTTATCTCGCAGCCAACAAGCAGCAAAGTATTACCGTACCACTTTTCATAACCTTCTTGCAATGCGCGCAGCGTGTTGTGATCGGTTAATATTATAAAATCTAAACCAACCTCATCAGCAAACTTTGCGATGTCCGGCACTTCACCTGTTCCATCAGAAAAAGTTGAGTGCATGTGTATTGCACCGATGTATTCAATCATGACTATTATCTCTTAATTAAAACAAAAATAGACATAATTAAATTATTTGAAAAGGTAGAATTGAATTGTTAGATATTAAAATCGTGTTGTTAGATCAAAAAGAACTCTTCCGTAAGTTCGCGTTGATTCAAAGACACCTTCGTAACTGAAAGAGAATGAAAATGGATTGAATGCACTTGTTGAAAAATCAAAGAGAATTGCTTTCTCTTCAAACTTAGGCAAATTGTTTGGAAAGGAGTAATCAGTTTTTCTGAATCCAATTGAAAAATCAGAACGTAATGATGATAATGATTTTTGAAGAGTTACCGAGTAAACATTTCCATCAACATAATTACTTAGAAGTCTGCTGTAATTAATTCCTAACGAAGATTCGATTAACGGCAGCATTGTATAAGAAATATTTCCACCATAATTCCTGCTGGGTTTAACCTCCAGTTTGCTGTAACGATAGCCATATTGGAAGCCTATAATAAGGTTACTAAGTGGTCTGATAATAGTTCTTGCTCTAAAACCCTGTCTTGTTTCATTTTCTAAAACACTGTCGGAAATTGATTTAAAAGTTTCATAATAGTAAACATTTTTTCTTGCATCATAAGAAAGACTTAATGAAAATTCTCTAACCGGCGAGTATCTTGCAGAAAGATAAAGTGATGTTAAACTAAAATCACTTTTTCCTAATCCAAGTTCTTTTTTATAAAGATCAACTTCAGCCGAAGCAAAAAGATTAGTATTAGTTATGATTGTATTGTTATGCTGCAAATAAGCAAATCTTCTATCGGTTTTAAAATCATTTGTTTGCTGGAATACGGAAAAAGTATTTTCCATCATCCCACTTCCAATGGTATCATATCGACTTAAATAAACTCCATATTCAAAAAGTTTTGTGTTCAATCCAAAATCTGAAAAGTTTGGGCGTGATCCCGCCACTAATCCAATTGTTAAAAATGAAAATGCCTTTTCAAATTGTAATCCATCAACAATGCTGATATTAGAAATTTTTCTGTTTAAATATCTGCCAAACCATAATTTAGCAGACTCATCAAATTGATAACTTAAATTTAAATCATATACTTTAAATGCTTTCCCAAAACTTGATGAAACTGTTTTCCACTGGTCTGCTCTATACGAAAAAATAGAATAATTTGAAAATGACAAACCGGATCCGCTTATATTTTGTAGGCTAAATCTAAGTGAATGCCGCCAGCGTTGATACTCGCCTCGCTTATCAATGTTATTAAAATTAGAATATGATTGTAAAGAATATCTTCCTGAAATTTTTGAGCTCTTTGCGGAAATAGAATTATTCTCAGGTTGCTTAATCTTTTCTAATGGTTGCACAATGGTGGAATTTTTTTCTAAAACAACTGGAATTTTTGGTTCACCATTTTGTTCTAATTTTTTTATAAAAGCATAAACTACTAATCCTGATTTAAAATCATCATCATTTAATTTTTCACATGCAGCGGAAGATGATGAAAGATATTTTACAACAAGGGCAGCAATGTGTTTATTTTTAGATTTTATAAATAACGTATCACCTTCACTTATTCCATATGTATCATCAAAGTTTACATAGACTAATTGAGCTGAAGAATATCCAACTTTTCCTTCCTTGGTCTGTTCTTGTGCTCTGATGATGTTGGTTAGAAGAAAAATTGCACTTACTATGTATAAAAGTTTAATCAACTTTTTGCTCTCGCAAATGTGGTACTTTCAATCCACTATCCCAATTATTTGTAGTGTGGCAATTCCAGCAATCCGTTCTATCGCCAAGATTATGTTCATCAAGAAAATCATCCATATGACAACTTAAACATTGAGGCTGATAGTTAGGTTCAGAATGGCACTCATTACAATCTACATTATTGTGATGACTCCCAGTTGGAAAAAAACTATGATTAAATGTTGCCGGTGTCCAGCCGTTCATTGTATGACATGTTAAACAGTTTTCAGAAAAACTTAATACTTGATGCGGTGGATCGGTTGTTCCATTATAATCACTATTATGGCAACCTATACAAGTATTTGGAGTTGTTGTATAATTTCCGTTATGGCAATCGGCGCAATTATTTACTTGCAGATGCGCACCAAGCAACTGAAAATAATTATTGTGTATTGCAAAAGTAGCCGGAGCCCAGCCTGGATTAGCAGTATGGCAATTTTGGCAGCTTGTTGATAATCCAAGACTTGTATGATTTGGATTTGTTGTCTGTTGATAATTTGTTTGATGACATGCATTACAATCAGTTGGAGTTCCTGTATATCCGGCAGATTGGCATTCCTGACAAGTAGTTGTTGTATGTGCCCCCGCTAAAGGAAAACTCGTGTTCTGATGATCAA
>JAGOXU010000245.1 GCA_018059515.1 Ignavibacterium sp.
CAATAACAGTAGCGGGAGGTGTTGACTAGTGAATAATATGGCAGAAGCATTTGTAAATAAGGGTTTTGCAACAAAAGAACAAGCTGAAGAAATTGAAAAAAGCAAAAATGCTGAGAAAAATAGTAAAAATAATTATTACCAAAATAATAAAAGTAATCAAAATAATGGTAGGAGTAACAACTATAATCAAGGGGTAAATAATAGAGCGGAAAATTTTAATAATATAAAAGCCACGGCACCATATCATTTTGTGACTTTACCACAAGCTGTTTTAACAGCGGAATTAGCTGATAACATTAACAATTGCTCGATCAAACAAGATGAATTAAACGGTAAGTTTAAAGAATTTCTCCAAGAAAAAGGTGTTAATTCAGGTTATCTTGATTTAAATATTGAAACCCTTACGCCGTTATTTATTGGTGGGGAAAAAACAAGTGATTCTTTTAATGTTAATGGCACGCCGATTATCCCCGGTAGAAGCATTAGAGGGATGGTTAAGAATATTTTTAAAATTATAACCTGTGGGGCAATGCGAGCTGAAGAAGATTTTAATGATGGTCATTTATATTTTAGAGCACTTATGGCGCCCATTAAAGATGGTGCTACGGTAAAGAAATTGCACGATTATTATGTTGATAATATGTCCGAAAAGAAGGGCGATAAAATTACCAAGAAAACTAAAGGCGGATTTATTCTTAGAAAAAAAGGGAAATACTATATTGCACCGGCGACTAATAAACCACAAGAATTTGGTGGGAATATAAAAGAACAGCCTAAAGCTTGTTTTGAAATGTTTGATAAGGATAAAAGTGCTAATATTTTTACCGGATATGCTTTGGATAGAAAAAAACCAAAGACAAAATTCCAAGTGCTTTCCAATGCAAAGTGGGATGACTTAATCGAAGTGGATGAGGCTGTCATTAGGGATTATGAAAATGACAAGAATCGAAAAGGCATTAATTTATTAACAGACAAAAATACTAAAAGAGATGGTGCTGCGGCCGGTTTTTGTGGGCTGAAAGATGTTGATTTAATAGCGCCGTGCTTTTATGTGATACAAGATGAGGTCGTAAGACATTTTGGGCATGGTAGAAGCTATCGAATTCCTTATAACCAAAATATCGGTAGCCATATCCCACAGAACTTGCAAACTGAAACTATTGATTTTGCTGATGCTGTTTTTGGTAAAAAGGGTTTGTGGGCAAGCCGACTAAGCTTTGAAGATGCTGTTATTGTGCAAAGTAGTGGCTATGAAGATGAAGATTACTCTCATCCGTTAATGTCGCCTAATCCAACTTCCTTCCAGCTATATTTGAAGCAGGACAATCCTAATTTAATGAAGCACTGGGATGATGACGTTGATATTAGAGGCTATAAAATGTATTGGCACAAGAACTTCAAAATTCACGATTGGAAAATATCTCCGCAGGAAAAACCGGTAAAGGGTCAAGAGAAAATTAGACCGATTAAGGCGGGCAATAAGTTTAGGGGTAGAATAAACTTTAACAATTTAACTGATGTTGAGTTGGGTGCGTTGTTGAAGGTCTTTAATTTAACGACAGAAAGAAGTATTGGTTATAAACTTGGTAAAGGTAAACCACTAGGCTTGGGTAGTGTGAAAATTAAAGCAGAACTTAAACTAATGAACAATAAAGAACGATATGGAAAATTATTTAGCAATAATTCTTGGGTAGAAGGGCTGGAAAATGCAGATAAAAAAGATTACATGAAAAAATTCCAAGACTTTATTGCAAAAAAATTGACTTCAACGGAAAAAAGTTATTATGAGTTGGTGTTAAGTGAACTAATGGAGCTGTTAGATCTGACCCAGGAAAATAAATTTTCGGATTGGAAAGACAAGACAGAATATATGAGAATAGATGATGATAATAGAAGATTTATTAGAAGAGTACCATTACCAACAGTAAAGGAAGTTGCAAAAAAATGATGTTAGGCGCAATAATATATCGGCTAAGGGCTTGTAATGCCGGATTATTGCCAATTGCTCATGGGCGCTTTATGCACGCGGCATTTTTTGCCGCGTTGCAGCAAGCCTCGCCGGAATTGGCGACAGCTATTCATGATAATGTTCAAGCAAAACCGTTTACGGTATCACAGTTACAGTTTATGCAACCGATAACTTTAACTAAAGATAAAAAAAATCATATTATTTCGCAAGGTTGTTGTTGTAAATGGCGCGTTACCGGCTGGAATGATGAGATTTTACAGATTTTATTAAACTTACCGCTAGGGTATGAAATTATGGTTGGTAAGATCAAATTTATAGTAGAGCGAATTGTGGTAAATCAAACTCAAGATAACTCTGCCGGCCTGGTTAATATTGATGATTTTATGGCAAAATGTTTAAGTGTTGGCAGAGTAAAAGAAATTGAGTTTGAGTTTTTGGCACCGGTTTCATTTCGTTCGTACAAAGATGATTATCCATTGCCGTTACCGGATTTTATTTGGGGTTCGCTGTGCAGTAAGTGGAATCAATTGGGCACTAATGTTTTATTAGATGAAAATAAGATTAAAACACTGGCGTCAACTTTTTTGCCGTTGTCTTGGCAGGGGCAAACCAAAAAGTTGTTTTTGGCAAAAGATAGAGGTATCTTGGCATTTGAAGGTAAGTTTAGTTTTTCAGTTAAAGAGATAAACTCGGAAGAGCAAACCATAATCTTTTTATTAGCACAATTTGCTTTTTTTGCGGGAGTAGGTAGATTAACAAGTCAAGGCTTGGGACAAACAGTTATTAAGTTTAAGTGAGGTTGATGAAATGAACCATAATATTATGTTATTATTTCTTAGTCCTTTTCATGCCCCTAATAAGGTTTTTGACGAGGTAGAGTATAGTTATTTGAATGAAAAAATAACAGCAGTGCAAACTAATGAGGCTGCTGTTAGGGCACTTGCTTATGAAGTTAAAAAGCAAAATTCTAAAATAGAGCAAATCTTTATTTTTATATCAGAAAAGTTGAAAGAAGAATTACAGATCGGTAGTGAAACTAAAAAGCAAAAAGATTGGTTTTTTACGAGGTTAGATGAAGTTGATGTTGAACTCAAAGGTAGAGTTGAGGAGATTTATTATAATGAAGAGTTAACGATAAATGATAATATTAAAACGATAGCAGATACTGTTGAAAAAATTAAAGATTATGCTAAACAAAGCAAAATAGATTTAAGTAATATAACGTTGAATGCGGATATAACCGGTGGCCCGCGACACAGCATTATGATGATGATGGGAATCATTCAATTGTTAAAATACTACAAGGTCAACACCGGAAAGATTTTTTATGCTAACCTTACCGGTGGCCGAAATGATAAGTCTAAAACCGGTAAGCTTGAAGAAGCGACAGATATTCAAAGAATGTTTAATTTAGTGTCAGGGATAGAGGAGTTTTCAAACTTTGGTAGCGTGGAAGCGATCGAAGAGTATTTTCAGGATAAAGAAGTTGAGAAGAAAAGTGGAGAATTAGAACAGTTATTAAAAGCGATGAGGAATTTTTCTGATGCCATTAAATTATGTCAAACTAATGCTTTGGAAAAGATTTCAGGTAATTTGGAACATAAGATAAAGCAATTTCGTAGTACTACTGACAAAAATATTCAAGAAGAATTATTTGCTAAAATATTAGACCTTATTGATCAAGAGTATAAGTTTATCCTTGGAAGAAATAAAAAAATCGGACTGATTCAGTGGTGCATAAAAAAAGGCTTTATGCAACAAGCCATGACGCTATATACAGAATGGATTCCTCAATATATCGTAGCTAACAAGATCTTTTATCCGACCGATGATAAACTAAAATTGGAATGTAAAAAACAAGATCGCGATTATAAAAGCTGGGAACAGGTGTTATTGACGGACTATAATCTTAGAGGTTGTAAAAATGATGATAGCAATGAAACATCAAATAAATTTTTTGCGAAATTTAAAGAGGCAACAAAAGAGCTAGCGAAAATATTAGTGGCAGAGCAAAATAAGAGAAAGGTGATTGAAGAGAAAATTTCTCAACTAACATATGAGGATGAGATATTAGAAAATATGCAAATATTACTATTACAGATAGTTGATTTTGCTAAGGCGATAGAAACTACGACGGAGCGAAAAACGGCAATATTAGAAAAATATCCAAAGTTAAAAATAATAGTGGTGAAACCTGATAATTATCAGAGATCATTAGACAAATTTATTACGGATAAAGTTAATTTAGATTGGCTTTTGAATCAAACAGCAATTTTAGGAGAAGACAAATTAAAAGAGTTATTGAACGTTAAAGCTGAAGTAATTGCCACTTATAATGAAAATTTAGCGCAAAAAGAAACAGTAAATAATATTGAAGAAAAGTGGGTTAATCGTAAGAGTATACTAGAAACACTTTACAAAGACGGTGTGTGTAACACTAATTATCCTAAAACGTATCTTGATATTTTAAAAGATTATTTTTATATTCGTAATTATCGTAATCAGATTAATCATGCGAATGATGCTAGCGCAGGAGATGATTATATCAAGGAAATAAAGGATTTGTTAAATAAAGGGTTAGAGAACTTAACCACAATAAAGGGTGCTTGATATGAAGAGGAATTTGCAAGAAGAAAATAGGCATTGGCAACAAATGCCCCGTAATAATGATAAGGAATTGGCAGCAGCCGATATGTTTTTTGATGAAGTTTTAATGCCGTTAGCACAACAAGAGTTTATAAAAAAATATGACAAGACCGAGTTGCCCAAA
>JAGOXU010000063.1 GCA_018059515.1 Ignavibacterium sp.
ATCAATGTGTGCAATTATGCAAAAATTTCGGATGTTATTCATATTCTCTTAATTATTTGTGTACAAATATAGTCAGGCAGTTAGTATTAAAAAAGATTTGTCTTTAACGTAAAAATATGTCTTGTAAAGTTATTTACCTCTAATTTATTGTTGGTAACAAAAATCCTGTCTGATCTTTTTTTAATTTGATATAATGCACAAGTAACTTGATGTTTGATTATACTTTAGTTAGCTTCCTTTACGAATTAAGTATATTCTTTCTAAAATCGTAAATCATTAAAGTTTTCGTTATGGTTAAAGCAATTAATAATACAGAAGGAAATAGTTCTAAATCAGAACAATTAGCAAAAACTGCGTACAAATTATTTATGCGTCATGGGATTCGCAGAGTTTCTGTTGAGGAAATTTGCAAAGAAGCAAAAATAAGTAAGATGACGTTTTACAAAATATTTCCTAATAAAATAGAATTGGCTAAATATATTTTAGACAAAATTTTTAGTGAGCAAATGGATGTGTACAGAAACACAATGAAAGAAAAGATTCCATTTGCACGAAAGGTTGAAAAAATAATTTTACAAAAAAATAAATCAACAGAATCCTTAAGTGAGGAATTCTTTAAAGATTTAACTAAAAATCCAATTGCAGAAATAGCTGAGTTGATAAAAAGATTTCAACAAACTTCACTTGATGAAGTGATGAAAGACTTAAAATCAGCACAGAAAAAAGGTGAGATAAGAAAAAATATTAATCTTGATTTTATAGTCTATTTTCTAAATAGAATTCCCGATTTGATGAATGAGAAAAAATTAAATTCAATTTATAACACACCAAACGAGTTGATAATGGAACTGACAAATTTCTTTTTCTATGGGATCCTTACTAACAAAGCAGAAGAATAAAAACATTTGAAAAACATTCTAAAATATTGTCTTTTATTATTTGCTTTTATCTTTTCAAATTTTGTTATTGCTCAAACATTTACATTGCAAGGTCAAGCCTCTGCATGGACAACAGGCGTTCCAGAAAAATCTTTTATTTCAAATACGGGTATCCGATACATTCCTGATTTATTTATTGATCAGCCACTATCGGATAATATTTTTGTTGATGCAGAGTTTTCTATCAACACATATTTAACAACGGATGTTCATAACTGGAAAACTAAAAACGAAACTGCAAAACTTAAACCATACAGACTCTGGTTTCGGGCTTCAACAAATCAATTTGAAGTGCGAGTTGGGTTACAGAAAATAAATTTTGGCTCGGCAACTTTGTTTCGCCCACTGATGTGGTTTGATACGATTGATCCTCGTGATCCGCTAAAGCTAACCGATGGAGTGTATGGTTTGTTAATGAGATATTATTTTCAAAATAATGCAAACATTTGGCTGTGGGGTCTGTATGACAACAATGAAATAAAAGGCTGGGAAATTGTCCCCACAAAAAACAACGGAATTGAATTCGGAGGAAGATTTCAAACTCCCCTCTTTACCGGTGAAGCAGGATTAACATATCATCATCGTACCGCAGATATTTCTAAAACCCCTATTCTCTCTGCTTTATCCATAAAACAATATTTTGATGAAAATCGTTTTGCTTTTGATGGCAAATGGGATGTTGAAATCGGGCTTTGGTGTGAAGGGACAATAGTTAACCGAGATATTGACATATCAAATTTGAAATTTCAAAAACTTTGGACTGTAGGCGCTGACTATACTTTTGATATTGGAAACGGTTTAAATGTTTTAACAGAGTATTTTAATTCTACAAACTCTGAAAAGATTTTCAGTAAAGGTGAAGGTATAGAATACTTGGGTTTATCCACTAATTATCCAATTGGATTGTTAGATGTTGTATCGGGAATTTATTACCGCGATTGGACAAACAAAAAAAATTATTTTACAGTTAATTGGCAGCGTACGTATGATAATTGGAGTTTTTATTTAATTGCGTTCTCAAACCCTGAATCTGCCCAATTAAATCAAACCCAATCCGGAAACAATATTTTTGCAGGAAATGGTTTTCAGATTATGGCAGTGTTTAATCACTAACGGAGAAAAGCAGAATGGAAAATGGAGCAAAGAAAACGGCAGGACGGAAGACGGAGCGAAGCAAAACGCAGAATAAAGAAATTATTAAAATCTATTAGAGGATGAAATGAACAATTCATATTTAATTACGACCGAAAATCTTTACAAAAAATATCCAATCGGTCCTACTATTTTAATTGCATTAAATGATGTGAATCTGAATTTTAAAAAAGGCGAGTTTGCCGGACTTGTTGGTCCAAGCGGTTCGGGTAAAACTACTCTTTTAAATATTATAGGTTCACTTGATGCACCAAGTGAAGGTAGTGCAACAGTATTGGGAAATAAAATTGAATCTTTAACACACAAGGCAGCAGCAAAACTTCGGAACGATCACATCGGATTTATATTTCAAACATTTAATCTGCTTCCGGTTTATACTGTTTATGAAAATGTTGAATTCCCTCTTCTGCTTCAAAACAGATTACCCGATGATAGGAAAAGATTAGTTATGCAGGCGCTTGAATGGGTGGGACTTGCTGATAGAAAAGATTCAAGACCCGCACAATTGTCCGGCGGACAAAGTCAGCGTGTTGCTATAGCACGAGCAATTGTTAAAAAGCCGGCACTTGTTCTTGCTGATGAACCGACTGCAAATCTTGATGCGGAAAATTCTCATAACATAATGAAGACAATGGTAGATCTGAATAATGAACTTCAAACAACTTTTATTTTTGCCACCCACGATGAAAAAGTAATGAAGTATTTAAAAAGAAAAATTTTTTTAGACGATGGAAGAATCGTAAAAGATGAAATCATAAGCCCAAAGGTGTAAAATGATTATACCAAAATTAGCATTTAAAAATATTTATGGTGCTGGTTTTAGAACCTGGCTTAATGTTATTGCGTTGTCATTTTCTTATGTAGCAATAATTTTTTTGCAAGGTCTTTATACCGGGATGAATGATCAAATGGAAGCATCAACAATTAAAGCACAATATGGCGGTGGACAATACTGGCAAAAAGGATATGATCCCTATGATCCTTTAACATTAGATGATGCGCACGAAATAATCCCAAATAATCTTCAGCAATTAATTGATAACAATAAAGCTGTTCCAATATTAATTAGACAAGCATCAATATATCCTAGTGGAAGAATTCAGAATGCAATGTTAAAAGGAATTGAAACCGATCAAAATATTTTATCAATCCCAACGGCTTCTCTAGTTAGCGATGACAACTCTATTCCTGCTTTGATTGGAAGCAGAATGGCTAAAAGTACCGGATTAAAAATCGGTGATTATGTTACAGTAAGATGGCGCGATGCACACGGAACATTTGATGCAAATGAAGTTAAGATAGTTGAGGTAATGAAAACTGAAGTACCGGAAATAGACAACGGACAGATTTGGATACCAATTGACAAAATGCGCGAAATGACTGCGATGCCGGATGAAGCAACTATGATTGTCTTAGAACAAAATTCACAATTCAATAAAATCATTTCCGGTTGGCAGTATAAAAATTTGGATTATCTTTTGAAAGATATACGCGCCCTATCAACAACTAAATCAGTTGGTGGAAGTATTTTTTATATCGTTCTTTTACTGTTAGCAATGCTCTCAATTTTTGATACTCAAATCCTTTCTATCTTTAGAAGAAAAAAAGAGATGGGAACTTTAATGGCTCTGGGTATGACGAGAAATAAATTGATTCAGTTGTTCACTTTGGAAGGAGCAATGCACGCAGTCCTTGCAGCGGTAGCAGCGTTAATCTACGGTGGACCCTTAATAGGTTATATAGCTTCTGTCGGTTTCGGCTTACCCGCATCAACAGACAGCTTTGGTTTTGCTATGGGTGATAGAATTTATCCCGTATTTACATTGGGACTAATTATTGGAACAATTTTACTTGTTCTAACTGTTACAACAATTGTTAGTTATTTACCAACAAGAAGAATTGCAAAACTAAATCCTACAGATGCTCTTAGAGGAAAACTTACTTAAACGCAGAAATGGTGGAAAGCAGAATGCAGAACGGAGGAGACTGGAAAGTAGTACAGCAGAACGAAGAAAGCAGGAAAGCAAAATGGAGGAACCAAGTATGATGAAAAGAAAAATTTTAACAAAAATATTTAAGAGTGCGGAAAAGCCGGAAGAAAAGATAATTAACGGAAAACATTTTATGCAAAAGAATTTAATAATAATTGACATCTATAATGATTGGAAAAGATCATTTCAGAAGGTGAATTGCAATTGTAATAGAAAACAAAAAACTAAAAATTTTTTACAATCACCTAATGTCTTCCAGCTTTTCTGCATTCCTGCCGTTTCCTGTATTCCCTTCTGCTTTACTGCATTTTCCTTTTCTCCATCAACCGAAGGTGGGAAATGTTAATACCAAAATTGGCTCTAAAAAATATTCGCGGTGCTGGTTTACGAACGTGGCTTAATGTTATTGCTCTATCGTTTGCTTATGTAGCTATAATTTTTATTCAGGGACTTATAAACGGAATGACGCATCAGATGGAATCTGTAAACATTGGTGCACAGTATGGCGGCGGACAGTATTGGCAGAAGGAATATGATCCTTATGATCCGCTGACTTTAGATGATGCGCATAGTAAAATTCCAGTAGAACTTCAGCAATTGGTGGATGAGAAAAAAGCTCTGCCGATTTTAATAAGACAAGCAACAATTTATCCGCAAGGAAGAATGCAGAACGCTTTGCTAAAAGGAATTGAAATCGATCAAAATGTTTTATCTATCCCAACGGCTGCTTTAGTTAGTGATGATAACTCAATTCCTGCTTTGATTGGGAGTAGAATGTCTAAAAGTATGGGCTTAAATAAAGGCGATTTTCTTACTGTAAGATGGCGCGATGCACAAGGTAAGTTTGATGCAAATGAAGTTAAAATTGTCGAGATCATAAATACAGCCGCTTCCGATATTGATATCGGACAACTATGGATACCTTTAGATAGAATGCGTAAAATGACTTCAATGCCGGAGGAAGCAACAATGATTGTGTTAGAACAAAATTCACAATTCAATAATAAAATTTCCGGTTGGCAGTATAAAAATTTGGATTTTCTATTAAAAGATTTACGCTCAGCAATGCAAGTTGAGCAAATTGGTGATAGTATTTTTTATATTGTTTTGCTGCTGCTTGCTATGCTTGCAATTTTTGATACACAAATTCTTTCTCTTTACAGAAGAAGAAAAGAGATGGGAACTTTAATGGCATTGGGAATGACAAGAAATAATTTGATTCAATTATTTACTTTGGAAGGGGCAATGCACGCGGTTCTTGCCGCGGTTGTTGGCGCAATATATGGAGCCCCTTTGTTTATTTATCTGGCAACAACCGGAATTAAAATGCCGGGAGGAGTTGATGAGATGGGATTTGGTTTAGGCGATGCCCTTTTCCCAATTTTCTCCGTTGGGTTGATCATTAAAACCTTGCTGATTGTATTAGCAATAACCACAATCGTAAGTTATATCCCGACAAGAAAAATTTCCCGACTAAAACCAACAGATGCGTTAAGAGGAAAATTAACTTAAAAGCAGTACAGGAAGATGGAGAAATGCAGAATGAAGGAAGCAAGTAATGATTGTTGATTTGGTTTAATGAAAGAAATAATTTAAAGAGTTATTAACAATTCAAGGAGAATATTAAATGGATAAAAACATAAAAAAATTTGAGGATCTAAATGTTTGGAAAGAATCAATGCAATTGACTGTTGATATTTACAAACTTCTTAAAGATTGTAAGGATTATGGATTGAAAGATCAAATCCAAAGATCCGCTGTTTCTATTCCGTCAAACATAGCCGAAGGTTATGATCGTCAGACTAACAAAGAGTTCATTCAATTTTTATTTATTGCTAAGGGCTCCTGTGCTGAACTGAGAACCCAAATTTATTTAATAATAGCTTTAAACATTATTGAAAGAGAAACAGGTAATTTGTTAATAGAAAGAGCTCATAAAATATCTGGAATGCTTTATAATTTAATAAAATCAAGAAAAGAAAAATTCTAAAATGTTGAGACGGAGGATGTAGGAAAGCAGATAACTGCTCGCCTGACGTTCTGCGTTTTTCCGTTCTGCTTTCCTCCGTGAAAAGAAAAGGAAAATATTATGTTAAAATTTTTATTTAAAGGTTTGATTCGCGATCGTTCACGTTCGCTGTTTCCGATACTTACTGTTTTAATAGGAGTGGCATTATCCGTTTTTCTATATTCCTATTTAAATGGATTTGTTTCGGATATGATAAAGTCAAGCGCACATTACAATACCGGACACGTGCGAATAATGACGCAGGCTTATTCACAAGAATCAAGTCAAAGTCCTAACGATCTTGCATTAATTGGTGTTGATACTTTAATGCAGAATCTTAAAAAAGAATACCCGGATATGATTTGGACTCCCAGAATTAAGTTTGGAGGATTGATCGATATACCAAATAAATATGGAGAAACCAGGATACAAGGACCCGTAAGCGGAATGGCAATTGATTTGTTTTCAAAGACAACTCCCGAATTAGAATTGTTAAATATTAATAAATCGATTGTTAGAGGCAGAATCCCAAATAAGCCAAATGAGATTTTAATATCCGATGATTTTGCAAACAGATTAAAGGTTGCACCCGGTGATACTGCAACTTTACTAAGTTCCACAATGTATGGAAGTATGGCTATGACAAATTTTGTTATAGCGGGTACTGTTCGTTTTGGAATTGCTGCTTTGGATAGAGGTGCAATAGTCGCTGATATTACTGATGTACAAACAGCACTTGATATGCAGGATGCAACCGGAGAAATATTAGGATTTTTCTCGGATGATAATTTTGATGGGAAAAAAGCATATCAAATGGTTGATTCATTTAATCAAAAATATAAAAACCCGGATGATCAATTCTCACCCATAATGGGTGCGTTACCTGAAGAAGCCGGTTTAAAAGATTATTTAGATTTGATAAATGTTGCAGCATATTTAATAATTGGAATTTTTCTGCTCGCAATGGGAATAGTTTTATGGAACGCCGGTTTAATGGGAAGTTTGCGCCGCTACGGTGAAATGGGTGTAAGGCTTGCAGTAGGTGAAAATAAAGGACACATTTACAAAACATTAATTTTAGAATCAATAATGATTGGAATAATCGGATCGTTTATTGGAACGGCTATTGGGTTAATACCTGCGTACTTAATGCAAATCTATGGATTGGATTTAAGTTTTCTATTTGAAAATTCTTCGATGATGATATCCGGAGTTTTACGTGCGCAAGTTACTGCTACAACATATTTAATCGGTTTTATTCCAGGGATTTTAGCCACTGTATTTGGATCCGCAATTGCTGGAATTGGAATATTTAAAAGACAAACTGCACAATTATTTAAGGAACTTGAAGTATGAAACATTTAATGATTTTATTTGTAATGATATTTTCTATATCTGTATTTGCACAGCCATCTGCCGATGAGATAATCAAAAAAGTTGATAAAAATTTAATATCGGATTCACAAATCGCAACAAGCAAAATGATAATACACGGAAGACGCGGCTCAAGAACTGTGGAAGCAAAATCGTGGCAGAGAAATATTAATGATTCATTTACAGAATATCTTGCCCCGGCTCGTGAAAAAGGAACAAAAATGTTAAAGCTTGGTGATCAGCTTTGGACTTACACGCCGTCAACTGATCGAACTATTTTAATTAGTGGACATATGCTTCGCCAATCAGTTATGGGTTCTGATCTTTCTTATGAAGATATGATGGAAGATCCGCTTCTTCAAAATATGTACAATGCAAAAATTGTTGGAGAAGATAAAGTATTAGATAGACCTGTTTGGATATTAGAATTAAAATCTAAAAAGTCTAACATTTCTTATGACAGCAGAAAACTTTGGGTCGATCAACAACGCTACATCCCATTAAAAGAAGAGCTTTATGCTAAAAGCGGAAAACTCTTAAAACAAATTGATATTCATAAAGTAGAAAATATTGAAGGACGATGGGTTGCTACATCTTTAACTTATAAAGATGTTTTAAAAGATGGTGATGGAACGGAGTTAATAATAGAATCCATCTCGTTTAATGAAAAGATTGCAGATTATATTTTTTCTAAAGCTGCTTTAAGGAAATAGCCAGAATAGAACGATACAATTCATAAAATTATTTTTTGTTTTCTTTCAACGAAAACATATCTAAGAATTTTTAGATAAGAAATCAAACACTACTCCTTCGCGTAGTGCATATTCTGATAAAACCATTTTCTTGATATTAAAGATTTCAAATACTTTTTTTATGATGATGAAACCTGCTGGAATAATATCCGCACGTTTGGCTTCAATACCTTTTACGTTTGTTCTTTGAGCGGGAGTTTTTAATTTCATTACATAATTATATATCTCATCAAGATCGGATTTATCAAATTCATATCCATTTAATCTTGTGTTGATTTTATTTTTACTTTTAGCTCGTTTAATCATACAAATTGTATCAATTGTTCCGGATGAGCCAACTGCAAAATCAATATTCAAATCAGTTTTAATATTTGGATTAACTTCTATTAGTTGTTCCACATAATCACTGCATTGTTTAATTGCCGAATCAGTTATGATATAATCCGGAAAGAATTTTTTAGATAATCGAACGGCTCCGATTTTTACACTCTCAGCAAAAACAGATTTACCATTTACACCGTAAATAAATTCTGTACTGCCGCCTCCAATATCAATACACAAAACTGATTTATCATTAAGCGGTAAAGCATTTTTCATCCCAAGAAAAATAAGATTAGCTTCTTCAGGTCCTTCGATTGTTTCAACCTTAATTCTGGTTTGCTCAAACATTGTATTGATAAACTCAAGTTTGTTTTTGGATTCGCGAACAGCACTTGTGGATACCGCTCTAATGCTTGCCTTGTAATGATTTGCGAGTGAAGAAAATCTTTTTAAAACAACAATAGCTTTTTCAATTTCATTATCAGAAATAAAACTTAAATCTTCACCAAACTCCGAACCCAGGCGTAAAAATACCCGCTCCCTATCTAAAAGTTTTAAATCACCTGTTTCGGTTACTTCAACAATTATAAGATGAAATGAGTTTGTGCCTATATCTATTGCAGCAAATCGTTTATGCGGAATTATCACAACTACTTTTCCAAAAGAACTTTACACACATTAAAAACATCTTCAACTTCAATGTCATCAATCAAATCTGAGTTACGTAAAAATATTTTGTTTTTTCCGCACGGCGCCCAATTAAACGGGTTAGTTGGACCAAACAAAGAAATTTGCGGAGTTTCAGTTGTGCCGGCAACATGCATTATTCCGGTATCATTTGTAATAAACAAGTTTGATATTGAAACTAATGCAGCCACTTGAGGGATCTGTTTATTAATAAACTTATTAAGTTTTAAATCAGTGTTCGAAATTATGTAATCTATTTCCTCTTTATCTGCATCGGTGCCGGTAAGATAAAATGTACAATTAAATTCTTTATTTAATTTTTGTATGAGTTCTAAAAAATTTATTAGTGCCCATCTATTTGCGGATTTACCGGCACCAACATGCAATCCAATTAAAAGTGATTCAGAATTATTTTTTATTTCCGCAGCATATTTTTTTGCTTCATTCAAATCCGATTCGTCATAATATACTTCTAAATTTAAATTTTTTGTATCAATTCCAAACGGCTTTACAATTTCTAAAATATGTTCCGATACATTTGAATCGGGATATTTGCGCCAATCAATATCAACCCTTCTATCAAAAAAGAAAGCGCTTTCATTTTGCTTTCCATCTAAAGATTTTGGACCAATCCTGATTTTACTGTTTGATAATCGTGCTAACAGATTGCTTGTAAAAGAGATTGAAACAGTAACAGGAACAATCACAACATCAAATTCTTTTTTTATTTTTTTGAAAAACTCAATAAAATTTATTGGATTAAAAAGTTTTGATTTATCAAATATTATCAGTTCATCAATAAATTTATTTTTAACAACTCCGTAATAATTTTCAATACTGGATATAAGTGTAAGATGGGAGTGCGGATATTTTTCTTTTAACGCTCTGAATAATGAGATGCCCGCAAGCATATCGCCAAGCTGGTTGTGTTGACGAATTACAAGAATTTTTTTTACTTCGCCAAGATTTTTTGAAGGGTTTTCTTCAACAGAATATATTTTTTTTAGTAATGAAGTAATAAAATTTGATGCGAATGATTTACCTGGCATATCTTTTAATTCTTTTTTTCATCTTCAGGTTTGATATCAATGTAGTTTGCATCTTCAACATTTTCAAACTTAGATTTTTTCTTTGGAACATTATTTTTGACTGTTGGATTTTCATTACTCTTAAATAAATAACCAAGCAATGATCTTACAACACGAAACAAAATCAAAAACAAAATAAAATATAAAATAAACCTTAACATATCTTTAGCTTAAACTTTTACTCTCCGGTTTAAAGTATTCAGTTACACCGCGGTCTTCTCTGAATATTTGTCTGAACAACTCATCAAAATCTTCGTCATTATTTACAAAATCAATATCTGTTGAGTTTACAATTAATAGCGGCGTAGAATTATATCTAAAAAAGAAATGATTATACGCATCACTTAATTCCGCAATGTAGCTTCTTGTAAGATTTCTTTCGATTGCCCTGCTGCGTTTTTTAATATTGAACATTAATCTATCAAGACTTGATTGAAGGTAAATAACTAAATCGGGTTTTCTTAAATTTCTGGAAAGCAGCGGAAAAAGATTTTCATACAATTTTAGCTCTTCTGCAGAAAGATTTAAGTATGCAAATATTTTATCCTTATCAAAAATATAATCGCAGACAATAAAATTTGTAAACAAGTCTTCCTGATTTAATTCTTCCTGCTGTTTAAATCTATTTATCAAAAAAAACATTTGTGTTTGAAATGCAAAACGTTTTCTATCATTATAAAAATTTTCTAAAAATGGATTTGCTTCAAACTGTTCAAGAATCAATTTTGATTCTAATCTTGCTTTTAACTTTTTAGCAAGAGCAGTTTTACCCGCTCCGATAACGCCTTCAACAGCAATAAACTTTATATCCTCATTCGATGCCAAGATGTTTTTCTTCCGTAAATAATGGTTCAGATAGTTTATTAATAATATTTTTTGTTTTTAATTCTGTAACAAACTCAAATATTTTTTTACTAAAAACAGGATGAATTAACTCAGGTTCAATTTCAATTAAGGGAATCATCACAAAATCCCTATAAATTATACCTTTGTGCGGTAAAGTAATAATTTCATCTGAAATAATTAAATCGTTAAACAACAAAATATCAAGGTCAATTTCCCGCGGACCCCATTTCTCTCTTTTTATTCTGCCAAGTTTTTGCTCGATGTTTTTTAATTCCGTAAAAAGTTCTTTTGAATTTACTGTTGTAAAAATTTCAATAACAGCATTTAAAAAATTATTCTGTTCAACATCTCCAAACGGCATTGTTTCATAAATTGATGAAACTTTTTCAACACTTGTTTCAGCTAATTTATTAATTAGTTCAATTGCAGATTTTATGTTATTAATTCTGTTTCCAACATTAGAACCAATACCGATGAAAGCAATATTTAAATTATTTTTGTTCAACTACACTAAATCTTTTCGTTCTTTAATCACTTCAACTTCAACGCAATCTACAACGCCGCCCAGAGGCGGATTATTTTTTCTAACTCGTACAGCAATTTTTTCAATCGCAGTAAAAGTAATTAAAAGTTCTTCCGCAATTTTGTTTGCAACCGCTTCAATCAAATAATACTTGTGCTCAAGTGCCAGATGATAAAGCACTTTGTACACTTTGTGATAATCAATTGTCTGCTGCAGCGAATCTTTTTTAGCAGCTTCACTAAAGTTTGTGTACATATCTACATCTGCTTCAAACTTGCCGCCAACGCTTTGTTCTTCACTCATAACTCCGTGATAACCGTAAAAGGTTGCGCCTTTTATTCTGATAATATTTTGCATCTAATTAACCTAATTTTTCTATCTAAAATTAAACATTAAATATTTAAGTTTCGTCACAAAGATTACGTTTCAATTGTCCAGCTATATCTACAATTTCCCTATATCTTAATCATTTTTTGTTTTATAAATGGCTCCAGATTTGCAAATAACAATCCAACTAAAACTAAAATGCTTCCAATAATATGCTGAGTTGTAAGTGATTCTTTATAAAATATCCAGCCAAGAAACAGCGCCACAATTGGGGTAATAAATGCAAGTAATGAAAGCAAAATTATATTTATTTTTTTCATCAGCCAGTAAAATGATGTAAACGTAACAACGCTTCCGAAGAATGCGAGATACAGCACACTTGTAATTGCAGTTTCATCAATCTTTATTTTTGATAAATCTTCAGTCAATAATCCGAAAAGCAAACCTGAAAATCCTGCAATTAACATCGGAACAAAATTCATTGAAAGCGGATTAAGATGTTTACCGGATTTTTTTACTGTAACTGCAATCCATGCTTGAATAATTCCACTTAAAGCAACCGCGATCATTCCCAAAAATAAATTTGAAAAATCAGCGGTAAACGAATCGGAGAAGATCATCACAATTCCAAAAAATCCTAAACTCATACCAAATATTTTCAGCTTGCCAATTGTTTCATTCGGCATTCTATAGAATGAGAATAGAGCAACAAAAAAAGGATAAACTGCAAACAATACTGAAGCCAATCCTGATGGTACAAACTGTTCAGCCCAATAAACCAAACCGAATGGAATTACAAAAGATAAAAACCCCATCAATAAATAAAGCCGGATTGATTCTTTATCCTTTTGTAATGATATACCTCTAAACTTCATTAAAACGAAAATGAAAAGTGAAGCAAAAGCAAAACGTGAACCGAGAGAAATGAATGGTGTTAGTGATTCTAAGCTTGCTCTAATTGCAAGCCACGTTGAGCCCCAAATAATACAGAGCAAAACATAAACTAATATTATTTTTAGCGGTGATGATTTCATCCTTTAATTGCTATCACCCCAAACGCTCTACCAGAAAGGTTTCCATCTCTGCGATAAGAATGTAGTAAACTATCAAATTCAAAAGTACACAATTCTGATTTTTGTATTTGATTTTTCGGGATTCCAAAATCAAGTAAATCTTTATAATTAATTCCGCTAACATCTAATAAAAACTTACCATCGATTGGTTTTGAAAAAGAATTATCAAACAACTCTGCAACTTCACTTCCAACTTCATAATTGGCTTGTGAAATTGATGGACCTATGTAGCAAATTATATTTTCCGGATTAGACTTAAAATCATTGTGAAGTTTGTTTAAAGTTTTTAATAATATCTTTTGTTCTGTTCCCTTCCAACCGGAATGAACTGCAGCTATAACCTTATTTTTTTTATCATAAATAAAAATCGGAGTGCAATCTGCAACCGCGATTGCAATTCCAAGATTTTTTTTATTAGTAATTAATGCATCGCTTGCACCGTTATCGCCTCCGCATTCGATAATCTGAACAATATCTGAATGGATTTGTCTTTGATAACCGACATTCTCAACAGATAGTCCTAATGATGCAAAAAAATCTTTCCTGTTTTTATCAACTATATTCTTATCATCACCAACTGAATAAGATAGATTAAAATAGTACGGCGGTTTTGCCTCTGCGGATACTTTTGTACTAAATCCAAAAATAATTTCCGGATGTTTTTCAAATATGTAGGGTTTTAGTATATACATTTTTTGATGGCAAATTTAAGCAAAGTTTTGCTGTCATTTTTCTTACTCTGTACCCGATTGATTCGAGAACGTAGCTCAGACTTCATCTGAGAAAACCTTTGTAAATTAGCACAGAATAAATTCTATATCACGGCGATACTTTTTAAATTGAGTAAAACAAGGCTTAGCACTATATTGCTAAGCAAAAAAAAACAAAATAGGAATAACATTGAGAATTTTAGTTTCAAACGATGATGGAATTGATTCAGCAGGAATTGATTCTTTAGTTACTGCATTAAAAACAATTGCCGAGGTAACTGTAGTTGCACCGCATAAAGAACAAAGCGCTGTTGGACACGCAATAACAATGCAAACTCCGCTTAGAGTATTTGAATTTCAAAAGAACGGAAAATTTTTTGGATACGCAATCGATGGTACACCTGCCGATTGTGTAAAAATCGGAATGCGCAATCTTATGAAAGCGCCGCCTGATTTAATTGTATCGGGAATCAATCACGGTTCAAACACCGCAATAAATATTATTTACTCAGGTACAGTTTCAGCCGCAAGAGAAGCCGCTATAATGGATGTGCCAGCAATTGCTATTTCCGTTGCAAGTCATCAAGTTTTAGATTTTTCATTTGCATCAAAAGTTGCAATGTTACTTTCGCAGGAAGTCTATAAGCGCGGCTTGCCGATTGGTACGATGTTAAATGTTAATGTTCCAAACTTACCGGAGAGTGAAATAAAAGGAATGGTTGTAACAAAGCAGGGCAAATCTAAGTGGGATGATATTTACGAACAGCGTGTTGATCCTTACGGAAGAAATTATTATTGGCTTACCGGAAATTTAATGGATGTTGATAGATCCAATGATTTAGATCAAGCTGCGATAAAAAATAATTATGTTTCTGTTTCACCAATCCATTTTGATCTTTCTGATTATCAAACTTATGATAAAATGAAAGAATGGAAAATTGAGAATCTGTTAAATGGCAAAAGAGATTGATATTTTTCAAATAGATGCTTTTACTACTAAAGCTTTTAAAGGCAATCCTGCAGGAGTAACTTTCTCTAACGTCCTTTCTGAAAATGAAAAACAGTTAATTGCAAAAGAGATGAATCTCTCTGAAACTGCTTTTATCAGCACTTCAAATAAAGCAGATTATAAGCTGCAATGGTTCACTCCAACCAAAGAGGTTAAGTTATGCGGACATGCCACTATTGCTTCGCTCCACTATCTTTTTGAAAAGGGATTAATTACTGAAAATCAAAATATAACTTTTGAAACACTTTCCGGAATAATTAATTGCTCTG
>JAGOXU010000246.1 GCA_018059515.1 Ignavibacterium sp.
GAAATTTCCACGAGCATTCTGGACTGCGAACATAGTAGAGCTATTTGAACGCGCAGCTTATTACGCAGTATTCATTTCAATTACACTTTATCTTTCCCGCATTGTAGGATTTGATGATATTGAAGCGGCTTGGATTGGTGGCGTTTTTTCTGCCGGACTTTATTTTCTACCCCCATTTACAGGTGCGTTTGCAGATAAGATAGGTTTTAGAAATGCGGTGATACTTGCCTTTGCTCTTTTATCCATTGGATATTTTGCGCTTGGTGCAATGCCTTTTAAGTCGGTTGTTCTACCGTCTTTGGTTGTAATAATGATTGGCGGATCTTTTATAAAATCTATTATTACAGGAACTGTTGCTAAGACCACTACTCCTGAAACCAGGGCAAAAGGTTATTCTATTTTTTACGGTGTTGTTAACATTGGCGCCTTTTTAGGTAAAACATTTGCTTATCCTTTAAGAATTGAATGGGGTTTAACTTCAATTAATTTCTTTTCTGCTTTAATGAGTTTTATTGCCCTCGTTGTTGTCTTTCTTTTTTATAAAAACATTAGTACCGATGGAGAAGGTAAAGCATTGCAGGAAGTATGGACAGGACTTATTAGAGTTGTAACAAATGTTAGGCTATTACTTTTAATTTTAATTGTAACAGGGTTTTGGATTATACAGCATCAGCTTTATGCAACCATGCCAAAATATGTTTTAAGAACTGTTGGTGAACATGCTTCTCCGGAATGGATTGCAAATGTTAACCCCTTCGTTGTGATGACAATGGTTTTGATGATCACTCATTTTATGCGTAAAGTAAAAGCTGTTTCTTCAATGGCAGTCGGTATGTTTTTGATGCCTATTTCTGCGCTTCTAATGGCTTCGAGTAATTTACTTGAATCTGTTACAGGACAATCTGTTTCGATATTTGGATTGTTCACGGCACATCCAATTACTGTTATGCTGATTTTAGGAATTGTTGTTCAAGGTTTAGCCGAGTGTTTTATTTCTCCGCGTTATTTAGAATATTTTTCTTTACAAGCACCAAAAGGAGAGGAAGGGTTATATCTTGGATTCAGTCACCTTCATTCATTCTTATCTTCAATATTAGGATTCGGAATTTCCGGTTACTTGCTTACTGCTTATGTTCCAGATCCATTAACATTAACCGCAGAGCAGCTTGTTACTGCTTATGACAAAGCATATATGGTTTGGTATTATTTTGCTGGAATAGGATTAATATCAGGTATTGCTTTGTTGTTTTATAGATGGTACTATCAGAAAAAGGATTTAAGAACTATTGTTAGTTAATATCTAATATTTATCGTCATTGCGAACGAAGTGAAGCAATCTTAAGATCACTTCGCTTCGCTCGTGATGACTAAGCCAAAAGTTGCGGCTACGTTTTAAATATGTTTTAGTACAGCCTCTTTTAATATAATTCCCCTTCCTTATGGAAGGGTTTGGGCTTGATTTAGTTTTTCTCTTCCTTCAATTCAGCGGCTCTTCCACCCAGATATTTAAAGAAGAATTGTTCCATTGCACCGTAAAAATCAAATCTGTTTTCTTCGTTTCTAAATCCGTGCCCTTCGTTATCTTTAACCATATATGGAACATCAATTCCATTTTTCTTCAAAGCCTCAACCATTTGATCTGACTCGTTTTTATTTACTCTTGGATCATGTAATCCCTGCGCAATTAAAAGTGGGGCTTTAATATTATCAACATGAAAAACCGGTGAAGCATCATATAGTAATACAGAATCTTTTACCGGATGTCCGACCATCTCATACAACATTTCTTTAAATGGTTCCCAATACGGTGGGATAGAATTTTGGAAAGTGAAAAGATTTGAGACTCCAACATAATCAACACCGCAAGCATAAAGCTCCGGTGAAAAAGTTAATCCTGCCAATGTTGCATAGCCTCCGTATGATCCACCGTAAATACCAATGCGTTTAGGATCAGCAATACCTTCAGCAACTAACCATTTTACGCCGTCTGAAATATCATCCTGCATTGTTCTGCCCCACTGTTTAAAACTCTTTTCCCAAAATTCTCTTCCATATCCTGTAGAGCCGCGGAAGTTCATTTGTAAAACTGCGTAACCTCTGTTTGCAAGAAATTGTACTTCGGGATTAAAACCCCACGCATCTCTTGCCCAAGGTCCCCCATGCGGATTAATAACTACAGGAAGATTTTTTGGATCAACACCTTTAGGTAGCGTTAGATAACCATGTATTGTTAAACCGTCTCGCGTTTTGTATGTAATTGGTTTTTGGTCGGAAAGATCATTTTCATTTAACCACGGACTTACATCGGTAAGTTTTTTTAAGTCTTTAGAATTAACATCATAAAAATAATACGCACCGAGTGATTTATCACTGTAAGTTCTTACTAAAAGTTTATCTTCGTTTTTGTTATTTCCTGTTATAGCAAGTTCTTTGCCCGGCAGTTTACTCGCCAAATCATTGTAGATGTTTTTTGTTTCATCATCGAAAAAGTGATACTCCCGTTTCCATCCCGTATAATTTGCAAACTCTATTACTTTTCTTTTGCGAGAATAATTTAAGCCATTAACATCATAATCAGGGTTTTGATAAAGCACTTTCACTTCCTTTTTATTGGCAATATCATACTCTACAATTGCTGCTTTATCTCGATCAATGTTGGAAGACACATACAGATTTTTATTGTCAAAAGTAAAAAACAGCGGTGAAAAAGTTTCTTTAAATGTTGTTGTTAAAAGCGGGCTAAACTCCTGTTCTTCGTTATCCCGATAAAGTACTGTTGAATTAACACCATCGGTTGTAATTGCAATTCTAAGCTTACCATCGTGATCTGTTTGCCAGCCTGTAATGTTGCCCGGGTTTTTTGCGACTGTTTTCATATCACCAGTGTTTACATTTATTCTGTAAACATCAAAAACCTGTGGATTTTCTTTGTTCATTTGAATTAGCATTTCAGTTGGATTATCTTCAAGATCATCAATAATACCGGCTCTAACTTTATCAAAAGGAGTAAGATCTTTTTGATTTTTGCCATCCCTATCAACACCAAATAATCTAAAGTTTTCATCCCCTTTAGAATCCTGTATATAAATTATTCTGTTGTTACCTTTCCAGAAATATCCGGCAATATCTCTTTCGGTAGCAAATGTAACCTGAGTAGTTTTATCCTCACCAATTTTTTGAATGAACACATTCATTCTGGAGTTGACTGGCTGCATAAAAGAAAGATAATCTCCATTCGGAGAAATTTGATAACTTCTTTTTTCTACATTTCTAAAAAAATCTTTCATTGGTATAAGCGGTACTTCGCCTTGCTGGGCGATGAGGGGCAATGCAAAAAGCATGAGCAATCCTATAATAGTTAGTTTTTTCATTTTGTCTCCAAACTTAAAAAGTTGAACAAATAATTTATATAACAATAAATACTTAAACCTTAAAATCCAACAATAAACATGAGAATACTTTGATAGATACATAAACGGCGGATAATAATGATGGTTGCGGCATTTTGATATAAGTCTGCTCCATTAAATTATTTTAAGAATAATCAGTTTTAAAATAAAAAATCCGTACCGAAAAAAATCAGTACGGATTAAATAAAGAAAGGAACTATTTTTTAGAAACCGAGAGAAAGTGCAAATACGTGGTTCCCATCAAAATATTGTGCATAACGGTAAGCATAATCAACTCTTAACATTACGCCGTTAAGATCAACATTAACACCAGCGCCAGCAGTTAAGCCATATAAGTACTTATCACTGTCTAAGTTTGGTGAAAATTGATAGCCCAATCTTGCAAAGAATTGATTATTAAAACCATACTCAGCTCCTAGTTTATATTCATCTTCAGAAAAGTTATTATTCTGAAAAACGCCTGCAAACTGAAGTGCGTTTTCTTCATCAAACATGGCTTTGTAACCCAGTCCTAATTCAAATGAAGATGGTAGATCAAATTTTGCTGCTTCAATTGTTGTGTATTGAGGCGGACGATGCTGATCAGCAACCTCTGATAAAACTAACATTCCGGAGCCGCCGTATTGCATTTGAGGTCCAATGTTTTTCATTGCAATACCGATGCTTAATCCGTTTATGTCTGCAAGTGTGTTGTATAAAACGCCAAAATTAAAACCTAATCCTGTCGAGCTTACATTGCCGAGCGTTTCGGTAATTAGATTAGCGGTTAAACCAACTGATATTCTTTCTGTTAATTGTCGTGAATATGTTAATCCTGCAGTTAACATTTGTGGAGAAAATTTTGCTCCACCTAATCCATCAGGGTCTGTCGTTGTTGTAACTAAAATCTCACCTATTGAAAGGCTTTTTAGACTTAGTGAAATAACTCCAAATCCTTCAAAATTTGTTGCAACTGCACCATATTCTACGCCGATATCTGCAATGTAAGACATATGGGAGAACATTACACTGGTAGAGCCCTGCAAATTAGCTACACCTGCAGGATTCCAGAATATTGATTCAATCCCGTGTGCTACTGCAAGATTAGCTTCACCCATTGCTATACCGCGTGGACCAACAGGAATGAGCAATTGTGCAGCTCCTCCTGTACCAGTTCTGTTACCACCTCCGGCATATACATCAAGTGTAAGCAGGAGGGCAAGAACTATTATTAATAATCTAAATATATTTTTCATTTTTACTCCTATACTTTTAAACTTGATTTCATTAGAATCTATCAAGAATTTGTTGTTCCTGAATTATTGCTA
>JAGOXU010000064.1 GCA_018059515.1 Ignavibacterium sp.
GTATCATGATTGCACGCGGTGATTTAGGCGTTGAACTACCGCCTCAAGAAGTTCCGGTATTGCAAAAAACAATTATCAGACAATGCAATGCAATGGGTATATTAGTTATCACTGCAACACAAATGCTGGAATCTATGATCAACTCGCCTATCCCAACACGTGCAGAAGCTTCCGATGTTGCAAATGCAGTTTGGGATGGAACTGATGTTGTAATGTTAAGTGCTGAAACTTCTATAGGTAAATTTCCTTTCCGTACTGTACAGATAATGAATGACATTATTCTAAATGCCGAACAGCACGATGAAGACAGAACTCAAAATTATTTTATAACACCGGATAGCCTGCAAGAAAAACTGTTTGATTCTGTGGGAAAAGCAATTGTAGAAATAAGTAAACAAATTAATGCACAGGCAATAGTTGTATTTACTTTTGAAGGACGTACAGCTCGTTTAATTTCTAAGTACAAACCTGAATCAAAAATAATTGCAATCTCTAATAGTTTTGAGACAATGAATAATCTTTGTTTACGTCGAGGCGTAACATCTGTGCATAGTGAAAAGTTTGATAAGGAACATCTTGCAATTGATGATGCAAAGGATTTATTGTTAAATTCCGGGTTTGTAAGAAAAGGTGATCTAATTATATTTACTGCAGGCGCACCTTATTCAGAAAAAAGTAGAGCTAACTGGTTAAGATTTGAGGTGATTTAAAATGATTGCAAATGAATTAAAAGAAGCACTATGGTGGCATAAAACTGATCGCGGAAAAATACTATGTACTTTATGCCCGCGCTATTGTGAAATTGGTGAAGGACAGCCGGGCTTCTGTTACATTCGCCAAAATATAGACGGAAAACTTTATACTTTGGGCTATGGTAAACCAACGGGATTCGCAATTGATCCAATCGAAAAAAAACCATTAAATCATTTTTTACCTGCTTCCCATATTTTAAGTTTTGGAACTGCCGGCTGTAATCTTGGCTGTAAGTTTTGTCAAAACTGGTCAATCAGCAAAGCAAAGTTGGATGAAGTAAATTCATTAACCGCATCTCCAGAGGACGTTGTTAATCTTGCAAAAAAATATTCAACTCCATCAATCGCATTTACATATAATGATCCAACAATTTTTGGAGAGTATGTAATTGATGTTTCTAAAATTGCAAGAGAAGAAAAGATAAAATCCGTGATGGTAACCGCCGGTTATATTGATAAACAGGCGCGCAAAGATGTGTATAGATTTATAGATGCCGCTAATGTTGATTTAAAAGGTTTTACAGAAGAATTTTATTTCAAAAATACAATCGCTCATTTAAAAGATATTTTGGATACGCTGCTGTGGTTAAAAAATGAAACGGATGTTTGGATTGAGATAACAACCTTACTTATTCCTGATGAAAATGATTCTGATGAAGAGATAAAAAATGAGTGTGAATGGATTTTAAATAATCTTGGGGAAAATGTTCCTTTGCATTTTACAGCATTCCATCCAGATTTTAAAATGATAAATAAATCAGCAACTCCACTCTTTACTTTGCTTCGCGCAAAAAATATTGCAAATAGCCTGGGCATTAATTATTGCTACGTTGGAAATGTAAATGATACAAAAAATCAATCTACAAATTGTTCTAATTGTGGAAGTTTATTAATCGAAAGAAATTGGCATCAAACAAAAATTATTAGCCTGGCTAAAGATAAATGCAAAAAATGCGGAACAATCTTACCAGGAATTTATTCATAACTTTTTTAGGGATATAGAATGTTAAATCTTCAAAACAAAATTGTATTTATCACTGGCGCTTCATCTGGAATAGGAAAAGCTTGTGCGATCGAATTTGCAAAACAAAAAGTAAATTTGATATTAGCAGCACGCAGGTTAGACAGATTAAAATCATTATCAAGCGAATTGGAAAATGAATATCAAATAAAAATAAAATGCCTTGAAGTTGATGTGAGAAATTTTGAAGATGTGCAGAGTAAATTCAATTCTCTTGATTCTAATTGGAAGCAAGTTGATATCCTTGTAAACGGTGCTGGATTAGCAAAAGGATTAGATAAAGTTTTTGAGGGAAAACTTTCTGATTGGGATGAAATGATTGACACTAATATTAAAGGCTTATTGAATGTTACTCGTATTGTTTCTCCATCAATGGTTGAAAGACAATGTGGACATATAATTAACATTGGCTCAACTGCTGGGCACGAAGTTTATGCTTACGGCAACGTTTACTCCGCAACTAAATTTGCTGTTAAATCATTAACGCAATCTTTTAGATTAGATATGCTTGATAAAGGAGTAAAAGTAAGCAGTGTTGATCCCGGGATGGTACAAACAGAATTTAGCAAAGTAAGGTTTTCTGGTGATGAACAAAGAGCCGAACAAGTTTATAAAGGTATCCAACCTCTATCTCCATTTGATGTTGCAGAAGCAGTTGTATTTTGTGCAACGCGTCCAACAAATGTAAATATTAATGAAGTAATATTAACGCCGATTCAGCAGGCTTCCTCAACACAAGTTTATCGGAAATAATTTTATTTAAAAAGGCTAACGTCTCCAGCACCTTCTCGAATAATTTCAGGCTCTTCGCCGCTCAAATCAACAACGCTGGAAGGATCAAAATTCATAGCGTTTGATGCTAACATCAAATCTACACGTGAGTTAAAAATATTTTTTATTTCGAATGGATCGAATAGTGGTTCACCAAGTCTTGTTGTTGCACTTGTACTTGCTATTGGATTGCCCAGCTCTTTGACGATCTGAAGAGTAACTGCATGATCGGGAACTCTTATTCCGACAGTCTTTCTCTTACTCCATAATTTTTTAGGAATAACTTTAGCGGCAGGTAAAATAAAAGTGTAAGGTCCTGGTAAAAGATGCTTCATAGTTCGATATGCATAATCTGATACCTTTGCATATTTTGAAATGTCTTTCAAATCAGAACATATAAAGCTGAATAGTTTTGTATCAGTTTCATTTTTAATTGAGAGAATTTGTTCAATTCCATCTCTATTAAATAAGTCGCAGCCAAGCCCATAATATGTATCTGTTGGAAAAATGATAATTCCGCCGCTCTTTAAAACATCAACGGCTTTACTGATAAATCTTATTTGCGGGTTTTGTGGATGTAATTCAAAAAATTCCATAATATTCTATTTAGCTGGTTATTAAATTTTAATGCAAAAATAGCTTTTTGTGAGTTAGAAACAAGGCTAATAATCACAAAACGGTTGCCAAACTTAATAATTCTTTAAACAAGATATTGAAAAAAATTATTAACAAAATTTTTAGTTTTTAGAGATGATTTAATTATATTTACTGCTCTAAAAATCGAAAAGTATTTATTTTAAGGAGTTATAAAAATGGCTAGAAGATGCCAAGTAACAGGTGTAAGTCCGGTTGCCGGAAATAGCATTTCACATGCACATAATCATACAAAGACAAGATTTTTACCTAACCTTCAGAAAAAAAGAATTTGGGTTCAAGAATTAAATAGATTTGTTACGATAAAACTTACAACAAGTGCAATAAAAACTATCAGCAAAAAAGGCACAGCACATATTGCTAAACTTGTAACTGATAAAAAGATTAAAGTTAGATAACAAAAAAAATTAAGCATAAAAAAAGGGAATCCGCTTGGATTCCCTTTTTAATTTTAAATAAATTAGATTTTACTCTCGAACAACCCAAACCTTTATTTTAGCATTAACACTCTGGTGGATTTTTAAACTTACACCATAAATGCCAAGTGCCTTGATAGGTTCTTCAATTTCAACTTTTCTTTTATCTATATCGTGACCTTTTTCCTTAAGTGCGTCAGCAATCATTTGAGTTGTTACTGTTCCAAAGATTTTATCCTCTTCACCAACCTGAACAGGTATTGTAACCGATACCGTTTCAAGTTCAGCAGCAAGAGTCTCTGCAGCTTTAAGTTCCTGCAAGTTTCGTTTTTCAACAGATTTCTTTTCATCTTCAAGAGCTCTTACATTGCCTTTAAGCGCAGCATAAGCTAAACCTCTTGGTAAAAGAAAGTTTCTTGCATAACCAGCCTTAACATCAACAACTTCGCCTATTTTTCCTAAGGTTTCAAAGTCTTGTCTTAAGATTACTTTCATTTTTTCTCCGGCTTTATTTTACTATCTAACTGTATCGGAAACATAAGGCAAAAGAGCCATGTGTCTTGCACGTTTAATAGCCGCGGCTAATTCACGCTGATACTTTGAGCTGGTACCTGTTATTCTTTTAGGAATAATCTTTCCCTGCTCGGTTATAAATTTCTGTAAAAGTTTAACGTCTTTGTAATCGATATATTTAATACCATTTTGAGTAAACCTACAGACTTTTTTTGTTTTAACTTCTTTCTTCATTTCCACTACCTTGTTTTATTAAACTTGATTCTTCATCAGATAAAAACTTATCGAACGAATCCTCTGTATAATCAATTGACTCATCAACAGCAATGCTAACATCATCAGTATCATTGCCGTCATCTGTTCCAACTAATCTTTTGTTAAGAAATTGAATTCTTCTTGCTTTAATTTCAACGATGCTTCTGTTATGCCCATCATCTGATTTCCAGCTTCTGCTTTGTAATTCACCATCTACTAAAACTGCAGATCCTTTTCTAAGCCTGTCTCGGCAGCTCTCAGCAAGTTTATTCCAAGCAACAACGCCTACATAACAAACGTCTTCCTGCCATTGATTTGTACTGTCTTTAAATTTTCTGTTTGATGCAATAGAAAAATTTACTACTGGGGTACCATTTGTAGTTTCTCTAAAAATAGGATCCTTAGTAAGATTTCCTGCTACAATTACGTAATTAATTTCCGGCATTTTCAAATCAGCCATTAATAAACCTCCAAACTAAATCATTTAGTAATTAGTTACTTTTCTTCATTATTAGTACTAGTATCAGCTTCTTCATCTGTAGAGGCAATGACTTCAACAACTTCTGTTACTATCTCATCCTTGATTGTAGATGAAAGGGCTTTGTTTTTTTCGAGCTGCTCAACTGCATCACCGTTAAGTTTAAGAGTAACGTAACGCAGGATTTGTTCATCAAGCGAATATATCCTTTCGAGTTTTGCAATCATATCACTTGGGGCTTCAAATCTGTAAATGGCGTAATAACCAATTTTACTTTTTTCAACCGGATAGGCAAGACGTTTACGTCCCCAATTATCTAATTCACGGATTTCTCCGCCATTGTTGGTTATAACATCTTTAATTCTTGTAAGAATTGATTCGATTTGCTGATCATCTAACGCAGCATTTATCAGAACGGCACTTTCATAGATACCTGTTCTCATTGTATATCACCTCCCTATGGGCATTAAGACCCTTACTATTCTTAAAAGAATGTAAGAGCAGGGTTATTAAAAAATATGTATTAAAAAGCGATGAAAAATTACCTAATTAAAGGAGCAATTACAAGCGCAACAACTGACATTAATTTAAGCAAAATATTAAGTGAAGGACCGGAAGTATCCTTAAATGGGTCACCAACTGTATCGCCAACTACGGCTGCCTTATGGGCATCCGAACCTTTATAATACATTTGCCCGTTAATTTCAATTCCTTCTTCAAACATCTTTTTTGCATTATCCCAAGCACCGCCGGCATTTGCCTGGAAAATAGCCATTAAAACTCCGGAAACAGTAACACCAGCAATCAGACCGCCGAGCATTTCTTTATCACCAATAAATCCAACCAAAATTGGTATAACAACAGCTAATAAACCTGGCAATACCATTTGTTTTATTGCTGATTTTGTAGAAATCTCAACGCATTTGCCATATTCGGCTTTACCGTCAGCAGCTTCAAATATTTCAAGATCTTCTTTAGACCACTTAGAAGATTCAATTCCATCATTTTTTTTCATTACTCCCAGTGCTGCTTTTAGTTGTGGAATTGTGTTGAACTGCCGTCTAACTTCTTCAATCATTGCCATTGCTGCTTTACCAACTGCTTGCATTGCAAGAGCGGAAAATAAGAATGGAATCATTGCACCCAATAATAATCCAGACATAACAACAGCTTTAGAAATATCTATTGATGATATTTTTGCTGATGTCATATATGCGCCAAATAATGCAAGTGCTGTTAGTGCGGCTGAGCCGATCGCAAAACCTTTTCCGATTGCTGCAGTTGTGTTACCTACTGCATCTAATTTATCGGTTCTTGATCTAACTTCTTTTGGTAGTTCAGCCATTTCTGCAATTCCTCCTGCGTTATCCGAAATAGGACCATAAGCATCAACCGCAAGCTGAATACCAAGAATAGAAAGCATTCCAACCGCTGCGATGGCAATTCCATATAATCCGCCAAAGTAAAAAGCAACAATAATTGCAAAAGCTAATACGATAATTGGCAGTGCTGTAGATATCATACCAATGCTTAATCCTGCAATGATGTTTGTTGCAGCTCCAGTTACGGACTGTCTTGCTATACCGATGACAGGACGTTTTCCACTGCCTGTGTAATATTCTGTAATCATTCCAATCAATGCACCTGATAAAATTCCCACTACTGTTGCAATAAAAATTCCAGTTGAGGTATAAAGATTTCCTTTTACAGGATCTGCCCATTGATACAATGGATCTTGAAAATACCAGCTTTCAGGAAGCAGCCATTTGATTAAAAACCAGGATGCAATGACCATTAAAATTCCTGCAACAAGGTTACCTGTGTTAAGAGCTTTTTGCGGATCGCCGCCTTCTTTTACTTTAACAAAAAAAGTTCCGATAATTGAAGTGATAATCCCGACGCTTGCAAGAACTAATGGCAATAGAACGGCACCAAGTCCACTAAACTTTACTCCAAACTCAGGAGTTAAAAAGAATGCAGCACCAAGCACCATAGTTCCAACTATTGATCCAACGTATGATTCAAAAAGGTCAGCGCCCATACCGGCAACGTCACCAACATTATCGCCAACATTATCCGCAATAGTAGCAGGATTTAAATGATGATCTTCAGGAATTCCGGCTTCAACTTTACCAACTAAATCGGCACCAACATCCGCTGCTTTAGTATAAATTCCGCCGCCAACACGTGCAAAAAGTGCAATTGAAGAAGCGCCAAAAGAGAAACCCGTTATAATTGTAATAACTTTTGTAAGATTTTCTTGGGTTGACATACCATACATATCACCGTAGAAAATCATCAACCCGCCAAGCCCTAAAACGCCTAATCCAACAACGCCTAAACCCATAACTGAACCGCCGGCAAATGCAATTTCCAAAGCCTTGCCAATACTTGTTCTAGCAGCTTGAGTTGTTCTAACGTTTGCTTTTGTTGCAACCCTCATTCCGATAAAGCCTGCAAGAGCAGAACAAAATGCACCAACTACAAATGATAGTCCTACTAGAGGAGATGAATCAGCAGAGTTTGAGCCGCTATAGGCTAATAATACAGCAACAACAATTACAAAAATTATTAAAACTTTATATTCAGCTTTAAGAAATGCCATTGCACCTTCGGCAATATGACCAGCAATAACTTGCATCTTTTCATTACCTGCATCCTGTTTGGAAATCCAACGAGAACGCCAGAAAGTGTAAAGTAAAGCAACTACACCAAATAACGGAATGATATGAAATATTAAATCCACTTTGCTCTCCTCAAATCGAGTTTATTCTGATTTTTCATTTAATTTATTTAGATTTTTTAATCGGCTGAAGGTACTAAGCATTTTATCGTATCCATCTGAAATAAAACTTTCTGCAAGCTGCTTACTTATTTCAAATGATTTTTCAAGCTGCATAAATTCATTTTTATCAAAGTCTGATAAAACATGGTTAACAAGGTTTCCAGATTCATAATCATTTCCAATTCCTATCCTTAATCTGGAAAAATTATCGCTTTGAAGATGATAAATAATTGAACTTAATCCGTTATGTCCTCCATCTCCACCAGATTTTCTGATGCGAATATCGGCAAGGCTTAAGTTTATATCATCAACAACAACTAAAATTTCGGTAACATCAATTTTATAATGGTCAATACACTCTAATACTGCCAAACCACTATTATTTACATAAGTATCAGGCTTTATTATCACGTAGGGCTTATCTAAAAATTCCCCTTCAGCAAAATGATAATCGAATTTAGAAGCTTTAAATCGAATCAATTTATCTGCTGCAAAAAAATCAAGGAATTGGAATCCCACATTGTGCCTGTTATTTTTGTAACGGCTACCAGGATTACCAATTCCAGCAATAAGGCGCACTTAAACTATTCTTCTTTTTCCTGTGGTTTACCTTTTGTAATAACTTCCGGTTCAACAGCTTCCGTAGTTTCATCTTCAACAGGTGCAGCTTCTTTTTCAACTTTCGGATGAGTTACAGATGCAATAATAGATTCCGGTGAACTGAGGATATCAAAATTATCAAACTTAAGATCTACAACGTGAATTGCTTGACCAAGTTTTAACTCGGCTACGTTGATTTCGAGATGTTCCGGAATGTTGACAGGCAAACATTCAATTTGCAATTTGTGGAGTGTGTGCTGTAAAATTCCACCTTCTTTAATTCCAATTGGATTTCCTACTAATTGAATAGGAACTTCAATCTGAATTTTTTCACCTTTTTTAAGACCTAACAAATCTATGTGAACAATTTTTTCTGTAACGGGATCAAACTGTACATCTTTAATGATACAATCTAACTCATCATATCCTTCAACATTTAAACTAATTAAACTTGTTTTAGCCGTAAACACTAGTGGATGAATTGCTCTTTCTGCAAATTGAACAGGAAGAGGTTCGTGATGTTTTGAATAAAAAATTGCAGGAACTTTACCTTCTTTACGTAAAGCGCTTCTTGATGCTTTATCAATTTTATTACGCTTCTGTGCTCCTATTACTACTTTCTCCATTTTATCTCCGGGTCTTATTAACCTTTATCTATATTAAATAATGAACTAATTGATTCGTTTTTATAAGTTCTTGTAATTGCTTCTCCAAAAAGCGGGGCAGCAGAAATCTTAACTATTCTGTCGCAAGCGCTTTCATCAAAATAAATTGTGTCCGTAACAAATAGTTTATCAACATCACCGCTGTTTAATCTTTCCATCGCAGGACCAGAAAGCAGCGGATGTGTGATTGCGCCATAGATTTTTCCTGCACCTTTATCCTTTAAAGCTTTTGCGGCACTAATAAAAGTTCCGGCAGTATCAATCATGTCATCTACAAGTAAAATATCTTTACCTTCAACTTCGCCAATAATATTCATCACTTCGGTAAGATTTTGTTTCGGTCTTCTCTTATCAATAACAATCAAACCCGAGTGCAGCATTTTTGCATAAGCTCTGGCTATTTTAATTCCGCCTACATCCGGTGAAACAACTGAAAGATTATCAGACAAATTACTTAAATGTTCTAAAAATATTGATGATCCGTAAAGATGATCAACAGGTAAATCAAAAAAGCCTTGTATCTGAGAAGCGTGCAGATCCATCGTCATAACTCTATCAGCACCGGCTTCTGTAATAAGATTAGCCACTAGTTTAGCTGTAATCGAAACACGCGGTTGATCTTTTCTATCCTGTCTTGCGTAGCCAAAATAAGGGATAATTGCAGTTATCCTTTTTGCAGATGCTCTTTTGGCGGCATCAATCATAATCAAAAGTTCCATAAGATTTTCAGCAGGGGGATTAGTTGATTGAATTAAAAAAACTTCTCTTCCTCTGATATTCTCACCGTACTTTACCCAAATTTCACCATCACTAAATCTTTTTAATTCAAGAGATCCTAATTGTGTACCAATAGATTCAACAATCTTTTCTGCCATCGGAATATTTGAAGTCCCGGCAAAAATCATATAATCACTTGATGACATTTAAATAATGCTCGACTAAAATTAAAAATAGGTGCTAAATATAACCAAAGAGGTAAGTTATGTCAATAAAATTAAATTGTTGTGGGACTGATAATTATATTATTAATCCTTCCTTTTTCTTATCAGGAAAAAAATCACAATTAACAAAACCGTACCCGCCAAAATGTAAATCCAATATGGCGTTTCTTTAAGTTTATACGGTTTAAATGTAACCGAGATTGTTTTGCCTCGACCAATTTCAGATAGTGAATATGACCATGTTAAATTATTTCCAGACTTATTAGTTGCGTTATGTGTGATAATATCACCGCGAATTTCATAATTATATGTAACCCGAAAATGGCTTCCATCAATTCCAAAACCTGTGGCTACTGGCGGAATAAATTGCGAGAATACTTTTTGCCCTGATGCTCCGTCTTCAAGCAAAAATCTTGATTGAGCAAAGGCATTTACAGTGTTCAAAGAATCAACATTGTTAAAACTTAATTGGATTTTTGCATGAACAGTTGAATCGAGTGTATCCGAATAAGTTATAACATTAATTATGTTTACAAACTTTGAGGAAAATTCGCTTCGAATAGAATCCGGATTAAATAATTCTAAATTTAAAATTGTTGCTACGCTGCTTGTATCAGAAAATTTCAACCAATAATTGATTTCCATATTACCGGAGCCGTCCGGATAAATTGTGGTATTCTGAACGTAGTTTAAACAGCCTGTTAATGATAACAACAGTACGAATATAGATAAAATAAACTTTTTCAATTTTGAATTTCTGACAATTAAGTAATGATTTTTTAGCCAAGCCAAATTTATAGAACATTCTATAATTATTCATTATGTTTGCCATTAAAAATTAGGAGATTGTTTTGCCAACTTATGATTATAAATGTTTGAAGTGCGATCACAGATTTGAAATTTTTCAATATATGAAAGATGAGCCGATAAAGAATTGCCCTGTTTGTAATGGAGAAGTCAAAAGATTAATCGGTGCCGGTGCGGGTACAATATTTAAAGGTACAGGATTTTATCAAACAGATTATAAGAACTCCACCAAACCATCTGAATCAAAAAAAGCGGAGCCTGCTAAGCTTGCAGAAAAATCATCAAAAGAAATTAAGACTGATAAAAAAGGTACTACTGATAATTAATTTTTATCAGCAGTACTTAATTGTGTTTTTAGAAATCCGCACCGATTGAAAAATAGAAAATTGGTTTTGCAAATTTATCAACGTGATAAGCCCATGCAATATCAAATCTTAGTAGAAAATACAGAAAGAAAACGCGCGTACCGACACCTGTACCCATTAGTAAATCTTTACTTACAACATTTCCATTTTCATCTCTGTTAAAGAACTGCAGCTTGCCTGTATTATTCCATGCTGATCCAACATCAAAATATGCAACACCAAGAATATTACTAAATAATATTGGAAGCGGACCTGGTACAAGATATCTGATGAGAGGAAATCTTAGTTCGTAATTCATCAAGAAATATTTAGAACCAATTTGCTCGGAATAATTAAAACCACGCATTGGTAAAACCGCAGTTAAAAAAGCATAATCGCTTGTTGATTCAATTGGAATTTCAGACGTTGCAAATGATCTGTTAATCCAATTTTCAATTCCGCCAAGAAAAAACCTTTGAGCGTTTGAACCGCCGGAATAACCTCCGGAAAATCTTATGACAAATGAGTAGTCAGTCCAAAATCTTAAATAAGTTCTGTAATCACCGCTAAGTGTGTAGAAGCTTAATTTTTTATTTCCAATTCCGGGATTTCCATAGGCATCAAATCTATATCTTGTACCTTGTATTGGTGATGTGTAACCCCACATAACATTATCATGAACAAATGCTAAAGACGGTACTATAAAAGATGTTTCATTCGATGGGACAGTAATATCATCAAGGTTTTCCTGTTTAACATTCATCCAGCTTAACCCACCTTCAAATCTGTAAAAGCGATTTAAAGGTAAACTTGCAGATAATGTTGCTCCGTAACTTCTGAAGCGATACAGGTTGCTGTAATTACCTCTAATAAGATTTACAAATCTTGCCGTATGGTATCCTTGTACACCGTAATCAATTCTTCCGCCAAGGTAATAATATGCTAAACCATAATCACTGTTCTTTAAATCGATTTGTAATCCAGTAACACCCACTAAACGATGGTCTCCCAATACATCACTAAAAGAAAGTACTGTCGTTCCGATTAAACCGTAAAAAGTACTGTAGCCGGCATTTGCATAAATCAAATCAGGACCGAAAGTAATTTTGTATTTGTTTACAAGATAGTTTCCATCTTTATCTAAATTATCTTTTGGGATAAACAATGAATCATTTGCATAAACTTTTTCCTGTGTGGAATCCTGTTTACCAAAGACAAATTTAGAATAATCTATAACTGCATTTTTTGTTGTTGTATCCGCTTCAACAACATCGCCGGTAAATATTTTTATTTCATCATCATCAGAAGTGCTGTCCGGCAAAACATAGTTCTGATCTGTTTCTTTTGTAATCTTTTTTATTTCAGATTTTTTATTTCTTTGCTCTTCTAATTTTGTAATAAACAAAGTCGGTGGTAATGTATCAAGTTTGGTTTTTGCTTCGAACGGATTATCAAGCATAAAAATATTATAAACTGATTCATACAAGGTGGAAAAAACTAATTTCTTTGTATCCTTTGATAGCGATAAATGATATAATCCTGTTAATGAATTTGTAATAGGAATTAGCGGAGTATTAACAACTGAGTTTTCGGCATCGTCCTCTTTAATTGATTTTGTATAAATATTATTTATGCCATTTTGATCAGAGATAAGAATTAAATTTTCACCATCAGCCTCTTCACGCGGTGATGTTTCATCACTGAAAGGAAGATTTGTTATTCTAACTATTTTATTATCATCAAGTAGAAATTTATAAATATCTATTTGGGAATAATTATGCTGCGCAATTTTAAAATCTTTTGGCAGTTCTCTCGCATCTAAAAAATCGCCTCTATCGGATGAAAAATAAATTGAATTATCATCAAGCGACCAAGCCGGATCTGAATCACTAAAAATATCATTGGTTAAATTTTTAGTTTCGTGGGTTTCAAAATTATAAAGATATAGATCAGATTGACGCGCATTTTGACCAATAAATGCAAGTGTTTTTCCATCATTAGACCATGTTACACTTTCAACAGCATCAAAATTAATATCAAGAATTTCCCTATCGCCGGATTCAACATCAAAAATATAAATTGCATCAAAGCCGCTGCGCTTTGCAGAGAATGCTATCTTTGTTCCATCGGGTGACCATGTTAAACCCGGAGTTAAAATATTTAGTTGCTCAAAATCCGGTGTCTGATTTCCTTCAACAATTCGTTTAATTGTTTTTCCGGTCAGTGCATCCATAATGTAAAGACCAAAATAATAATCACGATTTGAGATGAATGCAATTTTATCACCTTGCGGCGAAAGCGTTGGCGATGTATTATAAAATCCTTTATCTTTTTCGGGATCGGTTAATCGTTTGGCAAAATCTTCAGGATCATCTCTTAAAGCAACATCGGGCCAAAAAGTTTTTTTAATATCTTTTCTCCAGCGTTCACCAAGTTCTTTTATATCAATTCCCAAGGTGGCTTTAAAACCTTCTTCAACACTGCCGATGCCTTTTATTTTATTTAGCAGTTCACCAATTTTTTCTTTTCCGTATTTATTTGCGATGTAGTAAAAAACTGATTGCCCGCCGCGGTATGCAAAATAACCGCTAAGTTGCTTTATCTCCGGAAGATATTCACTTACAGCAGCATCGCGAATAAACATGTCGGTATCAACATCCCAACCAAGAGATTCATATTCAGCTAAACCTTCACTAAACCAGATTGGAAATTGAAGTGTAATATTATTGGCTATAATATTTTGAACTGATCCGCCGTAAAACATATCGTTCATAACCGCGTGAACAAGCTCGTGATGAATGAGGTGACGAAATTGTTTGTAAGACCCTGTAAATTGAATTACAACTCTGTTTTTAAATAATTCAGTAAAGCCTTCAATACCCTCAGTTAAATATTGATCGATAACATTTGTTTCTTGAAAAGCATTTTTAGAATTGAAAATTATTACTGTAATTCTGCTGTTTACTCTGTAATTAAAGGTTGATTGAATTGACGCTATTGCATCCTCCGCTGCTTTAGCTGCAAATTCTGTTAACGTTTCACCATCCTGTGAAAAGTAAATATCAAAATGTTTTGTTTGGATATAGTACCAGTCATAATCCTTAATATGGATTTTATTTTTTCCAAACTGTGCAAAAGCACCTGCGGAAAATAAAATCACAAACACTAATAAAAGTTTTACTACTTTCATCCTTCTTCCTTTGATTCAAGTATTTTAAAATCTAATTCAGATCTTTCTTCATCAACACGGATAAGTTTAACATATATTTTATCACCTAACCGATATTGTTTTTTAGTTCTCTTGCCAACTATTGAATAATTTTTTTCATCATGTATGTAATAATCATCGTCAAGGTCTCTTAATCTAACCAAACCTTCTGCAAGAATCTCGGTTATTTTAACAAAAATTCCAAAATTTGTTATACCAGAAATTATTGCCGAAAACTCATCACCCTGATTATTTTTTAAATATTCAATTTGTTTTTGTTTAACACTAAATCGTTCAGCTTCTACAGCATTTCTTTCAGATGCAGAGATATTTTCGCAAATTTCTTCTAATTGTGCAAGCGAATAAATTTCACCGCTTTTTAGATATTGATAATTAAAAATTAAGCGATGCACTATCAAATCACTATATCTTCTAATCGGAGAAGTGAAATGTGAGTAATAATTAAATCCTAAACCGTAATGTCCAATATTATTCGGCGAATAAATTGCTTTTGCCATCGAACGAATTGCTAACTCATTAATTAATACTTCCTCTGCTTTACCTTTAACCTGGTTAAGCAGATTTTGAAATCCAATTGATTTTGAAGATGCATTTGGATCAAAAGTGCAGCCCAAAGTTTTTACAAAGCGGGAAAATTCTACAATCTTTTCCTGATCCGGTAAATCATGAATACGATATACAAATGGTTTTACCGCACCTGATTTTGGAACTGCAATCTGCGTTGCAACTAACTTGTTTGCAAGGAGCATAAACTCTTCTACAAGCATGTTGCTTTGCTTAAGCTGTTTAA
>JAGOXU010000065.1 GCA_018059515.1 Ignavibacterium sp.
AGAAAAAACAATGTTTGTTGCAGATGATATAATTATAGAACCGCAGATTCCGAGAACACTATCACAAAACGATAAACTTATATCACCAGTTACATTAATAAATACAACAGATAAAGAAAAAGAAGTTAATCTAAGTTTAAAACTTTCGGGTCCGCTAAAATCAACTTCGCAAAATGAAAAGACAGTAAAAATTAAACCAAAATCTTCTGAAACAATTGTGTTTAACATTGAAGCGTCATCACAAGTTGGTGAAGGAAAAATTTTATTTACAGTTACCGGGCAGGCAAATGCTAAAGAGCAAATTGATATTGCGATAAGACCAATTTCTCCATTAATTGTTGAAACCGGAGTTGGAACAATTAAAGCGAATGAAGATTTAAAAATTTCAATTCCATCAAACTTTTTATCAAATACTCAAAACACAACTTTAACGGTTAGTAAGTTTCCTGCCATAAAATTTGCCAAACACTTAAAGTATTTAATTGGTTATCCGCACGGATGTCTCGAACAAACGGTTTCAAAATTATTTCCGCAATTATATTTTGAAGATTTAGCAAAATTAGTTGCACCCGAATTTTATAAAACTACAAATCCTGCATACTATGTTAAAGAAGGTATAAAGAAAATAGAATCAATGCAGTTGTATGATGGCTCAATTGCATATTGGCAGGGAGGCAATTACTCAAATTGGTGGGGTTCAATCTATGCAGCGCATTTTTTGTTGGAAGCCAAAAAAGCTAAATACAATGTATCAGAAAATACTCTTGATCGTCTATTAGATTACATTGGTAAAAAAGCAAAAGAACCTTCTACATATAATTATGTTACATACTCAAGCAGCGGCAGTAGAACAATTATTAATATTGCAGATAAAGAAATACTTTACTCACTTTACGTTTTAGCAATTGCAAAAAAAGTTGATTTATCAACAATGAATTATTACAAAGCAAGATTGAGTTTATTGTCTGAAGATTCAAAATATTTTTTAGCGGGCGCTTATGCTTTTGCTGGAAGATGGAACTCTTACTATGAAATAATTCCCAAAACTTATGAGCCGGTTTATCCTGAAAGATTAACGGGCGGTTCATTTGATTCTGAAATTCGTTCCAACGCATTAATGTTAAATGTTTTGCTGGATTTAGAACCTGCAAATAAACAAATTCCATTAATCATAAAGTATCTAACAAAAAATTTAGAAAAAGTTTATTCAACGCAAGATCAATCGTTTACATTTTTAGCTCTTGGTAAATCTGCAAAAAATGTTTCGGGTAATAGTTTAAAAGCAGAATTTTTTGTAGATGGAAAATCTGTTGGTAAATACGATGGCAAAGATTTAACAATACAGGATAAAAGATTAAACGCAAAAGACATTGTTGTTAAAGCTAATGGCAGCGGACAAGTCTATTACTTCTGGAACAGTGAAGGAATTAAAATTAATGAAAAAGTAAAAGAAGAAGATTCCAATCTTAGAGTTAGAAGAGAGTATTATAATTACAAAACTAAAGCGCTTATTACAGATAATAAATTTAAACAAGGTGATTTGGTTATCTGTAAAATATCTTTATACGGTATGGAAAGAAATGCTGAGAATATTGTTATAACTGATATGATACCTGCGGGTTTTGAAATTGAAAATCCTCGGTTAAATAGTAAAGCAGATGTTGATTGGAGTACAAACTCACCGCTTAATATTAATTATATGGATATTCGTGATGATAGACTTTTATTATTTACAAATGTTATTCAAAGCAAAAAAAATGAATTTTATTACCTGCTTCGTGCAGTAAATCAAGGTGCGTTTCAGTTGCCTGTAATAGGTGCAGAAGCGATGTATGATAGAGAATATCATTCATTTAACGGTGCAGGTGTAATTTATATTAATGCACGCAATTAAAATTTGATGTTGTGGATTTGGGTTTAAGATTAAAAAATCTGCTGAAGAATAATTTTGTAAAATTAGTATTAATTCTTTTGTTAGGATTAGTTGGATTGGATTTGGTTTTTCCTTTACCGTCAATTAAGCCTTATTCAAAAACTATTCTTGCAAAAGATGGAACTCTTTTAGCCGCTTTTCTTACAGATGATCATAAGTGGAGGCTAAGAACAAATCTTGAAGATATTTCCCCTGATTTAATTAAAGCAATAATTGTAAAAGAAGATAAAAATTTTTTCAATCATAACGGTTTTGATTTATCTGCAATTTTAAAAGCATTATTCAGTAATATTTTTTATAAAGAAAAGGTATCCGGCGCATCTACAATCACAATGCAGGTTGTTAGAATTCTTGAACCGAAAAAAAGAACTTACATAAATAAACTATTAGAAATAGTTAGAGCAGTACAGTATGAACTTCATTATTCAAAAAAAGAAATACTCAGTCTTTATCTTAGTAATCTTCCTTTGGGTGGTAACATTGAAGGAATAAAATCAGCTTCGTACATTTATTTTAATCATCATCCCAAAACGCTCAGTTTATCCCAATCAATTATGCTTTCAATTATTCCGGGTAATCCAAATCAATTAAGGTTGGACAGAATAAACGATATTATAAAAAAGAAGAGAGATTATTGGATAAATAAATTCTTAGGTAGAAATGTTTTCCCCAAACAAGATTTACTTGATGCGCTTAATGAGCCTATAAAACCTCATCGATTTGCACTACCGTTAAAAGCACCTCAATTTTGTTATTATCTAAAAAGTACAACCAACAATAACTTAGATCAACTTGAATCCACATTAGATTTGAGAATCCAGCAAAACGCTGAAAATATTTTATCAAATTATGTTGATAGGATAAGAAGCAAAAAAATCTCAAACGGAACTGTACTTGTAATTGATAATCGAAATTCTTCCGTAGTTGGATATTGCGGTTCGGCTAATTTTAAAGATAAAAGAAATCAAGGGCAGGTAAATGGAATTTTATCAGTCAGATCGCCAGGTTCAACTTTAAAACCAGCATTATATGCGGAAAGTTTTGAATTAGGATTTCTTACTCCGGGAATAAAACTTTTAGACGTTCCGGTTGAACTTGGTGGATACGAACCTGAGAATTTTGATTTAAAATATAATGGATTTATTACTTCGGAATTTGCTTTAGTTAATTCATTAAATATTCCTGCGGTTTTATTATTAAATCAACTTGGTGTAAAAACTTTTGTAGAATTGTTAGAAAGCAGCGGATTCAAAGAAATTAAAAATCAAAAAAGTAAACTTGGATTATCAATGATTCTCGGAGGCTGTAGTGTAACTGCAGAAGAGCTTGGAAATTTTTATGCAACTTTTTCCAGAGCGGGGAATTATAAAAAATTAGCTTATACAAAAATGCAATTACAAAATAATGATGTACAAAAATTATTTTCCGAAGAAACAAGTTATTTAATCGCAGATATTCTTTCCGGTAAAAAACGCAACGATCTTGTTGTGAATATTGATTTTACAAAACTTCCAAAGTTTGCCTGGAAGACGGGAACATCTTATGGAAAAAGAGATGCGTGGGCTGTTGGGTTTAATTCTAACTATACAATTGTAGTTTGGGTTGGAAATTTTGATGGTGAAGGTTCGCCCTTTTTAACAGGAGCTGAATCTGCTTTTCCACTGCTTGCAGAATTATTTGGTGCGATTGATTATAATTCCAAAATTAAATGGTTTGAAAAACCTGTCAATGTAATCAAGCGAGAAGTTTGTTCTGTTTCAGGTTTACTGCCAACTACTTTTTGCAAAGATTTATCTAAAGAATTGGCTATAAAGAATAGATCGCATAACATTAAATGCAGTGTTCATCAGGAATTACTGGTCAGTAATGATGAGTCTATACAATTTTGCAATGAATGTTTACCTGATTCTAATTTTAAAAAGAAAATATTTACTGTTTACGAACCGGAATTATCAACGTATTTTAAAAATAATAATATTGAAGTCGATGAAATTCCACGGCATAATCCCAATTGCATCTCATTAAAAGGTGGTGATGGACCTAAAATAATCTCACCGTCTGAAAGCTTTCAATATTTTATTGATAAAGACGATCCGCAGGAAATAATTTTATCGGCAGCCGCAGATCCAAGAACAAAAATTCATTTTTGGTATGTAAATGATCAGCTAATTGCTAAATCAAAACCCGGTGAAAAAATATTTTATAGATTGTCAATCGGCAAGTTTAATATTGTTTGTCTTGATGATTTGGGAAGATCGAGCAAGGTTAGGATTAATGTTAAGGGTTATTGATGGAATTAAAATTGGGAGTTTTATTTAAGAATTTAAGTGGAGACCACCTTGGAGGTGGACTCCACTTTTTATCAATATCTTTTAACATCAATTGAAGAAACACCGCAATCTATTTCAATAAATATTTTTTTTGTTGATGAATCAAAATTTTCTGTGCGATAGATATTGTGATTTACTTTTTTAAATCCTTCGTAATTTTTGCTTGATAGTGCGTCATCAGAATTGATTTCGCAGCCAACGGAATCGGGAATTAAAATATCCATATCCGAAGCGCCTGCATCAATTTTTAATCTTGTTACATCGGATAGATCACCAAACTTTACGTTTAATGCTGCTGCGCCCATATCAATATCTAACTTACTTACTTTGTAAGGCGTTAAATCTAAATTAAGTGTAGAAGCTCCAACATCAAAGAAAAGTTCCCATTCCGGATTAGCATTTAAAGACATCTCAACAGAATTTTTATAGCCTTTGTTTTTTAGATTTACCGTATTGCCTTTCATTTCAAAATCAAGATCAGTATGTGTTCCAAAATCATTTCTGTTTAATCTATAATTATTTTTTAATCCTTCAGTTTTAAAATCTACTAACTTGTCTGTTGGCATCAGCATTTTAAATCCGCCTGCGCCGCCGCTAAATTGTAATTTTGCAGTTTTGATTGAATCGGAATATTCTTGTGCAAAGTACGTTGTATCAAATGCAGCAGTACCATCTCCAAAATGAATTTCAAAATCATCATCAAAAAGATTTGTTGTTGCACTGATTGAAGCATAAATTGTTAATGCCAAAACTAATGCGGCTAATCCCGCAACAATAGCTTTACCAATTTGATTTTTAACTAAGATTGAAACTCCAATCAAAACTAAAACCGCAGGCCAAAACTTCCAGGCAGAGTGCCATGTAAATTGCAGTGCAGTTAAATTACCAAGCAGTACAAGTGCGCCTATTGATATAAAAAACACACCCCAAAATATATTTGAAGTTTTCATTGTATTACCTCGTTACCGATTTATTTTTAGAATTTAAAATGATAGCAAAGCCTAATCCGATAAGAACTAAAGGCCAAAAATCACCAAAGTGAAAATGCGGAACAAAATTATCTAAAAGAAATATTCCGCCCAAAAATATTAAAAACGCACCTGCATAAACGCTTCGGTTATTTTGTGGTTTTTCATATATCATGTTCATATTGAATTGTGTGTTTTCACTTTTTTTTTCATTTGGATTCTCTTCTGAACTTGAATCCTGTTTTGGCTGCTCAGTATCAAATGGTGTAATTATGTATGGCTTTTGGGGAACAATTATCCACAGAATAATGTATGCTAAAATTCCGCCACCGCCAAAGATCACCGCAAGAACAAAAATCAATCTTACAATAACCGGATCGATTGCAAAATATTCTGCCAAGCCGCCGCAAACACCACCAAGCATTTTGTCTGTTACCGAGCGATAAAGTTTCTTGTACATTTTCAGAACTCCTTTCTATCTGTAATTTCTGTTGCAATTATAGCGATGAAATACATAGAAGGCTTTTTTTATGGTATCAGTGGTAATTGCTTGTTAAAGATGGGATAATCAGTTTATTTTCGGGCGAGTGGAATCGGTGAATGGGGGAAAATTCACTTGTTTATTGTATTAATTAAAACTTAGCTTATTTTAGTTACAACATTTAATTAAATCTTAAAATAGTATTCTTACATGAAAATAGCGCTCTGCCAGATCAATCCAATAATTGGAAATCTTGAATATAACAAGCAAAAGATTTTAGACGGTTATAAAAAGGCTATCGAAGCTAATGCCGATCTTGCAATCTTTCCTGAACTTTCACTTGTTGGTTATCCTCCGTTAGACTTAGTTGAAAAGTCTGAATTTAGAAAAGCTGTAAATAACGCAGTACAAAAAATTGCAGAGCAAACAAAAAGTGTAGGATTATTATTTGGTGCGATAACAGAGGACAACGATAATGTTGGAAACGATATTCATAACTCAGCAATTTTATGTTTTGATGGCAAGATTCAATTCATTCAGCATAAAACATTAATACCAAATTACGATGTATTTGATGAGATGCGATATTTTGATTCTGCAGAAAGCGTATCCGTTTTTGATTTTAAAAATGAAAAACTTGGAATATCTATTTGTGAGGATATCTGGAATGATGCAGATTACTGGTATCGCAGAAGATATCAAAAAGATCCGGTAAAAGATTTGATTAATCAAAACGCAACTATTTTAATAAACATTTCTGCAAGCCCGTATTCTTACGGCAAACGTGCGGATAGAAAAAAAATGCTTTCCACATTAACAAAAGAAGATAAAATTCCTTTGGCTTATGTTTGCTGTGTTGGCGCTCAAACAGATTTAATTTTTGATGGCGCAAGTATGTGCTTAGATGCAAAGGGAAATCTTGTACAGCTCGGAAAAGCGTTTGAAGAAGATTTTATTTTATTTGATACTAAAACTGAATACTCGCCAATTGAAAAATGTGAGGGAAGCTTTGAAGAAGAAGTTTATAACTCTCTTGTATTTGGATTAAGAGAATATTGCAGTAAGCTGGGATTTAAAAAAGTTTTGGTTGGATTAAGCGGTGGAATTGATTCTGCACTTGTAACCTACATCGCAGTTGATGCATTGGGAGCAGAAAATGTTCAAGTAATTCTTTTACCTTCAAAATATTCGAGTGAGGGGAGTGTAATTGATTCGGAAATATTAATTAATAATCTTGGTATCAAATCAAGCAATGTAAGCATCCAACCTGTTGTGGATGAAACTTTAAATCAAATAAAATTCATCATAAAAGATGAGATAAAATCTTTAACAGAGGAAAACCTGCAAGCAAGAGTACGCGGACTATATTTAATGATTTACTCCAATAATTACGGTCATCTTTTGCTAACGACTGGCAACAAATCCGAAATTGCAGTTGGTTATTGTACGCTTTACGGCGATATGTGCGGTGGTCTTGCGGTTATTGCTGATGTTTATAAAACAGATGTATATCGAATTGCAAATTATATCAACAGAAAAAAAGAAATTATTCCTAAAATAATAATTGATAAAGTTCCATCTGCAGAGTTAAAACCAAATCAAACTGATCAGGATACATTACCGCCTTATAATTTATTAGATAAAATTTTAAGGATGTATCTTGAAGAAAATAAAGAGTTCAATGAGATTAATGAAATTATAGGCGATAAAGCATTAGTAAAAAAGATACTTAAAATGGTGGATATCAATGAGTTTAAAAGAAATCAAGCTGCACCTGCACTGCGCGTTTCATCCAAAGCTTTTGGATATGGAAGAAGATACCCAATTGTTCAAGGATGGCGAAAATAATCTTCAAAATAATCCTGACAGATTTGTTTTAAGGACAGGAAAATCAATTGTAAATTCATCACAGTCTTATTAGTTTTGATATAGCAAATATTTAATTTTTACAGAGAGAAACATGGCTAAAGAAAAAGAAATGCAGCAGCTAAATGAAGTTACGGTTCGCTTTGCAGGCGATTCCGGTGATGGAATGCAGCTTACTGGTTCTCAGTTCAGTGAGACTACCGCTTTTGTTGGTAATGATATAAACACTCTTCCAGATTATCCCGCAGAAATTCGTGCACCCGCCGGAACTATTTATGGTGTTAGCGGATTTCAATTACATTTTAGCAGTGAAGGAATTCACACTCCAGGTGATCAGCCGGATGTTTTAGTTGCAATGAATCCAGCAGCATTAAAGAAAAACTTAACTGAGATAAAAAAGAACGGAATAATAATAGTTAACACAGATGCATTTGATGCAAAGAATTTAAAGTTAGCTCATTATGATTCAAATCCATTGGAAGATGGAACTCTTGAAGGTTATACTGTCTTTGGTGTTCCTATTAGTAAGCTTACGGAAAATGCTCTTGAAGGAACATCGCTTTCAATGAAAGAAATTGCAAGAAGTAAAAACTTTTTTGCACTAGGGTTGATGTATTGGTTATATAACAGACCAGTCCAAAATACAATTGAATGGATTCAAGAAAAGTTTAAAAAGACTCCGGAATTTATTGATTCAAATACAAAAGCTTTAAATGCCGGATTTAATTATGGTGAAATGACCGAAGCATTTACTACAAGATATGATGTGGTGCCTGCAAAATTGCCAAAAGGCACATACAGAAATATTTCCGGTAATGAAGCAACAGCTTTTGGTTTTCTTGCTGCTTCCGTTCAAAGCGGATTACCATTATATCTTGGGTCATACCCAATAACACCCGCAACTGAAATTCTTCAATACCTAAGTAACTTTAAGAATTTTGGTGTTAAAACTTTTCAAGCTGAAGATGAAATTGCAGGTGTTACATCAGCAATTGGTGCTGCATTTGCAGGTAATCTTGCTATCACAACTACAAGCGGACCTGGTTTAGCATTAAAGACTGAAGCAATTGGGCTTGCGATTATGACAGAACTTCCACTTGTAATTATAAACGTTCAGCGCGGCGGACCAAGTACAGGTTTACCGACAAAAACTGAGCAAGCAGATTTACTGCAAGCTGTTCATGGCAGAAATGGCGAAGCTCCGGTTGTAGTTCTTGCTGCAAAAACTCCTTTTGATTGTTTTTATATGGCTATCGAAGCATCAAGAATAGCAATTAAATATATGACACCTGTTATTCTTTTAACAGATGGTTATATTGCTAACGGTACCGAACCTTGGAGAATTCCTTCTGTAGATTCACTTCCAAAAATTGATGTAAAATTTAGAACTGAAAAAGAAGGATTTTATCCTTATCTAAGAGACGAATTTCTTGCTAGACCATGGGCTGTACCGGGAACACCTGATTTAGAGCATAGAATCGGTGGACTTGAAAAAGCACACATTTACGGAAGTGTAAACTATGATCCGGATAACCATAATAAAATGATTCATCTTAGAGCAGAAAAAATTAAGAATATTGAAAATGATATTCCTGAGTTGGAAGTTGATGGCGATCAGCAGGGCGAACTTCTTGTATTAGGCTGGGGCGGAACTTACGGCGCAATTAAGGAAGCTGTAATTAAATCAAGAGCTATGGGAATGAAAGTTTCTCAAGCTCATTTTCAATATGTTAATCCTTTCCCAAAAAATACGGGAGAAGTTTTAAAGCGATTTAATAAAGTGCTTATTCCGGAAATTAACCTTGGGCAATTAGCTCAACTTATAAAAAGTGAATATCTGATTGATGTTGTTCAATTTAATGTTGTTCGTGGTTTACCGTTCAGAGTTTCAGATATTATAGAAAAGATTAAGGAATCACTCGGAGGAAAAAATGGAAAATAAAGTTGAAGTTAAAACTGCAAAACTAACCGCAAAAGATTTTGCTTCTGATCAGGAAGTTAGATGGTGCCCGGGCTGCGGTGATTATTCAATCCTGGCACAGGTGCAAAGAACTTTTCCTGAAATTATCGAAGTACCAAAAGAAGATGTTGTTTGGATTTCCGGTATCGGATGCTCAAGCCGTTTTCCTTATTATATGGATACTTATGGTTTTCATGGAATACACGGTAGAGCCCCTATTTTGGCTACCGGAGTTAAACTTGCAAATCCAAAACTTTCTGTTTGGGTTGCAACCGGTGATGGAGATTTATTAAGCATCGGCGGTAATCACTTTATCCATGCATGCAGGAAAAATATTGACATTAAAATTTTACTTTTTAATAATCGTATTTACGGGTTAACGAAAGGGCAGTATTCTCCAACATCAGAAAAAGGAAAAGTTACAAAGACAACTCCTTTTGGCAGTATTGATTATCCATTTAATCCAACCATGCTTGCAACAGGTGCAGAAGCTACATTTGTTGCGCGATCAATTGATAGACATACGAAGCACTTGCAAGAAATGATTAAACGGGTTGGACTGCATAAAGGCACGGCATTTTTAGAAATATATCAAAACTGTAATATTTTTAACGATGGCGCATTCTCTATCCTTACAGATAAAGAAACAAAAGACGATAATGTTTTAGTTCTTGAACAAGGTAAGCCGATGATCTTTGGAAAGAATGGTGAGAAGGGAATTAAACTTGATGGATTTACACCACGTGTTGTAGATTTATCTAATGGAAAATATTCTAAGGATGATTTGTGGATACACGATGAGTTTGAAGAAAGCCCGGTTCGTTCCGCAATTCTCTCTACATTTACAGATACACCTGGAATGCCGACCCCGGTTGGTGTTTTCAGACAAGTATTAAAACCTACTTATGATCAAGGTATGGTTGAACAGATTGAAAATGTTAAAAAGAAAAAAGGTGCTGGTGAATTGGAGAAAGTGCTTTTCGGTGGTAATACCTGGGAAGTTAATTGATTATCTTTTTAGATAATTGAATTTTATTTATTTTAGTAAGGGCTTGAAACAGCTTCAAGCCCTTTTCTATTTTATACCACTATGATTGATTTTGAAAAACTAAAAAATATTATTCTCAGCAATTCATCTTTTCTATTAACTACGCACGTTAATCCTGATGCTGATGCGATTGGATCTGAAATTGCATTTTATCATTTACTTAAAAAAGTTGGTAAAAAAGTTTTTATAATTAATCATAGCGCAACTCCTTACAATCTCGAGTTTTTTAACAAAGATAATGTTATTCAAAAGTTTGATGAAGTTGAGCACAAAAAAATATTTAATCAAGTTGATGTTTTAGTTGCTTTAGATTTTAATCGCGCTGATAGAACGGTTAGAATGGAAGATTATTTCCGCAGTTCAACTAAACTAAAAATTTGCATAGATCATCATCAGGATCCCGAAGATTTTGTTGATCATCAATTTATTGATACAGAAAGTTGCGCAACCGGACAAATAATTTATAATCTTATCAAACAGACAAAAATTGTTGAGTTAGATTTTAATATTGCTGAACCAATCTATGCAGCAATTATGACTGACACCGGTTCATTTAGATTTGATAGAACTACTTCTGAGGTTCACACAATTATTGCAGAGTTGCTTAAACTTGGTGTAAATCCCGAGCAGGTTTATGATAAACTTTAAGATCAAAGTAAATTTAGTAAAATAAAATTGCTTGGAAGAGCATTAAATTCTATTACCCTTTTTGCAGATAACAAATTAGGTTATATGGTTATCACACAAATGGATTTTGATGAACTTAGCGCAGTAGAAAGCGATACTGAAAATTTTGTTAATTATAATTTATCTATTGAAAATGTGGTGCTTGGAATATTATTTATACAACTAAAAAATGGTTTTAAAGTCAGTTTCCGTTCTAAAGGAAATATTCCAGTTAACAAACTTGCAAATGAATTTGGCGGCGGCGGGCATACAAATGCTGCCGGTGCAAGATTTTTTACAAATAACATGCAGGAAATGATTCCTGTAATCCTTTCAAAAGCAGAACTTTATTTAAATAATTGAAAGTAAACTTTATGTTCAAAATAAATCTTAAAACAGGCGGTTCAAAAATTATTTACAATCCGCTTTCTATAAGTCTTAAATATCTTCTTGATGATAAAAAGTTAGATAAAAGTTTACCAAACCTTGAAAAAATATTTAACATAAAGTTTTCAGAACTACAGAGACAGAATTTTCTATCGGGTGATGGTGGTAGAATTCGCGTTACAAAGCCATCAGGTAAACCTGATGCACTGATTTTATCTAGAGTAAAATTAGATGATAAATTTAGTTCTGATTATTTCAGAAATCACTTAGCCGAGTTTATTTCAAATATTAAGAACGAAGCAGTAAAAAATCTTCACATTATTATTCCTGCATACTCATCGGTTAAAAAATATTTTGAATCAGAAGAGTATTATTATCAAACTTTTGCCGAGGGCGTTTTACTTGGCAATTATTCATTTGATAAATACAAATCCAAAAAAAGTAAATCCAAAGTTCTTGATGTTTATTTTTATGCTGACAATGAAAAGAAATTAAAATCTGCTGTCTTAGTTGCGGAAAAAATAATTACTTCGGTTAATATCACAAAAGATTTACAGAACGAACCTGCAAATAATTTAACACCGGAATTATTTGCAAAACGAGTTTCAGCCGCAGCCAAAGAGTATGGAATTAAATCTGTAGTGTTTGGTGATAACGAAATCAAAAAAAGAAAAATGGGCGGCTTGATCGCAATCGGACAGGGGAGTAATAACAAACCTCGATTTATAATTTTAGAATACAAACCCTCTATTAAAACTAAAAAAAATAAAAAATCTAAAAACAAAAAAATCGCGTTAGTAGGTAAAGGAATTACTTTTGATACAGGCGGCATATCAATTAAACCCTCCAAAAATATGGGTGAAATGAAAGCCGATATGTCCGGCGCTGCTGTTGTTGTTGGGACTTTAATTGCCGCTGCAAAAAATAAATTGCCGGTTCATTTGTTTGGAATAATTCCTGCGGCAGAAAATATGGTATCCGGTGAATCTATTCGTCCCGGCGATATTATTAAAATCTCAAATGGTAAAAGTGTAGAGATTGAAGACACTGATGCTGAAGGCAGAGTTGTTTTAGCTGATGCACTGCATTATGCTTCACAGTTAAAACCTGATCAGATAATTGATCTTGCTACGCTTACAGGTGCTTGCGTTGTTGCGCTTGGCGAGTTTGTTTCCGGTATGTTTACTAAGAATGATGCAATGGCTGATAATCTTTACAAGAGCGGAATCACAACTTACGATAGAGTTTGGCGCCTGCCAATGTGGGATGATTATAACTCGTTAATTGACAGCGATGTTGCCGATGTTGCAAATCTTGGCAGCACACGCTGGGCTGGTGCTATTACAGCCGCAAAATTTTTAGAACATTTTGTAGATAAAAATATTCCGTGGACTCATCTTGATATTGCTGGACCAGCTATGAATAATAATTCGAAAAGCTACACCAAAAAATATATGACAGGTTTTGGTGTAAGATTATTATTTGATTACATATCTAAGAGAGCATAAAAAAAGTCATACTAATTATTGATAGAATTTCATAAACGATGATTGCAAAGAATTTATTATTCAGTAAATATTTTCTATCACTCTGTTTGATCATACATATTTCGATCAGTTCAATAATATTTCCACAGATAAATGAAAAATCAATCTCAGGCACAAGTGAATTCAAAAAGGGATTTCAACTTTCGGGATTTGTAACAAGTCCATATTTTAATGAGCAAGTATCTTCATTTCACTTCAATCCTGATGTTAGGATTTTTATAAACGCTCCTCCTGTCGAACAATTTAGAATATCTAATCCAACCAAATTAATCCTATTTGCACTTCCAAATGGAAACACGATTGAACAAACCATAGGCAAACAATTACTTGAAGGAGATGATTGGCAGTTTGATATTCAACATATTGGTGCACAAACAAGATTCCTGCGTCAACATTTGCCTAATTACAATTTGATAATTGTTTTTTTGGAAGCGTCCCAAAAAAGTTGGCAGTTATGGAAATCCAAGCATCAAAACAATACGACAATTATTGATTCCTTAGTTAGTTATTTAACTGATTTATTTTTGGATTATCGTCCCAGCATTGTTCTTACTGGACATAGCGGCGGCGGTAGTTTTACTTTTGGATATTTAGATGAGGTTAAGGAAATACCAAAGAATATTGAACGAATTTCTTTTCTGGATAGTAATTACGGATATGATAACAAATACGGACCACTTATAGTTAATTGGCTTAACAAATCGGAAGAACATTTTTTAAGTGTGATAGCATACAACGACAGCGCTGCATTGTATAATGGTAAACCTGTTGTGAGCGAGAAAGGTGGTACCTGGTTTAGAAGTAAAATGCTTAAAGAATATTTGGATGATTATTTTGATTTTACCACTGAAGAAAATGATGAATTTATAACTTACACCGCTTTAAATTCACGAGTTAAAATTATACTTAAAAAAAATCCTGATAGATTAATTCTTCATACGGTTCAGGTTGAGTTAAACGGTTTTATCCAATCAATACTTTCAGGTACAAAACTAGAAGATGTTGGATATAAATATTATAGTGAACGAGCATATTCACAGTTTATTCAGGATAGAAAAATACTACCAAATATTTTGATGATACCTCCAAGATTGAAAAACGCGCTTACAGGCTCAGAGTTTATGAATAAAATAATGTATATGTCATTTGAACAAAGAGAACAAGAAATTTATGATGAGATTTCAACAGGAAACATTCCTGAATTTCTAAGAACACTTACAAAAATTACTAATTCCGTTAAAGATGTTGATGGAATAGAACACGTTTGCACTTACGAAGTTATGCCGGATTATCTTGCGATAGGATCAGATGAAGATTTTTGCAGAATCCCAATGGGACCACAAACGGCGCAAAAAATCGCTGATCTCTTTGGAGCTGTGCTGCCAACACGCAAACTTGTGGATGATATTTACAGACAGAGTATTATAAAACTGGAGCCAGTTACTTATAAACCAGTTGGTGATGAGAATACATTTGTTTCAAAGTTTATAGTGCATAACCAAGCAATCCAAAATCAATTCATAACTGCTAAAGGAATTTTAGGGCAACTTACAGGTGGAATAAAAAAAGATATTGTTCTGAGTAATCTTATTGCTGATTCTTCAAGACAAAATAATGTTGTTATTTATGGATGGCA
>JAGOXU010000247.1 GCA_018059515.1 Ignavibacterium sp.
CCTGAGCTACGTGGGCAAAAATATCCAATCCACTGTTATAAAATACTTAGATTTGCTATTACTGAAAAGATTATAAGGAATTTTACTTTACTATATCGAAAATAGATTCCAACCTGTAAGTTGGTTTAATTTCCGAATTACCGTTTTCAAAAAGTTTAATTCCGGTTGAAACTAACGCAGTATCAATCCCTAATTTATCTCCCATTAAGATATCAGTCTCAAGTCTATCTCCAAGCAGCAAAGCTTTAGAAAGATTTCCATTTAATTTTAATTTTATTTCATCCATCATAAAATCCGATGGCTTACCAAAATGTAATTCTAATTTTTTATGTGTTCTTTTTTCCAAAGCAGAAATCGTTGAGCCTGCATCAAGAACTTCGCCGCCATCAACCGGACAAGTATCATCAATGTTAGCAGCAAAAAATCTTGCACCGTTTTCTAATGCTTTTGCAGCCACTTCAAGCTTTTCATAATTTAAAGTTCTATCAAGAGTAACAATTATTATTTCAATTTCTATCGGGTTTCCGGAATATTTTAATCCTGCCGCAGTTAATTCATCTATAAAAATTTGTTCTCCAATAGCATAAAATTTTTTGTGGGGATAATTTTTTAATAAATAATTTTTTAATACGATTGTTGAATTTAAAATTTCATCTTCTTCAATATCCAATCCAAAGCTTTTTAGGAAAAGATAATAATCATTAACTGTTCCAGTTGTTTTATTTGAAATAAAAAGAACTCTTTTGCCAAGACTTTTAATTGCATTAATTGTCACATCAGCATTTGGTATGATGTTATCACCGCGATAAACAGTGCCGTCTAAATCAAAAATAAATGTGTTGTATTTATTTAGCATAATTTAGTTTGCTTTAAAAATACCGAATGATTTAGCTTCAATTAATATTGGTTGATCGGATTTATAAATATTTCGGTGGTACCTATCAAACCCAGTATTTAGGCTGTATAATTCACTCAATGGAAAATCAAATTTCATTAACAAATCTTTATCACCAGGATTAAAAATGCAAATTGATTTTTTATCACCAAGCACACTTTCGAATGCAAATGCGCCTTTATTGTTATCAGAATAAATAAATTTTAATGTACCAAGTTTTAATTCTTCGTTTTGATTTTTAATAGCAATAATATCTTCGTAAAATTTTAATAGGTCTTTGTTTTGTTCAACGGTGTATGATCCAAATCCGGTTTTAAATCCAGAGGTGCTGTCAATTATTTCGTTATCATACTTCAAGTTATCCCAAATCATCGGTTTACGGTCGTGCGGATCATCAGCACCCCACATACCAACTTCATCACCGTAATATATCATTGGCGCTCCGCGATACAATATTTGAAACGCGGCAATTATTTTTTGTTTTTCATAAATTTCTTTAGTTGGTTTACCAGGATTGTAATTTGGATTATCTTCATTTGCATCGTGCTCATATTTACGATCAGGGTTTTGAATTAGTGATGATAATCTTTCCGTATCGTGGCTGGATAAAAGATTTTGAAGTACAAATAAATTTTCAAAATCATAAGTTTCATCAATCTCTTTTAGTCTTTTTATAAACTCATCAACAGAGATTTTATTTTTATCTGCAATAAAATAATCGTTTACCGCATAAGCAAAATTGTAATTCATTAAAGCATCAAAAGGACCATCAGCAGAAACAAAGTCCGGAGAATACTCCCACAACTCTCCGATAATTATTGATTGATTGTTTATTGATTTAACAAACGCACTCCATTGTTTCCAAAATCCAATCGGCACTTCTCTCGCAACATCCAATCGCCAACCATCAATTCCATCAGATGGATCGCCATCGCCATCTGGATCCATCCATTTTTTTGTTGAGTTAAAAATATATTTTTTCGGTCCGTCAGTTAAATCCTCTTTTGTGCGATTAAGTTCCGGCAGCGATTTATGCCCCCACCAGCCTTTATAATCAAATTCATTTTTATAAGTTGTCGGATCATCAAAAGAATTAACCATAAACCAATCTTTGTATTTAGATTTTTCCTGATTCTTTATTAAATCTTGAAACGCCCAAAACTGCACGCCGGTATGATTAAAAACTCCATCAATAATAATTTTCATTCCGCGCTTATGAACTTCATCAATCAACTTTAAAAATAACTTATCCGCTTCAGTCCATTTCCATGTTTCAGCATTATCCGGAATTTCTGCGCTCATTATTTTTCTATCACCAATTGGATCAGGTCCAAAGTTTACATCAATGTGATGATAACTTGACCCATCATACTTGTGCATCGAAACTGCTTCAAACATTGGATTGAGATAAATTGCACCGACACCCAAATCTTTAATGTAATCAAGCTTGTTAATTATTCCTTGTATATCACCGCCATATCGTCTATCCGTAATGTGATCTCTAACTTTTCCGCCGAGCTTTTGCTCCCACACACTTTTCGCAAACCAATTTGATGTCCACAGTGTTACTTCCCAATCCTGCGGAATAAATTTATTATTGATAAAAACTTTTTCTGCTTCAGGATCATTTTTATTATCACCGTTTGCAAACCTTTCAGGAAAGATTTGATACCACACAACCCCTTTTGCCCATATCGGAAGTTTATTTTGTGCAAAAGAAATATTAATAAAAAATATTAGGATGAATAATAATTTTAATCTCATAATCCTAATTCCGTTTTCATTAATTCTAAAGTTTGAATAATTGTGTGAGGTCTGTATCCAAGCTCGCTTTGTGCTTTAATTGTTATCAGTCCCGAATTTAGCGGTCTGCGTGCAGGTTGATTTAATTCTTCTGTTTTTATTTTTTTGATTAAACTTTTATCAAGATTAAAATAATCTGCAATCATAATTGTAAAATCATAGCGGGATAAAAATTCATAACCGCCAATGTTATAAATCCCCTCTTTACGAAGTTCAACTATTTTGTTTATTCCTTGCACAAGGTCATCAATAAAAGTTGGATTGTTTATTTGATCATCAACAATTCTTATTTCTTTTTTGGCGCGCAAAGAATCAACAACCCATTTAACAAAATCGGGGCGAGAAAATTTTGCAGTTCCGTACAAAACATTTGTTCTTAAAATTGTGTGTTTAGTCCCGCTAATCTTTAATACATTTTCACTTGCTAATTTTGTTCTTGCGTAATAACCAAGCGGGTTTGGAATATCATTTTCTAAATATGGTCCGCTCTTTCCATCAAAAATATAATCTGTGGAAATGTGAATCAGATGTGAATCTAAAATTCTTGCAGCTTCCGAAAGATATTCTACACCTTTAACATTAATTTTCCATGCAAGTTCACGTTCGGTTTCACTTAGATCTACATTAGTAAAAGCGGCGGCGTTAATAATAAAATCAGGACAAAAATCTTTTACAATATTTTTAATTTCATTTCGATTTGAAATATCACACTGAGTGTATTCAAGTTTTTGGAATACAGATTTTTCCTCAACTGAAGTTGCGAGTAATGCAACATCGTTTAAAGGTGCGTAAAACTCAATTACACGCTGCCCAAGCATCCCATTTGCACCAACAACAAGTATTCGTCTTTTTATAAGATCAATTGAAAACATAATTAACCAGGAAATTTATTTGCAACAAATTGCTCTGTGTTTGCAACAGCATTTGTTAATGAATTAATAGCATTTTTATTTCTAATATAGCTATAAAAAAAAGATGCCCCAAAAATATCACCGCAGCCTATTATGTTTGGATTACTAATTTTATTTGCAGCAATAAAATAACTTGTAATTTCATTTTGCCGGTGATAAAATATTTTTGCTCCAAGGTCACCTTTTGTAACACAAAGAACTTTAACGCCGGTGTTTAATATTTCTTCTGCAATTTCCATTTCGGTTTTCTTTTGCGATATGGTAAACAACTCATTTTGATTGACTTGAATAATATCCAAGCAAGCAGCCCATGTTTTAAAATCAGGAATTAATCTAAATTCTCTTTTGTAATCATCATTAAGACCGCGCGATAAAGTGTGAACATCCATAAATATCAAACCGGAAAAATTATTTTTTATTTGATTTAACTGTGTAATCGTTATATCAAAACCTGTTATCATATTAATAAGTATTCCATCAAACAGATTTAAATTTGAAATATCGATAGAAAGATTGTTTGTAATATTTTCATAAGCCTCATGCCTCTCTCCATCTTTCTGAAGATTAAGATGAACTCTGGGAATCTTATCAACCTTTTGAAGAAGTTTACTATTTACTTTTTCAAACTCCGGTTTAAAGTAACTATAAGATTCATCATCAAACTGCGAGCAAAGAAAAATCTGATCATCATTTTCCTTCAATCGATTAAGCGCTGTGATGGTATAATAAATTCCACCAGCACTAATCTTTTCAATTTTATCTGATTTAATAAAATCTAAAACGGAATGTCCGATAATGAGTAATTTCATATCTAATCTATAAACTTTTGTTAAGCAAAATTACCATTGATTTTAATACTATCTAAATGTGCAAGCGGCAGAAAAAACCTTAAATGGTATTGATGTCATCAAACCACTGCAAGTGGAAATGAATAAAAATGCGCAGGTGCTGCAACAGCAGTGGCAAGAAACTGCCGAAGATGCGGTTCCTGCACAATTGCGTGAGTCAACAGAAGCCTTTTTA
>JAGOXU010000066.1 GCA_018059515.1 Ignavibacterium sp.
ACCATTTTCTTCTTCAAATTCGCCATCATCATCCGGATCATTTTTATCCTGATGACAAGCTGCGCAAATTACAGCAGTCATTTGCGGCTGATAAGATGGGCGCATTAAACTAAAAAGATTAAAATCAGCATCACCCAAAACTCCATATTCTACCTGGCTCGATTGAGCATACGGTCGTGTTAAAGTTACGACGCCAGGGTAAATGCCCGGATAGTTTGGTTTCGATTCATCGAGATGTGCAATCTTATGACAAACTTCGCACGAAATGCCGTGTAACGATCCGGTACTTAAACTATCTATCGCTTCAAGTGCAGTGAATGGATTTTTTACCCAAGGTTCAGGTTGATGACAGGAAGCACATTCTGATTCAGGGTTGGTTCCTGCAAGAAAGGAATCCCTCGTGTAAACAAAACCACCCATTCCGCCCGGAGTACCTGTACCATTGTAAGTATCATAAACCCATTTATTAGTACCTGCGCGAGACATAGGTGAACCAGTCCATTGATCCAACTGATCGGGATGACAGGTGCCGCAAACATTTGGATCCTTAAAATTATAATTTGGATTATCATCCTGCGGAACTGCTTCGATCAAAATTTCAGCGTTTGAAACAGGTGAATTTACAATAACTGAACTGTTGTAATATCCTTTCTTTGCACTTACGATAACAAGATTTTCGCCTGTTGCATTAATCAAAGTAAATGAACCATCAACATCTGTAGTAGTCTGGATGTTTGTAGTTTGTAATGTTACGAGGGCATCAGGAATAGGTGTCTGACTTAACTGGTCGCGCACAAAACCGGATACTTGAGAATAATTAGATTCGAGCAATAAAAAAAACATCAATACTGTTGCAGCAGCAATGCGAAAGTTTAATAATCTTTTCATATGATTCACATTAATAAAATTAGTGTTAATTAGTTTTTATGTTATATGATTTTTAAAATAGGACAAAAATGTCTTATTATCAATAATTGCTGAATACTTTGCCTAAGTAATTCGCTCATTTTTTTAATTACTTGAGAGATTATAAAATTAAAGTATTAAAAGTTAAAGATAGAAGAGGTATTACGGAGTGTAACTTAATCGTACAGGATCTGAAAAAAGCTGATGAAATAATTTAGTAGTTGAAAGTTTTTTCTTTGCTGTAATCACTATAACTTTATACATTAAAAGATCATTCTGTTTTGAAAGTAAACACCGAGAGTGATGTGCTTTACTTTTACTATAATAATTAACTTTTTGTCATGGTGCTGCCGTGACAGTCTTCAAATTAACTGTTTATCCAAATTTTTTAGCGAGGTTAGTATGTCTGTAGAAATAATTAAGGAAAAAGTTGCTCAAGCCGTTGATATTTTAAATGAAAAAAATATTGATATGTGGGTTACCTTTGTGCAGGAAACCAAGGTTTTAAAAGATCCTATTATGGATATGACCGTTGGCGATCACTCAACATGGAAATCCGCCTTTATCATAAATAAAGATGGCGATACAACTGCGATTGTTGGTGATATGGAAGAAGAAAATTTTGTTAAGTCCGGTGTTTATAAAAACATTATTGGATATTTAAAATCATTTAAAGAACCATTTGTGGAATATGTTAAGAAAAAAAATCCACAGACAATTGCAATAAATTATTCTGTAAACTCTGTTCTTTCGGATGGATTAACACACGGAATGTATTTACTGTTGATGGATTATCTAAAAGGAACAGGATACGAAAATAAAATTGTAAGCGCAGAAGAAATCATCTCACCATTGCGCGGTAGAAAATCTGATAAAGAATTAGCAATTATGCAGGAAGCTGTTGATGAAACTTTAAAGATTTTTGATAAGGTTACTGCTTACATAAAACCGGGATTAACCGAAAAAGATATTGCCGATTATGTTTTAAAGATCACAAAAGAAAAAGGTTTTGGTCTTGCGTGGGATGAAGAAACTTGTCCTGCTGTTTTTACAGGTCCAAATCCATCCAATCCGCACTCGGGTCCAACAGATAGAAAAATAGAACACGGTCATTTAATCAATATGGATTTTGGAATTTACTACAAAGGCTATTGTTCTGATTTGCAAAGAACCTGGTACGTTTTAAAAGATGGCGAAACAAAAGCTCCCGCTGTTGTGCAAAAAGGATTTGAAATTATTCGTGATTCAATTCAAATGGTTGCCGATGCTTTAAAACCCGGAGTTACCGGAGTGGAGATGGATGACATTGCAAGAAATTATATTACAGAAAATGGTTATCCGGAATATCCGCACGGACTTGGTCATCAAGTTGGTAAAGAAGTACACGACGGTGGCGCAGGACTTTTTCCTCGCTGGGAAAAATACGGCAACGCTCCGTTTTTAAAATTAGAAGAGCGACAAGTTTTTACAATCGAGCCAAGACTGCCTGTTGAAGGTTACGGAGTTTCTACACTTGAAGAAGAAGTTTATCTTACAAAAGATGGCTGCAAATTTATCTCAAAACCGCAGAAAGAGCTTATTTTAGTTTGATTTGAATATTTATTAAAAACCTTCGGGCTTTCTAAAACCTTGAAGGTTTTACTTTTGAAACCAAATAGTTGCTAAGCCAGGATATATTAACTGCAAAAAATTATTAACATTTCTACGGTATCGGTTATTATTACACAGATTTTAAACAAATTATTAACATTTCAAAAAAAAAGTTCGATAATTACAATAAAAATGGATTGAGTTTTTTAGGTTTATTTGGCTCTATTTGGAATGAATATTGTATAAAACAAAATCCACAAAAAAACAATTTGAAAAGATTCACTAATTATATAAAATACGAATAGTTGAAGAACGACAAAATTTTTGATAATGATAGCCACTTAGATAAAGGTAAAGGTGGAAAACCCTCAGATTATATGATACTTGCGGATGATATTCCTGTGTTGTTATGCAGATTTAAGAAAGATGGAACGATATTTTTTGCAAATAAATCCTACGCAAAATTTTTTAATACTTCAAAAGACAATTTAATTGGAACAAAGTTCTTTATCGAACCGGATGAGTTTGAAAAAACTGATTCCACAAAACCATTTTTAAACAAATACAAAAAACAATTTTCACTTCAACTTAGCGATAACTCAATTCACTGGATTGAATGGACTGTTAATCGAATTGCAGATCAAAGCTCCGGCGAGTTTGAGTATCAGGCAATTGGACAGGATATTTCTGAACATAAATTACTTGAAAAACATTTAACTAAAATTGCTGTTGCTGTAGAACAAAGTAAATCCACAGTTATAATTACAGACACTGATGGAAAAATTGAATATGTTAACCCGAGATTTACAGATGTGACAGGCTACACTTTTGAAGAAGCAAAAGGTAAAAACGCACGCATTCTTAAATCTACTGAAAATGATGCAAAGGTTTTTGCAAACCTGTGGAGCACTATTTCCAGCGGGAATGAGTGGCAAGGCGAATTATTAAGCAAGAAAAAAAATGGTGAGTTTTTTTGGGAGTTAGTTACAATTTCTCCTGTAAAAGACAACAAAGGAACAATAACGAATTATCTGGCAGTTAAAGAAGATATAAGTTTATTAAAAAAATCCAATAATTTAGAAAAAGCACTTTACCAAATATCTCGCGCAGTAATTGAAACCGAAGAGCTTGAAAAACTTTACTCATCAATACATAAATCGTTAAGTGATGTACTTCCTGTAGATAATTTTTTTATTGCAATTTACGATAAAGAAAAAAACCTTTTAAGCTTTCCGTACTTTGTTGATGAGTTTGATGAGCCTTATGAAACAGCACCGCCCGGCAATGGTTTAACAGAATATGTTTTAAGAACAGGCAAACCACTTCACGTAAATCAAGAAATATTTAAAACGCTTGTAGAAAAAGGCGAGGTTGATCTTTACGGAACAGATTCACTTGATTGGATTGGTGTTCCCTTAAAAATAGGTGAAGATTCCTTTGGTGTAATTGTAGTCCAAACATACTCTGAAAAAAGAAGATTAGATGAACGAGATTTAAATGTTCTTATTTATGTATCAGACCAAATTGCACTTGCAATTGAAAGAACAAGAACTCATAATTTATTAAAGAGCAGAGAAGAACGTTATAGACTGTTGTTTCATAAAGCTGCTGATTTGATTGTGATTATTGATCCGCACGGCAAAGTACTTGATATAAATAATATTTTTGAGGAAGAATCCGGTTATAAAAGGACCGAATTAATTGGTAAAAATGTTTTTACATCAGGAATTTTAACAACAAAGTCTTCAGTTTCAGCCGCATTTTATTTGTCCCGATTAATGAGTGGAAAAGATATTCCGATTTTTGAAATAGATGGAGTAAGAAAAGACGGCGGCATAATTACTTATGAGTTGCGTGCTGTTCCGATTAAAGAACGGGATGAATTAATTGGTGTGCAGGCAATTCTAAGAAACATAACCGATCGCAAAAAGACAGAAGCAAAACTTCATCAAAGCGAAAAACAATTATCCAATCTTATGGCTAATCTGCCAGGCATGGCTTATCGCAGCCGTTATGATGATGAATGGACAATGGAATTTGTTAGTCAGGGTTGTATAGAGTTAACGGGTTATTCCGCAGATGAATTAATATTGAATTCTAAAGTTTCTTATATGGAATTAATCCATTCAGAAGATAAAGAAAATGTTTTTGTAACGATAAGAGAAGCAATTAATAAAAAAACACCTTATCAATTATTTTATCGAATAAGAACAAAAGATGGAATTGAGAAATGGGTTTGGGAAAAAGGGAACGCCCAAATTTCTAAAAAACGAAAAGTAGAAACTTTAGAGGGATTTGTTGCTGATATTTCCAGCAGAATTAGCGCTGAAGCTGCTTTAAAAGAAAGTGAAGAACTTTATAAAAAACTTCTTGCTACACTTCCGGATATTATTGGTATTACTGATATAAATGGAAACATTGTTTTTATAAATGAAGTTGGGATGAAGTTTACAGGTTATAATAATCTTGAAGAAATAAAAAATAAAAACTTTATTAATCTTATTGCCCCTGCCGATAGAGAAAAAGTTAACGAAAGTTTTATCAAAATATTTCAGAAAGATTTAAAACCACAGGAGCTGCATTTTATAAATAACAATGGTGATGAATGTCTGTTTGAAGTACAGCGCGAAGTTTTAAGCAGCAGCGAAGGTACGCCTTATGGATTAATTTTTTCTTGTCGCGATATAACATCCAGAAAAAAAGTTGAGATTGAACTTGCCCAATCAGAAGAAAAATACAGAACGCTTATTGATAGTATTCAGGATGCAGTGTTTTTAATTGTTGATGGAATTATGCTTTATGTTAACAGAGCGTTTAGCAAGATGATTGGCTATGAAACTAACGAAATTGAAGGTGCATCTTTTCTAAAATTTGTTGCACCGGATGATGCAGAGTTAGTTGCTGGAAACTATAAACTAAGACAAGAGGGTAAACCAGCTCCAGCATCTTATGAATGGCGCATGCTGCACAAAGACGGGGGCAAAGTTTATGTTAATATGAGTGCCCGCGTAATCAATTATCAGGGCAAGCGGGCTACAATTGGAACACTAAAAGATGTTACGCATCAAAAAAAATTAGAACAAACGTTGCTTAATCAAAAAAATCTTTTTAAAGGTGTTGCAGACGCAGCAAATATTCTGTTAACAGAAAGAAATTTTGATAATGCAATTTCAAAAACATTAAAATCACTCGGGCAATCTTCAGACATAGATAGAGTTTATATTTTTGAAAATCATTTTGATGGCAATACTTCTGAACCATTGTTAAGCCAAAGATATGAGTGGACTAATGGAAAAGCTAGTTCAGAAATTGATAATCCTGATATGCAAAATTTAAAATACATTCCAATGTTTGAAAGCTGGCATACCGTATTAAACAGCGGCAGAATTATTAACAGTCTTGTTAAAGATTTGAATCCAGCATTAAGGGATTTACTTAGTGTGCAGAATATCAAATCCATTTTGCTTGTGCCGATTATGGTTAACAATCATTTTTGGGGATTTATAGGATTTGATTACTGTCAATCAGATAGAATTTGGAGCGAAAGTGAAATATCAATTCTGCAAACAACCGCAGCCAACCTTGGGGGCATTATCGAAAGAGAAATTGCAAAAAAAGAATTGATTGTTGCAAAAGATACCGCTGAAGAAATGAGTAAGTTAAAATCAAACTTTCTTGCAAATATGAGCCACGAACTTAGAACTCCGCTCATTGCAATTTTGGGTTATACAGAAATTTTAAAATCAGAAGTTGAAAATCAAGAGTGGAATGATATGATATCCACGGTAATGCAAAGCGGTAAAAGATTAATGGAAACTTTGAATCTTCTTTTAGACCTTTCAAAAGTTGAAGCAGACAGGGTGACTGCAAATTACAGTGAAATAGATATTGCTGAAGAAGTAATTGAAGTTGTAACAATGCTGGTTCCTGTTGCACAGAAAAAGGATCTTTATTTAAAATCAAAGATTGAAAAAGATGTTGTTCTGTCTAGACTTGATAAAAGGCTGTTGCATTCAATTTTAACCAATCTTGTAAACAATGCAATTAAGTACACAAATAAAGGTGGAATAACAATTGAGTTAAGCGTTATTAACAGCAGCGGAAAAGATTATGCTATGATTAGAGTTGTTGATACAGGAATCGGAATTGCAAAGGAAGATCAAGAAAGTATTTTTGATGAGTTTAGACAAGTTAGTGAAGGTTACAATCGCCATTTTGAAGGTGCAGGATTGGGACTTACTATTGCTAAAAAGTTTGCAGAAAAAATGGGCGGAAGTATTTCACTTGAAAGCGAAGTTGATAAAGGATCTACTTTTACAGTTGTGTTTCCCACTGAAGGCGGGAGCTTTAGTTCGGAACCTGCAAATATAATTGTTGATGAAAATATTGTTCCATTACCATTAGGCAAAAAGAAAAAAGTTTTAGTTGTTGATGATGATATGGCAACAAGAAAAATAGTTGAATTATTTTTAAGAGGCGAAATTGAACTTGAATCAGCTTCTAATAGTAAAGATGCAACTGAATTGATCTCAAACAATCTTTATTCGCTTGTGCTTATGGATATTAGTCTTGGCAGAGGTATTAGCGGAGTTGAAGTTTTAAAAAATTTAAGAGCATTACCGCAGTATAAAAATGTGCCTGTTATTGCAGTTACAGCACATGCAATGGTCGGAGATAAAGAAAAGTTTTTAGCTTCCGGTTTTGATGATTATTTATCAAAACCTTTTGGTAAAAATGATTTGATAAATAAAGTTCATAATTGGATTACTCATGGTAATTCCAATGGAAAACATTAATAAGTTTCCTGATACAAAATTTAAAACCTCCAAGGTTTTTCTGCCGCTTGCGTAAGTCGAGATAATAACTAAAACTCACATATACGCTGATAAGCATCAATCATTTCATCCTTGTATTGATCTAAACTAATTTCAATTGCACCAAACATTTTTAAATGATCTGTCATGTACTGAACATCAAGCAAGGAAAAATCTTTTTCTTTAAGATGATAAAGAAGATTTATTAAAGCAGCTTTGGAGGCTTGCGAAACTATTGAAAACATAGATTCGCCAAAAAATGCACCGCGAAAAGTTATACCGTATAATCCGCCGATAAGTTTTCCATCTTTCCAAGTTTCAACAGAATGCAAGTGACCGCGTTTAATTAATCTTTTATAAGCTTCAATCAATCTTTCGGAAATCCATGTGTGATCACGGTTTGCACATCCTCTAATTACAGAAATGGGTTCTGTATCATATCTAATTTCAAATTTTAATTTTTCTATTTCTTTTTTTGTTGATCTTGGGATGTTAAAATCATTAAGTGGAATTATACATCGTGTATCAGGTAGGAACCATTCAATTGCACCCGTGTTTTCGTTAGCCATTGGAAATGCACCGGTAGCATAAAGCCTTAGCATATTTGCCGGTCTTAAAAAATCATCGAATGGTTCATTTTCTTTGGCGTTCATTTTTATCACTTAAATGCAAATAATCGAAGAAAATTTTTTTTGAAATTTACCTTCTTTAATTTAACACATAAAATTTTATATTTCTTTACAAACAGAATTGGTTCTAATAAATTTTTATGAAAAAAACAGCAGTAGTTGCCCTTGGAGGAAACGCGCTTTTACGGGGAAATGAAATCGGCACTATCCAGCAGCAAGAAAAAAACACTTACGATACTTGTGTTAGTTTATTAAATCTTATCAGAGAAGGTTACAATCTTGTAATAACTCATGGTAACGGTCCGCAGGTTGGCAATATTATGCTTCGTAATGAAGCTGGATATAACAACTATAAAATTCCTAAAATGCCTCTTGATATTTGTGTAGCTGATTCACAAGGCGGAATTGGTTATATGATTGAGAGGCAAATTTATAATCTTTTTAAAGATCAAAAAATCAAAAAAAATGTTATAACACTTGTTACCCAGGTTTTGGTAGATAGGCATGATCCCGCATTTCAAAACCCAACTAAACCGGTTGGTGCATTTTATCTTAAAGAAGAAGCCGATCTGCTTGCAAGAGTAAACAACTTTGTATTTAAAGAAGATCCAAGAAAACGAGGTTGGAGAAGAGTTGTACCATCACCTCAGCCATTAGATATTTTAAATAGAAAAGTAATTAAAGATTTAGTTAATAAAGGTAATTTGGTAATTGCATCCGGCGGCGGCGGTATTCCGGTTTATCGTAGTGAAGATAACAAATTGTATGGTGTAGAGGCTGTAATAGATAAAGATCATGCATCAGCCTTACTTGCAGAAGAAATTGGTGCAGATGCTTTTTACATTCTTACAGATGTTCCTAAAGTTTTTTTAAGATTTCACAAACCTGATCAGAAAGCTTTGGATGTAATCACTGTGGATGAAGCACAAAAGTACTATGAGGATGGGGAGTTTGCACCTGGAAGCATGGGTCCAAAAATTCTTGCTGCAATTAAATTTGTAAAAAGCGGCGGCAAAGAAACAGTAATCACAGATTCAACTATGCTTGGCAATCTAAACGGCGGTACGAAAATAGTTATTAGTAAGTAGTTTGTAGTAGGTGGGATTTTATTATTCTTTCTTGAACTTTAACTTAAAAAAATAGGAGCGTATATGGCAGTTAATATGAAAGGCAAAGATTTAATTTCTATTGCTGATCTTACACTTGAAGAAATTTATGAGATTTTTGATGAAAGTAAATCTCTAAAAGAAAAAAAATACACAGGCCAACCGCATCGTTTACTTGAAGGTAAAACTCTTGGTATGATCTTTACAAAAAGATCAACACGAACAAGAGTTTCTTTTGAGGTTGGTATTTATCAGCTTGGCGGAATTGGATTGTACTTTGGACCAAACGATTTGCAGCTTGGAATAAGCGAAAATATTTCTGATACTGCACAAGTGCTTGCAAGATATTTGGATGGAATTATGATCCGTACTTTTGCACATAGTGATGTTACTGATCTTGCAAAGTATGCAAACATTCCTGTTATAAATGGCTTAACAGATTTACTTCATCCATGCCAGGTTTTAACGGATTTATTTACAATCCTTGAGAAGAAAAGAAAATTACAAGGACTAAAACTTGCTTACATTGGTGATGGAAACAATATGGCTCATAGCCTATTAAACGGCTGTTCAAAAGTTGGAATGAATATAGCAATCGCTTCGCCATCCGGTTATAAACCTGATAAAGATATTGTTGAGGATGCTAAGAAGTTTGCTAAATACATGGGCAGCAAAATTGAAGTTCTTGATGATCCTGTTGCGGCAGTTAAGAATGCAGATATTGTTTACACTGATGTTTGGGCAAGCATGGGGCAGGAAGCTGAAGCTGCTGAACGCAAAAAGAAATTTATGAAGTATCAGGTAAACCCCAAGTTAGTTAAAAATGCTAAAGAAGATTATTTGTTTATGCACTGTTTACCTGCACATCGTGGCGATGAAGTCGTTAATGAAGTTTGTGATTCACCAAACTCAGTAATATTTGATGAGGCGGAAAATAGGCTGCATGTTCAAAAAGCAATAATGGCTTTGGTGATGTAGTATTTTAAATAAAATTAACCCAATCCCTTTAAGAGCCTGTTGCATAACTCGGATAAGTTATTTCTTCCGAAGGCATTCCTTCGGAAGAAGGATCCCGAAGACTTTCGGGATGAGAAATCTTATAAATTTTAGCGTAAAAAGATTTCCTGCCTGCCGGCAAAGGCAGGGTCGAAATGACAAGTACAACACTTGTACAACTGCCCTTTGAAGGAATTGGGTTAATAAAACTTATTATTCATCAATCTTCACTTCAAAATTTACAATCTCATATCCTTTATAAGTTTCATAAGCGGCATAGGTAACCCCGCATAAAACTGAAATCATTCCAAGCAAAAAAAGAACAGTAATAAAGGAATTTAATTTTGTTATCTCAAGTAAAAATCCAAATCCAATTAAAAGAGAAGTAAGTACAAACAACGCAACAGCGATTGTGTAGGATAGAACTGCATTTCTAACAAGCTTAACTCTGTAAACCAAAGCTGTAATTTGCATAGATATACTTTCTAAGCGTTGAGTTTCTTGATAATTAAAACTTTTATCATCTGAAGTTTTATGAATTACTTTTCTGCGTTCTTCATTTAGTAAACGAATTCTATTTACAACAAGTGAATATTTATTATTCATTCCAAGTAATAAAAGTCCGCATGCAGAAATCATAATTCCTGGTGCAAGCATAAGCTGAATAATTTCAACAATCGAAGAAATGTTAGGCATAGTTTTAAATAAACAAATTATTTGGAATATATATAATTATTTAAAACTTCTACTGTGGTTTTACAATGGTTAAGATCTATTTCTAAAAGATCACGAATGGAAAGAACACCGACAAGTTTTTCATCATCAATAACTAAAATGTGTCTTGTTTTTGCTTCTTTCATTTTTGCCAGGATGGATTCGGTTGATTCATCAATTTTTGCAATAACAAGACTTGTGCTCATTACATCATCAACGGTTGTGGTAATCAGGTCTTTCTCTTCAGCAATAACCCTTTTAACTAAATCACGTTCAGAAAAAACACCTAGTAAGCGTTCGCTATCTAAAACAGGCACTAATCCAACTTTTTTAGATGCCATATAATTAACAGTTTCTTTTATTGTTGAACCGGATTGAACAGTAAAGACTTCACGCCCGTTTAGCATATCTTTAATTGATTCCATCAATGACTCCTAATTTTAATTTTTTGAAATATAGTGTTTTTATAGTGAAGTGCAAAGAGGAATTTTTTTGAAGAATCAGATGATTTTTAATTAAATAATTCGAGCAGAATTTATAAAGTTGAAGACAAAATTTAATTTAAACTTCAGTCCTTCTAATAAAGTCTGAAATAACTTTGTCCGACGAGCTTAATAGTTCTTCAGGTTTTCCAGTAAAATAAATAACACCATCATTCAGCATTGCAACGCGGTTTGCTACATTTTTAACGCTGTACATATCGTGCGTAACAACTACAGAGGTTACGTTTAATTTTTCAGATAAGTCTTTTATCATCTGGTCTATTGAATCCGACATAATCGGATCAAGTCCTGTTGTTGGTTCATCATATAAAATATAGGAAGGATTAGTTACAAGGGCACGTGCTAGTGCAACGCGTTTTTTCATTCCACCGGAAAGTTCCGAAGGTTTTAGATTTAAAACATCTTCAAGATCAACCAATGATAACTTTTCTTCAACGATTTTCTTTATATCTGATTTTGAATAATTCAATTTTGATTCAACCAAAGGCAAACTAACATTTTCTTCAACGGTCATAGAATCAAACAAAGCTGCACCTTGAAACAAAAAACCGAATTTCTTTCTTAATTCGTAAAGTTCTTTTTGAGTTAGATCGTTTACAATTTTATTTTCAACTTTTACAAAACCAGAATCCGGACTAAGCAAACCGACAATATGTTTTATCAAAACACTTTTGCCGCAGCCGCTTCTGCCAATAATAACAATGGTTTCGCCTTGTTCAATTGTAAGGTTAACGCCTTGCAAAACTTTTTTGCTTCCGAAACTTTTGTAAAGATTATTTATTTCAATCATGTTTAATCAATTGTTTGATGAACAAAAATAAACAAAAAGATTTACATCTGATTGCGAAATAAATTAAAAATAAAAGCCGGATTTTTTCAAACCCGGTTTTCAACATCATCATCTAATCGTTACTTGCACATTACTTGTTTACGATTATCTGTGCACCTAAAGATTGTGTGCCGCTTCCGCCAACTAATCCTTTTGCAAATACTGTATAAATTTTTCCGGCTGTAAGTGCAATTCCCGGTAATTCCAATACGACTGTTGATGTTCCTGCAAGTCTTACCTGTAAATCATAAGTCCCTGCATCAAGCGGAGTAAATGCAGAAGCCTGTTTGAATACATAATTTCCAAAAACTACTGCGCCTGTATTGGTTGTAATATCAACTTCAGGAGCATTTGGTGATAAGTGAATAAATCTTACATGCGCTTTGCCGCTTGCAGGCGATGTTAGATTATCTTCCACAACCACAGCTTCAATCATTGCAACATTGTTTACAGCAAATACGGAATAATTTTTATCTGCTGCTAAATTTAAATTTGCTTCTAATGCTGTTGTTGAAGTTCCGGTTACATTAACTTTTACATTTCGTGTTCCGGAATTAACCTCTAAATAATTTGTGCTGTTTGGAAATGTTAAGTTAGTTCCTGCAACTACGTTATCAACTAAAAGATCAACTCCCGGTGCATCTGGTGAAGCGTGCGTAACAAGTACTTTAGATTTTGAAACGGGTGTAGGTGTTATTACTTCATCATCATCACTGCATGCCGTAAAAAAGGTTATTCCAAAAATTAACATTAAGAATAATGAAAGATATTTTCTTGCGAACATATGAACCTCCTGATATATATTTATTGAATTATTTTCTGTTATTGTAATTGGATAACAGCAATAAAATATTTTCAGTTCCTTTTTAATTAGGTCATTTATTATTCCCTTTAAATGTTATTTTTAGGCAGGATTTTTTGGAACATATTCAGGAAAAAACATGTTACGCAAAAATTTGATTGCAGTTACTTTAATTCTTCTCATTTCAAACACTAATGCTCAAACAATTTTCCCATCATATTATTTTAATAATGATATGGAATTTGCGACACCGGGAACAATGTTGTTCGGTTTGGGCGGATTTAATAATCCGGCAGAGATTGCATTTCAACCTCAGCCAAATATTTATTTTACCTGGAATGATAATAACTCTGATGTAAATGATCTTAGCAGTTGGGGACTTTTTACTTCAGTGCCTTATTTGGGATTCGGAATTCATAACCAATCATTTAATGATTTTTCCATAACAGATTATAAGATTTCAACCGCAATTGGTTCAGATGTGTTTGGAGTTGGATTTGGATATGGCTGGTCAACCGGTGATGTAAATTATATTAAGCGTTCCGATCTTTTTACACTTGGTGCAATTTATCGCCCTGCAAATTTTCTATCGTTTAATCTTATAGCAAACTTACCAGATAGAGGAGAGGGTAATGGAATTATTGGCGCTGGAATTAGACCACTTGCAAATTATAACCTCACCTTATTTGGAGATTATACTTTTACTAATGACAAAGTAGAAGAAAAAATTAAATGGAGTGCTGGTGCTATTGTTGAACCTTTAGATGGTTTAAGAGTAATAGGAAGATATTTTGATGGAAAAAGTTTTAATGTTGGCTTGCAAGTAGGTTTCGGATCAATAGGTTTAACTTCAAATGCACATTACGATGAAGATGCTAAACTTTCTTTTAACACTTACGGAATACGAATTGGTGCCGGCGATAGAAATCTTTTAAATATTTTTTCCAATGATCATAATTATGTATCAATGGAGCTACAGGGCGGAATTAAATATCAAAACTTTAAACTTTTTGATAACAGCAAAACACTTTTCAATCTAATCGAACAACTTGATGCAGTAATGACTGATAACACTGTTTCCGGTATTGCAATAAATCTTTCCGGCGCTAATATCAACAAAGAAATATTTTGGGAACTGAGAGAAAAATTAAAAGAAATAAAATCCAACGGAAAAAAAGTTTATATCTACATAGACCGTGCAGGAATGGACGAATATCATTTTGCTTCTGTTGCGGATAAAATTATTCTTGATCCGATGGGAACAATTTCACTTAACGGTTATTTGATGGGCAGAACATTCTTTAAGGGATCGCTCGAAATGCTTGGGCTTGGATTTCACGAGTTAAGATATTTTAAATATAAATCCGCTGCCGAAAGTTTTGCGCGTGAAGATTTTAGTGAAGCAGATCGCGAACAAAGACAAAGGTTGGTTGATGAAAATTACAACCTTGCACAAAAGGAAATTTGCGAAGGAAGAAATTTTACTCCTGCTTACTTTGATAAACTTGTTGAAAGCACCTGGATGTTTTTACCGGATGATGCTGTAATTCAAAATCTGGTTGATACACTTGCACGCTGGAGTGATATAAGTGAGATCATTAGTAAGTATGAAAAGCAAAATAAAAATTTAGTAAGTGCTAACTCTCTGAATAAATTTATTTTACCTGATGATTATTGGGGATCGAAACCAAAGATTGCAGTTATCTATGCTATTGGCGGAACGGGAATGGATGACGGAATTAAAGCGCGCACTTTAGTTAAGTATGTTGAAGCCGCAATAAACAGTGGAAATATAAAAGCAATTGTTCTGCGTGTTGATTCTCCCGGTGGAGATGCACTTGCTGCGGATTTAATTGCAGATGTGCTTCGCAAAGGAAAAGGGAAGAAACCAATTATTGTTTCGCAGGGTTATGTTGCTGCATCCGGGG
>JAGOXU010000067.1 GCA_018059515.1 Ignavibacterium sp.
CTATTAGATTAATTTTTATTCAAAGAAGATATTGTAGGTGGCATCAAATAACCACAAGCCGCCATTCTACCAATAACAAAAGCTATTGTTGCGGCAACAGCGCCTACAAGCGACAAAAATTTAATACAAACCGCAACTACAATAATAATTCCCACAAACTCAATTGCAGTTCCGTATGTTATTTGTTTGGTTTCGTCGGCTTTTACTAAAACTGCACGTTGAAAACTTATAAGCACTGTTAATGCAGGAAAGAAAGACATAATCATCAACGGAAGTTTCGCAAAATCGGATAATGATTCTGATAAACCGGAGACATCTTTAAACCAGATTTCTGCAAGCGGAGTGAACGCAATCAGCATCAGTGTTCCTGCAACAAACAATGCAAGTTTAACTGCAAATCTTTTTAGTTGTTTAAAGCCAGCCATATTATTACCAATTAATGCGATAACAACTTCTTGAAAAGACAATCCCAATCCTCTAAAAATAAAAACAAAAGAAGTTACAACAGGCAAAACTGCAAAAGATTCAAGCGGCATTTTGCTTTGTCCGATAAAAAATGTTACGAAGGGTTGTATGCCAAGTGTAAGTAATGATGTTAGCGCCAACGGATAATAAAATTTTATTATTTCTTTCATAGTTAAATTATTATTTGAGTCGCTTGTTTGAATTTTTAACTTAGCAAGAAATTTATTTACCATTAGTTTGCTTGCAATCGCTTCGCAAATTACTGCTGTTGATAAAGCAGTTGCACCTACAACTACACCAGGAACACCTGTAAATCTGTATAAAATGAATGCAGTTATTGACATTGAAACTAATCTAATAATTGTTCCGTAGGCAACTAAACGTGTTAGATTGTTACGAATTAAAATCCCCTGATAAAATCGTCGATACCCGATTGCTCCTGGCCAGGGAATTAAAATCATAACAGCAAGATGTGTTAAGTATGAAACCTCTCTCGGTAAACCAATTAAATCTTCAGTAATGAAATAAAAGATAGAAGGTAAACCAAAAATAATCATGGCAGCAGTAAGCGAAAGGCTAAGTATGTAATTAAACTTTCTTAATTGTCTAAATGATTGATAATCTTTTACCAGCGCGGTTGATGCACTCATCATCATAATTACGGGTGCTTCAATTATAAGTGCGAAAGAAAAGGCGATTCCGTATGCAGCAAGGTTAAATTTAGGCTCCGCTAATCGTGCTATAAGTGCAGAAAGGTATGGTCCTTCAATGGACATCATTAACCATGTTGCAGCTAATGGAATCCAGAATGCTAATATTGATTTTTGAGTTAGCGGGTGTTTTGTGTTCAAATCATTCAATTAAATTTTTTACCCAAACTTAAATATTATTTGGCTAACCTTGGATATTTATTATTAAATTAATATCGGGATTTGATAATTTCTTATTTAGGAGAGAATGCCATGAAAATAATCATTTCACTATCCGTTTTACTAATCAGTTTTTTTGTTTTCATTGGATGTACAGATACATCCAAACCGCAGCTTACCGATAATATAAAATCAGGATTAAGACAAGACGCAAAAGAATTTATGGGAACTCTTAAGGAAATTCTTGTAAAAGAAATGCAAACAAATGGAGTGGCTGCTGCTGTTTCAGTTTGTTCGGATACAGCGCAAGTGTTAACTAATAACTACGGTGTAAAAAAAGGTATTTATATAAAACGTGTTTCGTTTTTAAATAGGAACCCAAACAATTTGCCCGATGGATTTGAAACTAAAGTACTCAAATCTTTTGAGTTATTAAGCTCTCAAAAAAAATTAACGGACACAACAGAATTTTTTGAATTGATTGAAGAAGACGGAACTTATAATGTGAGATATATGAAACCAATCTTAATTCAAGCTCCGTGCTTAAGTTGCCATGGAACTTCAAATCAAATTAGTGATAATGTTAAAACAATTTTGCAAAATAAATATCCGGATGATAAAGCTACAGGCTACCAGCTTGATGATCTTCGCGGCGCAGTATCAATTCAGAAAACTTTATAGAAAAGAGAAACAAAATGGTTAAGGAATATCCTCGTTATGTAGTCCCAAGTATAACTTCAATACAAGATATGCTTTTAAGATCAGTAAAAGAATACGGCGATAAACTTGCGCTTGAAGATCTGACAGATAATCCAATTTCAAAAGTAACATTTAATCAGCTTTACGATTATGTAATTCGTTTTGGTAAAGCAATGCTTGATATTGGAATTAAAGAGCGTGATCATATTGCGGTGATAAGTGAAAATCGTGTTCAGTGGTCGCTTACATATTTTACTGCAATGTGTTTTAATATAGTTATAGTTCCGCTTGATAAAAATTTAAGTCAGAATGAAATATTAAATATCATACACGAATCTGAAACAAAAGCAATTGTTTTTTCCGATAGCTTTGAATCTTTGATGAAAGAAAAAAGAGACTCGCTGCGAAACGTTAAATATTACATTAATATGGATTCCAAAGAGCATAAAGATGGAATCCTTTCGATGACAAAAATGCTTGAAAAACAATCTGCTTCAATCGAACAATTACCAAGTATCAATCCTAATGAAATGGCGGAAATTATTTTTACGTCAGGTTCACTTGGCAGAGCAAAGGGGGTAATGCTTACACAAAAAAACATTGCATCAAATCTTATGGCAATGACAAGTATGATTAAGATTACGCCTGAAGATAGGTTTCTTTCTGTTCTTCCGATTCATCATAAATATGAATGTACTTGCGGATTACTATGTCCGTTATACGCCGGCGCATCAGCACATTATGCGCGTTCATTAAAAACAGTTGTTGATGATCTGCAAAAAGTTAAGGCTACAATCTTGCTCGGTGTTCCACTTCTTTACGATAAAATGTTTAAAAAAATTCATAAAGGAATTCAGGAAGACAAAATAAAATCTAAAGTTGTTCCGCCGCTTATTTCGCTAACAAATATTTTTGAATCATTCGGATGGAAAAACTCCAAAAAATTAATCTTTAAAGAACTTCATCAAAAATTTGGCGGGCACATAAGGTTATTTATTGCAGGCGGTGCGGCGCCTGATCCCAAAGTTGCCAAAGGATTGCGCGAGCTTGGATTTAATTTTGTGCAAGGGTATGGATTAACGGAAACCTCACCAATTGCAACATTAAATCGTCTGTATAGTTTTAAGGATGATGCCGCAGGTTTGCCTTTGCCCGGACTTGAGATCAAAATCAATCATCCAAATGAACACGGAATTGGAGAAATCTATATTAAAGGGGATAGCGTAATGCTCGGTTATTATAAAAATCAAAAACTCACAGATGCTGCTTTTGATGATGGATATTTTAAAACCGGAGACATTGGATTTTTTGATGCTGATGGATTTTTGCATATAAACGGAAGACAGAAAAATGTAATTATCTCTAAAAGTGGCGAGAATGTTTTTCCCGAAGAGATTGAAGATATTTTAAATCGAAATCCGTTTGTGCAGGAATGTATGGTTTACGGCGAGCAAGATGAAAAACAGGCTGAAATAATTGCAGTACAAATTGTAACTGATGCTGAAGCATTTATTGAGTATTCTGGAAAAAATAAAATTGCAATTACTACTGAATTAGTTAATGAAATTATTTCTGAAGCAGTAAAAGAAACAAACAAACAACTTCCGGCTTTTAAGCAAATAAGAAAATTTTATGTGCGCGATAGTGAGTTTGAAAAGACTACAACACAAAAAATTAAAAGATATTTAGTTAAAAATGTTTCATAGTGTCTTTAATATAAAAATTGTAATTATGTGTTTGTGGAATATCATTTGCATAGATAGTCATACCGAGCTAAGTCGAGGTAGGAAGCTGCTTGGATGGCAACAAGTTTAACTTATAATTTCAGTCTTCGTCTTCGCTCAGACTGACGAATAATATTTTATTACTGACCTCTAGAGTCATAGCAAAATTTTAATTTACATTACATAACAAAAATGTACCCAACAATTTGCCAAAATTGCGGACAGAAATCCGATAATGATTTAAAAGATTGCCCAAGCTGCGGATCTACCAAAGCTGAGATTGTAAATAAAGTTAGTATAACACAAAGCATTAACGATGCACTTGATAATAAACTTAGTTTTTTAGATTATCCGCAATTGTATATCACGATAGTTTCAAGAGCGATAATAATTCTGTTTACAATTTTTGTTATTCCTGATTTTATTTCTAACAGCGAATTTTTCTGGATGGTGATCGGAATATTTTCTGTTTACGGACTTATCAAAGAAGTTGCAAAAACTTATAGCCGGTTTATAGTTGTGTATAAAATTGCAAAGATTTTATTGTTCGCATACTTTGGTGCAGGCATTGGTAACTTAATTTCGCACACAGGCAGAATGGTTTACTTTAGATTCAGTTATTACTTTAATCTTAATTTTTTGTACGATCAATTATTAATTGGTAATTCTATGTTAATAATAGGTGCTTGCGCAGGAATAGGGTTTATGCTGTTGATGAATAGATTTAAAGACGAGTTTAATGTAAAAGACTTTAATGATGTTGATGAGAAGGGATAATCTGCTATATAAGTTGCTTTCTAAATTTCCTGCAACAGCTTTGTAAAATAATTTTTTATCGTGGTAACAGATTTAACGAGTGTTCTTTCCTTGCTAAGTATAATCGCTCTCTTAGAACCTTTGGGAAAATATCTCCAATGAATTCTTGAATACATATTTGCACATTTCTTCGTATGATTAATCATATACTCAACAGGATCAGCGTCACTATTGTTGATTAAATAAAGTTCAATTTCCCATATAATTTCTGAAAACATTTCTTGTCGTTTTTCTAATTCTATTTCGTTAAATAAAAACTCAACAATAAATGTTTTACTTTCGCCAATACCAATTCGCGCAATTGGTGCCGGAACACTTCCATATTTTAATTCAAAGTAACGATTCCCTAAATCAACTTTTCCAGGCTGCCATTTCCAGTGATTATAATTCATACTATTTATTTAAATAATCTATTAAATATCTCATTAAGAATTTTTATCAAGCTAAAAATATAATATTAAAATTATGAGACCCGGTAATGAGTCCTATTAAAAACAAAAGTTACGAAGCGTTTTTTGTAGGACTTACAAACTTATTATAAAGTAAAAGCCCAATAATTGTAACAACGCCAATCATACTAAAAATAATCCAAAGTGTTGCCGGTTGATTTAGGTTATCTACAAAATGCACATAAAGAAAAGCTCCTAACAAAGCCCCAACACTGCTTCCTATAACACCGTAAAGAAAAGAATAACCAAGATATAAAGCTTTTTTATCTTCGGGTGCAATCAATCCAACATAACTTATAAACTTTGGATGTGCTGTCATTTCTCCGATTGAAAAAATTGTAATGCCAATCAAAAACACCCAAATGTTTGTGTTGATTGCAAGTATCGCCATTCCAATTGTTCCCATTGCAATTCCCGCGATCATGGTGGGTAATGCTTTTGTGTGCTTTACAATATTAGATACAAAAAATTGAAGTAAAATTATTGTACCTGCATTTATTACGGTAACATGTTCAACATCAAATTGCCAATTGAGATTAATCCCGATGCCGCCGAGAGTACCATTAACAAAATTGTTTAGAGGAGTTGCATCAACATATTTTTGAACATACCAAAGAACTGAATCAAACATCTGGAAGTATAGAATCCAGAACCCCGAATAAATTACAATTAGACCTATGAATCTAACATCGGTTAAAACCATTACCGCGCCTTTTAAAACTTCGGTAAGACTTTTTGTACTCTTAGGTTTATCGGGCTCTTTGTAAATAAAAAAAGTAGGGATAAGCATTGCTGTTGTAGTGATTGCAGATGCCATCATAACATACTGCCAGCCAAAAGTGTTTTTGATATATGGAACAAGTATTAACGGAAACAAAAACGCACCAAGATTTATTGACCAATAAAATATTCCAAAACCAAGTGTACTGTTGCTTTCATTTGTTGATCTTGCAATCGTGCCTGAAATCATTGGCTTGAATGCACCCGCACCAACCGCCATAATTATTAAACTGCCGAACACCATTGCATATTCTGTGGTTTGACTTGTAAGAAAATATCCAAGTCCTAAAAAGATAAATGCAAACGTTAAAATTCTTTTGTAACCAAATCTGTCCCCAATTGCACCGGAAAGAATAGGAAGAATATAAAGCATCGGTTGGATAACACTTTTAATTACACCAACACTTTCTTTTGTGTAACTAAGCTGGTCAGTCATATAAACGGAAAGAATACTCATCATTCCATAAAAGGAGCCTCGTTCAAAAAACTCCATCACTATTACTACCCAGTAGTTTAGCGGAAAGGATTTGATACCTGATTTTGATGTTTCGTGTTCGTTCACTCTCTTAGCCTTTTTAGTTTCCAGATTTTTGAGATTATTGAAAGTAAAAGTAAGAAAATGTAGGGTAAGATTTAAAAATAAAGGCACAATTACTTGTGCCTTTTCTAATTCCAATCGTAGCGCAGGACTCCGTCCTGTGAATTGCTGCTAATTATAAAAGAGCAAGCTCAGGACAGGAGTCCTGAGCTACGAAAATCAGAACTTTTATTTTGTCAACATCCCCAAAGGGATTTTATGATAAAGTGATGGCATCACTTCATCAACAACATTTTACGTGTTTGAACAAAGATACCTGATTTAATTGTATAAAGATAAACACCACTGGATAATTTTGACGCATCAAATATTACTTCATAATTGCCGGGAGTTTTTTCTTCGTTTACTAATGTTGCAACTTCATTTCCAAGTACATCGTAAATTTTTAATTGTACAGACGAAGCATGCTTCGTCTCTACAGATGCAATGCTATATTTTATTTTTGTTGATGGGTTGAATGGATTTGGATAATTCTGCTCCAATGCAAATTCAGAAACAGTTCCATAAACAACTTCAACGATGTTTGCATATTCTGAAGTTCCATCAAAATCTATTTGTTTTAATCGATAATAAGATGTTCCTACAAAAGGATTTTGATCAATAAAAGAATAATTATGCACTTCTGTAGATGTACCATTCCCAGGTACAAATCCAATCTTATCCCAGTTTACATTGTTAGTTGATTTTTCTATTTCAAATCCTGAATTATTTAATTCTGATGCTGTAATCCAATTTAAGCTTACAGTGTTGTTTATAATTGAACTTGTAAATGTAACAAGCTCAACAGGAATTATTCCGTTGTAAACAGATACTTTAACATTATCAACATACCATCCGTCTTTTTGCACTGCATAATCAGATGCGAAATAAAATCTTATTGCAATTTGCTGCTCTGCATAAGCAGAAATATCAATTGATTCGTGAACCCATGTAAGTTGTGTTCCATCATAAACCGGCTGGTTTGGTGGTTGGAATGATCCAGTGCTTGGATTAGTATATTGTCCTGCTAAAGCAATCCAGGTAGAGCCGTTGTTTGTAGAAAGTTGAATCTGTCCATAATCATAATCCGTTTCGATATCCCACTGTGTATCAAATTCCAGAACAGCACCAAGTACGTTTGTTAATCCAACCTGATTATTATACCTAAGAGATGAAGTAACATTTGCAAGATAGTTTCCGCTCGGAGAATCTGTAAACGACGATGGTGCAGAAACATATTTTGCTGTTGTAGTATTCCATCCGCTTGTTGAAGTCCAGTTGGTTATATTATTTGCTTCATCATACATTGCAACAGTAAGCGGCGCAACAAAGAATTGGTAAAATGTTGGCGGAGGCGTACTGCCTGGAGGATTAAATCCCCCGCCACCGGTAGGTAATGTTTTTACAATTGATGAGTTAGCATCCTGCACAGCAATATAATATTGGCAAACTGTTCCAAGCGCTAAAGCCGGAATATTAAAATTAAAGTTTCCACTTTCTGTAGGTGTTCCTGTAACTTCTATAAAATTGCTAAAAGTTCCGCCGGAAGTTTTGGTTCGATAATACAATCTTGGTGCAAGCGAACCTGTTCCAATTTGCAAACCTGAAGAAACAAATGCAGAGGCTGTAATCGGTTCAGATGTTGTCATCGAAGCGATTGGTGTATGAGAAATATCAAGTGTAAGATTAAGTGCAATTGTTGCTAATGTGGCAAAGGCTAACTTAGAGTTTTTTACAAAGTAAGGTTGATTGTAATAAGATAGATTATCATTTATGGTGTGATACTGAGGATGAAAATCATTATCATCTTCTATTAAAAGAATTGCACCATAACCCTTATTCCAGAACGAAGCATGATCGCTGGCTGTAATACCGGGATTATACGAAACAATTGTAAGTCCAATTGCATACTGTGTATTTATTTCAACCATCTTATTATAAAGTTCTACAGATGAACCAACCGGACGATTGTGAATATTGCAGACTCCATCATTGTTTCCATCGTAAGCAATCATATCCATATTTATAACACCAAGAATTGAATCGCCTGCATTAAATGCCTGCGTAGCATAATAGGCGCTGCCAACCAAACCTTGTTCTTCTTCATCCCACAAAGCATAAACAATTGTATAAGGAAAAGTTTGCTGCGAGAAAATTCTTGCAGCTTCAATTACTGCCGCAGTGCCGCTTCCATTATCATCTGCACCTGGCGCAATTGTTCCGCTTGGCATATCATCATAATGTGCACAAACAATATATTTTTTATTTGGGAATTCTGTACCAGGCTGCACAGCGTAAACATTTTTTCCCGTAGTGCTAAAGGATTGTATCGTAGTTGTCAAACCATAGCTCTGCAACTTCTGTTTAATGTATGTTTCTGCAAGAGCATTTCCGGGTTGATTTTTGTTTCGTGATAAAATTGTTTGCATTGTTCCGTTAATCATTGTTGGCACAACACCGGAAAGTTCCTTTACATATTGAATCAATGAATCTTGATTAACAGAGTTTATTATTTGCTGTACCTGTGGTGATTGAGAAAATATACTTGACTGCAAGATGAAAAGTGAAACAATAAAAAGATGTAAAGATTTTTTCATAGCAGGATCCTTATTTATTAAAAGATTAGTTAGACAATTATTTTTTACGCGAGACCTGGCAATTATTAACCGTAGTTAATCTACTAAAATTAATTGCTCAAAAATCATGCTAAATATTAAATTTTTGTTTTGTTCGATTTGAGTTGATAGCGGCATCGTTTTATGGTAATGCAAGATTAATTTTCTCAAAACAGAAAGACATTAGCAGTAAATAATTCTCATTTACGACAGCTATATAATCAATTTCCATTAATAAATTTTAATGTTTTATTAATCAAATATTAATAGGCAATAAATATATTTGCATTAAGAAGTCATTAAAACAAACGGAACTGAAATCTTAAGAGGTATAGAATGGATTATTATCAAAACTTGTCGCCACAGCCGCCAACCGAACTTAACTTTGAAGAAATTTTTGCTTTCTATTATAACCTAAAAGGCGCAAGCGAGGCAGATGCAGGTAAGTATCACGAAGCTTTAGAAAATTTTAACAAGGCGCTTGAACTTAATCCAAATCTTAGTTCGGCATTATTTAATCGTGCTACAATTAAAGCCGATACAGGTGATTTAATTGGTGCTAGAGAGGATTTTATAAGATTAAGAGAATTAGAAACAAAATATGATGACGCCATCAAAGTAAATTATATCGCCAATTCATTAAAGGAGAAATACAAAAACAGGATTAATATTTTTTAATCTTTTTTTAAGGTAATCTTAATAATCCACAAATAAGTTTACTCTGTAAGTTTTAAGAAACTTGTAACTAAGAAAACAATAACAAATCATAAAGGAACAAAAAATGAAATCTCGAATGATGGCACTTGCATTTGCAATTTTTATCGTAGCTTTTACAGCTAATACAACAATAATGGCACAAAGCAATGATTCAAAAACGAAGGACAGTAATGTAAAAACAACCGTTCAAAAAATAGATTCAAAAACTAACACGGGTATAAAGACTAACGAGGTGAAACAAAATGCAGGCACTACAACTCATCATAAAAATCATCAACTAAAAGAAAGGACAAATACTGTAAAAAACGAAGTTAAAAACAATCCTGGAAAAGATATGAACAAGACAAATGATGAAGTGAAAAAGAATGATATGATTACGCATAAGACCCAAAATAAATCTAATACAAAATAAGTTAAATATCTTTTCTGAAGATTAATGTAAAAGGAGAGAACAATTCTCTCCTTTTTTTTATTAATTTTAGTTATGAGAATATTAGTAGTTGAAGACGAAAAAAAAGTTGCATCTTTTATTAAAAAAGGATTGGAAGAAGATTACTATTCTGTTGATATTGCATTAGATGGAAAAGAAGGAAGCAAGTTAGCTTTTTGTGATGAGTACGATTTAATTATTTTGGATATTATGCTTCCTTTTAAAGATGGAATTACTATTCTTAAAGAAATACGGCAGGAAAAAATAACAACTCCCGTGTTAATGCTAACCGCCAAAGACGGAGTTGCGGATAAAGTTATGGGCTTGGATTTGGGAGCCGATGATTATTTGCCAAAACCATTTGCCTTTGATGAACTCTTAGCCCGTGTTAGAGCGCTGCTTAGAAGAAACAGCCCTGAAAAAAACACTTATATTAAAGTATCTGATTTAACATTGGATACACGATCTCACAAAGCATTTAGAAATGAAACAGAAATCTTTTTAACTCCCAAAGAATATTCTATACTTGAATATTTAATACGTAATAAAAATCATGTTATATCAAGAGTAAAATTATCTGAGCACGTTTATGATTACCATTTTGATTCTGACACAAATGTAATTGATGTTTACATAAACAAGCTAAGAAATAAAATTGATAAAGGATTTGATAAACAAATTCTTTATACAATCAGAGGTGTTGGATATACCATTAAAGATAATTGAACTGATTTATTTTTTAATGTCAGTTAAATAGAAATGCTCTCCAAAACATTTAAATATTTTAAAACCACAAGATTCAAAACCACACTTTGGTATTCCTTAATTTTTCTGCTGTTAGAAATTGTTATTGGCATTTCAATTTACGGATTTCTTGAGCATAACATGTTTAAGGAGCTTGATTATTCATTAAGTAAACAAGCTGATATGATATATCATTTTGTAAGCGAAAGCAAAGTTAACATACAAGAGTTTAAAGCTGATTCGATTTATAATACCCCGGACGATCTTATTTATGATTTGATATTTGAAGTTGTTGCGTTAAATCCCAATAACACCTTTGTGCAGGTAGGATATAAAAATAAAACTTTGTTCAGTACAGCAAATTTAAAAAATAACGTTATAATAGATCCGGATCGGTTAATGATGCAATCCGGGCTTTTTTCTTTTTCCGATTCATCTTTATCGGAACATACTATAAGAGCAGCATATTTATACAAAGATGATTATAAAATTATTGTTGCCTTTCCAATACAAATAATTAATCAAACACTCGAAAACTTAATAGACAGCTACATATTAATAGCTCCTATCTTTTTACTGCTTTCATTAATCGGCGGTTCGCTTATTTCATTTAGAGCTTTATCCAGGATAGATAAAATTACAAATGAAACAAATGAGATAACTGCACAAAATCTTAATAAAATTATTGAAGGAAGTGAATATAATGATGAGTACGGCAGACTTGTAAACACAATGAATAATATGATAAAGCGAATTAAAACTTCAATTGATTATATGAATCAGTTTTCAATTTCTGCATCGCACGAACTTAAAACCCCGTTAACAATTTTACGCGGAGAAATTGAACTTGCACTTAAGTCAGAAAAAACCCCAAAGCAATATCAAGAAATTTTGCAAAGCAACTATGAAGAAACACTACGACTAATAAATATTGTAGAACACTTATTTTATTTATCCAAAGTTGATAACTCTTTAGTTAGATTAAACAAACAAACATTCGAAGTGAAACCGTTTATTGAAAACATGGTTAATAGTTTTTCTAATCAAGCTGATGAAAAAAACATAAAAATTATTTTAGATTTTAACGGTAATGATTCTTTGGAAATATCAGCGGACGCAGAACTATTTAAACAAATAATTATCAACCTTATTGATAATGCAATTAAGTATGGGCTTGAGTCTTCAGAATTTAAAATAAGTTGTGCAATCGAAAAAAACGGCAAAGTATATTTAAGTTTTTCAAATTATTCGGATGTAATTCCCGAAGAAACCTTAACAAAACTTTTTGATAGATTCTTTAGAGCCGAATCATCACGCAACCGCAGTTTAGGCGGTGTTGGATTGGGTTTGGCTATAGTAAAATCTTTGGTAGATATACATCAGTGGAAAATTGATGTTAAATCTTCTGTTGATGGACTAATAACATTTAGAATAATTATCTAAAAAAATTACAACATAAATTGTTGTACTAAGCTTGCAATTTCCTTTTCAACTTCTTTCCCGCGATTCTTTCCATACCACAAATGCAGCTCTTTGTGGATTTCAGAAACTTCCATTCCATCTTTTTTCAAATCAGAAAATAATTTTTTGGCTTCTTCCGGACGCGGACCCCAATTAAATAATTCATTATTATTTTCATCAAATGCGATAAGCTTAGGGATGCCTCTTCCGCCGTTTGTTAAATACAAATCCATAAACTCTAGATTAGAATCACGCAAAACAATTTTAAAATCTATATTATTATTTAGTGCGGCAAGCTTTGCAACTACCGTAAGGTTTTGTGCAGAATCACCACACCAGCTTTCTGTAATAACGACCCATTTGGTTGGTTTTGATATCTTAGAGAAAATCTCTTTTGTTTCTTCAGTTGGTTCAAAAGTTTTTTCAACGCGAGAAGATCTTTGAAAATTTAATTTACGGTAATCATAAAAACTCTTATCATAATCGTTTAGTGTATTAATATCTGACACGTTTGCTTGATCGGTGAACTCATCCACAAACTCACTATATGCAAAAGATTTATTGATTATTGAAACATTATTTTTCGGCATTGAAATTGTCCTTTCGATTTGTGTCAAGTTAGAGGCAATGAACTTGGAAAGGATTCCATTTTATTAGAAAAAAACACTATTTATCAAACATAGTTTAAGTGAACTTTTTTTAAATGATTTTAATTGTATTTTTGCACGAATCAATTTTTTAGGAAACCGATGACTACTGAAATAAAATATTTTACACCGGCGGATGCACGCAAAACATTACCATTAGTAAAAAATATTGTAAGAGATATTTTACAAACAACTCGAGAAATGCGCCTTATTGCTGAAGAAGTTAATAATGGAATTGAAGATGATGTTAGAATAAAAAAACTTGCAGGCGAAGTAAATGGTTTTTTATCAGAACTTGAAGAGATTGGATGTTATTATAAGGATACAAAATTTCAAATCGGTTTGGTTGATTTTCCATCAATGATTAATGGTGAAGAAGTATATCTTTGCTGGCGCAGTGATGAATCAGATATTTTGTATTATCACGAAATGAATGAGGGATATTCGGGCAGAAGATTAATTCCGCCCCAATATTTTGAAGAAAACTAAACAGCTACTCCCACGTTAGATCAAAGCTTACATTTGATTCCAAAGTGTTATCAGAGTTTTTATCTGTGATTTTATAAACAAGAGTATAGGTTCCTGCCTGATAAGTTGAATCAAGTGTAAATTGGGTTTCTAATGCGATATCGCTTATCGGCTCACCCTTATCCGCTTTCTGTACAAACTTAAAAATTGATTTTCTAATTGTGCTGTCTGGTTTTAAAAGATCAACATCATAAGCAACTGCTGCATTGTAGTTGTCATCTTTTTCTGTTTGCGTAAATCCCTTTACTCTTACAGTTGCATTAACTTCAGCCGTTCCATCCCCAATATCGTACGCAAAAGCTTCTGCGCTGAATGCTTCAAACTTAACATCCTTTTTACTGCATGCTGTAATTACCAATAAACTGATAATTAATAAAAATACTTTTTTCATTTTTTTCCTTTAAGTCATTGCGAAGAATGAAGTGATGAAGCAATCTGTTTTATAAAAGATTGCCTCACTTCACTCGCAATAAAAATTACTTAACTGTTTTTCTTCTGAAAATCACTCATAAATTCTACTAATGCCTCAACACCTTTTGTTGGGAAAGCATTATAGATTGATGCGCGCAATCCACCGACAGAGCGATGACCTTTTAACCCGCTGAATCCGGCTTTAGAAGCTTCATCAATAAGTTTCTTTTCAAGTTCCGGAGTTGCAAGATTAAATGTAATATTCATTAATGAACGAGATTCTTTTTCTGCATGTCCTTTGTAGAATCCGCCGCTGTTATCAATTGCATCATACAGAAGTTTTGCTTTTGCTTTGTTGATTTCGTACATCTTATCAAGCCCACCAAGACCTAACAAATATTTTGTAACAAGTTTGATAATGTAAATGCCAAATGTATTTGGAGTGTTATACATCGAATCATTTTCCGCATGGATTTTATAATTAAGCATTGTGTGAAGTGAATCCTGGCTTCTTTCTAACATATCTTTTCTGATTATAACAAGCACAACTCCTGATGGACCAATGTTTTTTTGTGCACCTGCATAAATTAAAGCGTACTTGCTTACATCTATTTTTTTGTGAAGAATATCCGAAGAAGCATCGCAAATAAGCGGAACATTTCCAACTTCCGGCTCTGTGTGAAATTGCGTTCCGTAAATTGTATTGTTTGATGTAAAGTGAACATAAGCTGCATCGGGATCAAGTTTTAATTCGCTTTGTTTTGGAATGCGTTTAAAGAATTTATTATCTCCTTCGCCTTCTTC
>JAGOXU010000068.1 GCA_018059515.1 Ignavibacterium sp.
ACCTGGATGTATTAATAAAACTGGGGAGTGGGCTGCTATTTTAGGAGGCAAAAAAGCTTTTATAGTTTCTTCGCTTGATAAATATGGTAAAAAACAAGGTGAAATGGTTCAAGCGATTTTACTTCGAAGTAATATAAATTCAATTCTATTTGCCGGCGCAGGTCCAAATCCTTCTGATGAAATGGTGATGGATGGTGCAAGTGAATATAAATCCAACAAGTGTGATTTAATTCTCGCTATTGGCGGTGGAAGCGCAATTGATTGTGCCAAAGGCATTGGACTTGTTGTTAGCCACGATAGGCACATAAGTGAATTTGAAGGAATAAATAAATCGCAAAAGCCTATTCCACATTTTATCGCAATCAATACAACTTCAGGCACTGGAAGCGAAGTATCTTCAATAGCAGTAATTACAGATTCCAAAACCGAAAGAAAAATAACAATTGTAGATTGGCGTATAACGCCTGATGTATCTATAAACGATGCAGAACTTGCTCTCTCAATGCCGAAATCATTAACGGCAGCAAGTGGAATAGACGCATTTTCTCATGCAATAGAAGCGATAGTTGCAAGTAACTCTACGCCAATTACAGATGCGTTATCGTTTGAAGCAATTCAAATAATTACTGAGTGGCTGCCTGTTGCTTTTGATGATGGAAAAAATTTACAAGCTCGATCTGAAATGTGTCATGGTGCTTTTTTAGCCGGGATAGCTTTTAATAATGCTGGATTGGGTTTAGTGCATGCGCTTTCTCATCCGGTTACATCAATGTATGGATACACGCACGGAGTAGTAAATGCGATTTTACTTCCTGCAGTAATTAAGTTTAACATAAATTCCTCAATACAAAAATACTCTCGTGTCGCAACCGCTATGAATGCCGGAATTCCTTGGCATTCCGATTATGAAAATGCAAAGAAAGTAATTCCTGCAGTAATTAGATTGATTAAAAGATTAGGTTTCCCAAATGGACTAAAAGAATTAGGAGTTAAGGTAGATGACATACCAGCGCTATCCATTTTAGCCGAAAAAGAAATAGTTGGATTAACCAATCCTAAAAAAGCAAACATCTCTAACATCACTCAACTTTACCATGAATCTTTATCTCTACCAAAGACGTACTAACTAAATTTTTTGCTATACGAGTAAAAAATTGTAAATCCCTTTAATAGAAAATTCACAAAGTTTTAAATCAAAAGCCGCAAGACGGACATTAAAAACGTAATTGAGGTTTATTTATTTTGTGCGGAGATCAGGGACTTTCCTCGTTGCCCAAAACACTTTACTCTTTACGATGTCTCCATCTGTTTTTGGAAAAATAATAAGTACGAAATTATTTTTATATAGCATCTACAAATTAAATTGCGTTAGTTACCCAGACTGTAATATTACTCCAATTAACCGCAAAAAAATATTCTTGACATCAAAATCTAAAACCCTTATTATTCTTTATAAAAGGTGAGGAGTTATGTGATAAAAAAAATAATTAGTTTTGATGAGTAGTTCAAAAGAAGTGTGGTGGATGTTAATTCCTTTTTTAAAATTTAAAAACCAAATAAATTAAAAAGAACTATCCATATATTAATATAACTTGAATAATGGCTGAAGGACAAAATATTAAAAACTGGCATGTCTTATATACTCATTCACGCGCTGAGTTTAAGGTCGATCGATCATTAAAGGCAAAAGATATTGAAGTGTTTCTTCCGGTAAAGAAAACTTTAAAACAGTGGAGTGATAGAAAAAAAGAAATTATCGAGGTATTGTTCACGAGTTACATTTTTATCTTTGCAACTGAAAAGGAAAGATTGCTCTCTTTAGAGGATAAGTTAGTTGTTCGTTGTTTATGTGATAACGGCAAGCCCGCAATTATTCCTGAATGGCAAATTGAAAATTTAAAGCGAATTATTAAAGAAGATGCACAGCCGGAAGTTATCGAAGGATTATTGAGTGGAAATAAAGTAGAAATTACAAATGGACCTTTTTGTGGCGTCTGCGGAACTATTGTTAAAATCAAAAATAAAAATCACCTTGCAATTTCTATCGAACTAATAAACAGGACAGTAATTGTTTACATAACCAATGAAACTACTTTTAAAAAACTTTAGAGTTAGTGAACAAATCACTCATCTTCGAAATGAAAATAATTAGAGATTGTTTTCTTAAGAATAAATTAATATGAAATCAATAAACCAGGATTGAAAATCTAAAAACTCCACTTCTCCAAACAAACCTATATTTTAGATATTTATAACATCTGTTAAACACTTCAATTTTATTCCTCAATAAAATGTTTAGCTAATCAAAAATAATATTTCTGATTTGTGTGATTTGATAAACTACTGCGTGTGAGTGTTTTTTATTTCTAAACATTTGATAACACAAATCACCTTACCACCAGCAGGGGTAATTTTAGCAATTCTTAGTATAATAACCCAATACTTCTTATATTTTATCAATAAAAAAATTTAGCAGACGGTATTTAAAGTGATGTTTAAATAATGTAAGTTTAATAGAGCATAGATTTCTAAATTGAAACAGAACCAAATCGAACTAGTTAGATATAGAAAAACACTTTATAGAAAATTATATTATTGTAATAATCAAGAGATTGTTGTTAAATTTAATTGATTTGCTAAATGAGTCTTTGTTAAAGTTTAGATTTCAGGGTAAATAATTTATCATCTGTTTTTGTAAAAAATATTTTATTGTCATAAAAGATTTTCTAGGCGTTTAAATTTTTTAGCGATTTAATCAGGAAATTTTAATTACTTTAATCGAAAAAGAAGTTTTAATGTGACTGACTGGGCGAAGCTATATAAAAACCTTAACAAATAATCGAACAAAAATAATATGAAACTACTAATCACCCTCAAAAAAATCTCTGATCCATCATTTATTAAAAAGCTTGAATTCACTGAATATCCTGTAAAACTTGGAAGGGAAAGTGATAATGAGATTTTACTTGAAGATCAGCGTAAAATTATTTCTCGTTCTCATGCAAAAATTATAAATACCGAAGGGTTAGTTCAGGTATTGGATCTTGGCTCTTCAAATTTTACCTATCTAAATGGCGAGAAGCTATTTCCAAATGACGAAGTTGCTCTGAAAACTGGTGATGTTATCAAAATTGGCGATTATGAAATGGATGTGGTGCTTGAGCAGGTTAAAACTATGAACGCACCAAATTTTGATGATCAGAAAACAATGATCTTTTCAAATCCTTTTTTGGATGATGTAGCAGTGATATCAGATTCTATTTTAAAACTATCGGAAAAATATTTTTATGATGAATCACCATTTAAAAGTGAAATGCTAAGAATGTCGGTAATGCAGGGGTTAGATAATATGATGCCAAATGATGTAAATCAGATGTTGTCAGAATATTTTGCGACTAAGTTTTTAGATCAGAGTTCAATCACCCAAAACAAAAAAGAATATTCATCCTCAAATATAAATCTTGATGAAAAACCAAAGACGAAATCTAACGTGCAAACTTCATCAGCTCAAGCTTCATTAAAACCAGCAGCAGATTATTCCTTTAGCACATATTTTTCTGAAACTGTTGATATTCTTCTGGACACAGTTGTAAAATTAATTCAGGGATTTTTACAATTTAGACAGGAGTTTTTTGGTGTTACTATTTATCAGACTATTCCAACCGGATCATTAAAAGATATTAAAGAATATTTGTTTAATCCTGACATAACTCCTGAGGAACATAAAAAGAGAATCGATTTAATAAAGGAAGAAACACAAAAATTACTTTCACATCAAATTGGACTTTTAGAAGGGTACAGAACTTCCGTCACAGAAGGAAGCCAGTCTTTGCTTCAGAGCCTTGATCCGGAATTGATTGAAAAAGAAACTGCAAGTAAACCATCATCCGGATTAGAAAGTTTATTACCATACTCCAAAAAAATAAAAACGCTTGAAGCAATCAAACAGAGTTACAAAAAATACATTTCAGATCCGTACCATCTTGAAAAGAAATATTTTAGACCACCATTTATTAAAGGGTATCAAAAACGGATTTCTGTAAAAAATGAAATGAATGAATATTAAGATTAAACAAATTTCTATAATTCTTTATCAACAAATTATTTTATAAAAGTTATGAAAAACATCTTACTAAAATTTCTTGCAGTTACTATATTAATTTTATTTTCGGGCTGCGGCAGTAGTAAAGAAATCATACAAATTCAATTTGAATGTGATGCAAACACAAACAACGGTAATGCAGTAGTTGTTACTATTTATCAGTTAACCAATGCTGATAAATTTCGTTTTTCAAGTTTTGAGTCTCTGACAAAAAATGCAGCGGCTACTTTAGGAGCAGATTTAATTGCTAATGCTACTTTTGAAAGAACTATGGTTCCTGGTGAGATATTTAAACTAGATGAACTTGAAATAAAAAAAGATGCAGCGTTTCTTGGAATCATTGCTGATTTTCACTCTCCTGCAGTTGATGGATGGCAGCAGTTAGTAAATGCAGAAAAGAGCCTTGATCAGTTGATTATTTCTGTTCATGAAAATTCGATCTCAGTTCAAGTTGATGATTAGTGCATAACATAGACAAATCATTTCTTACAAGTAATAAAAGCGGTTAATATTTTATGAAGGTGCAAAAAACAGTTTGGTTCGAGGGAATGAAACTTGACCCACATCATTTTCAACAATCAGACAGATATACTCTTTATTATATCAATTCTAGAATTGGAATGATTAATTCTAATAATTGGGGTTTGAAAAGTCTGCATATTGATGCTGCGGCATTAGCAGGTGGTAACTTTAGTTTGATAAATTGTACGGGAATAATGCCTGACGGTATGATCTTTAATATTCCTGAAAATGATTCAGTACCTAAAACCAGAAATTTCGAGGGAATATTTTCGGCTACATCCGAAAGGCTGGATGTTTATCTTGCTCTTCCGGTTGAACATATATCAGGTAAAAATTGCTCACTGGATGAATCACAATCTAATGATACGTCTAGGTATGTAATGCAAAACACTGATTTATCAGATTACAATACCGGAACAAACATCCGAAGTATAGGAACTGCAAAACCAAATTTTCACTTCAAGTTTGGTGATGAATCACTTGAAGATTTTGTTTCTATTAAGTTGGGTGAAATTACACGCAGCTCCGATGGGAAGTATAAAATGGAAAATCAATACATATTTCCCTGTGTAGAAATATCAGCTTCAGAAGTTTTACTTGAGAACGTTAGAAACATTTTAGGCACGCTCGTATCAAAGAGTAAAGAATTAAAAGCTCAAACGAGTATTCAAAAACCAGAACTTTCACTTACTCAGGTTGAGATTTTATTACTGCTCCAAACAATTAATGCTTTTATTCCGCTCTTAAACTACTACAATAATTCAAAACATATCCATCCTGAAAATTTATATACTTTTTTATTGACCATTCTTGGTCAGCTTTCAACATTTTCAAATTCTGTATTAAAACTTGATTCATTACCAACTTACGATCATAAACATCTTACTGAAATATTTGACCAGGTAGTAAATGAAATACAGATGATGCTTAAAGTTCAAAAATCGGTTGAAAGAAAAGATGTTGTAATTACTTTAAGAAGACAGGCAGAAACATTGTTCGTTGGTGATCTTTCACCTAACCAAATTTCTGCACAATTCTTTCTTTCTGTAACAGGGGATGTACCGGAAAAGAAAATTATAACTGAACTTCCAAAGAATATTAAAGTTTCTGCATTTGAAGAGATATTTGCTGTTCATCAAGCTGGTATCCAAGGTGTATCTGTTGAATACATTGCACGTCCACCTGCCGGAGTTTCAGTTAAGGAAAAAGCACATTATTTTAAAATAAACAAAGACGGCAGATTCTGGGAAAAGATTGTTCAAAAAAACAATATTGCTTTTTTTATTGCATCCGAATTTAAATCACTTCAATTGGAATTAGTGTTACTTCTCTAAAGTAATTTTTCGAAATAGTTTATCATATTTTAAAAGGTAAATGAAATGATACCTGTTCAAGCAATCGATAAAAAGAAAAACCTTTCCGATATTGCTTCCGAATGTTTCATCCTTATACTTCAACTCAGAGCTACAACCAATTATGGTACTGCGGATGTTCTTAAATCTAAAGTGCTTGATATGTTTGATAAGTTTGAGAATAATGCAAGAAAAATAGGTGTTGATAACGAAAAAGTTCGTCTGGCTAAATTTGCATTAGTTGCATTTCTTGATGAAACTATAATCAGTTCTGATTGGTCAGAAAAAAACGAATGGCTTACCGAGCCTTTACAAATAAAATTGTTTGATACCTTTAATGCCGGCGAAGAGTTCTTTACCAATATGAGTACTCTTAGACAGAGAACCAGCGCCAATAAAGATGTTCTTGAAATTTATTATCTGTGTTTAACTCTTGGATTTAAAGGTAAGTATCAACTTCAATCACCGGAAAATCTTAGAAGAATAATTGACGACCTGAATCTTGAATTACATCCCGAAGCATATCGTTCAATAGATTTATTATCACCTAATGGCAAACCGAGACAAAGCATTGTTCAAACCGTTAAAACAGGATTGCCTTTATGGATATATCCGGTGGGCGCTATTGTGATCTTGTTAATATTTTATGTAATTCTGTCTTTTTCTATTTCGGGTAAGTTGGATGACGCGATGGATATTCTTAATTCATTAAGATCGTAATCGAAAAAAAGTATATATAAAATTTATTTTTCATAAAAAATTATTATTTACAATGGGCAAGCTTACAGCGTTTTTTAAAAGTAAAAACATTCTATTAGCAATAGGTTTATTAATCCTTATTCTTCTTGTTATTTATATTGGATCAATAGTAAAGATAACCTGGTTAATGAGGATAGCTATAATTGTCTTCATACTTCTGGTTACAATAATTATTCTTTTATTTAAAAAGATGAAAGATGCACAAAAGGCTGGTAAGATTGAGGAGTCAATCAGCGGTTCTGCCGATTCACAAATATTAAGTCCGGAAAAAAGAGCAGAGATTGATCAATTCAAAAAACAGCTTGAAGCAGCAATTAGCGCTCTTAAAAATTCAAAACTTGGACGAGGGAAATCGGGCAAATCTGCTCTTTATAGTTTACCATGGTATATGATTTTAGGTCCTTCTGCTGCGGGTAAAACCACTGCAATACAAAACTCAGGACTTGAATTTCCGTATGGAAAGGATTCTGTAAAAGGTGTTGGAGGAACCAGAAATTGTGATTGGTTTTTTTCAACGCGTGCAATTTTTTTAGATACAGCAGGCAGGTATGTTTCAGATGCAGATGATAGACCGGAATGGGTTGCATTTCTTGAAACTTTAAAAAAGAATCGAAAGAAAAAACCGATCAATGGTGTTATCATAGCTTTAAACATTGATGAAATAATAAAGAGCGACAATGCACATTTGTACGAGCATGCAAAAAATATTCGCAATAGAATAGATGAATTATTAAGTAATCTTGGAATAGTTTTTCCAGTTTACTTTGTTTTTACAAAGTGCGATCTGATCCAGGGGTTTGTTGAATATTTTGGCGATTTTAGTGAAACGGAACGCTCACAAATATGGGGTGCTACATTAACTTCTCAACAGCCGATTGATGAAAATCCTAAAAGTGTTTTTGAAAATGAGTTTAATAAACTATCCGAAGTAATATACAAAGCACGAACAATTAGATTAAGCAATCCACTTAAAAGGGAACAGAGAAGAAAAGTATTTTTATTCCCATATCAATTTAATTCGTTGCGGGAAAAGCTTGCCTATCTTATAGGTGAAACTTTTCAACAAAACCCTTATCAGGATAATCCGATATTTAGAGGATTTTATTTTACAAGTGGAACTCAGGAAGGCGCACCGCTTGATTTAGCAATTAGAGAAATTGCCAAACAATTTAATTTACCTCCGGCACCCGGTGAAGAATTTGACGAATTGGTTGAGACAAAAAATTATTTTATTAAGGATTTGCTTAATGATGTTGTTATTGCTGATCAGAATTATGTGGTTGGGCAAACCTCGGCAATCGTTAAACAAAACAGTATTATAAGATATAGCACAATTGCAGCCTCGATATTAATGTTTGTTGTTTTTGCATTGTTTTTTATCTTTGGCAGAAGCGGAAGTGCTGAAGCCCTTGATAACATTACTGAAAGTGCCAAATCATTTAATGAAATTAATTGGAACGGTGATTTACTTAAAAATCTTACGCAAGCTGACTCATTAAAACAAATAATTGAAAAAATTCAGCAAGGGGATTTTAACGAATCATTTGCAAGTTTTGGATTGGACAGAAGTGAAGGAACGCTTGAAACACTTACACAGCTTTACTTGAAGAAGACTAATCCTTTTTTTACTCAATATGTTTACAACGATATTGTTAACACTCTCACAAATTATACTAAAGGTCAGGAGTATTCCGGAGAGCAGATTTATAATTACCTTAAAGCTTACTTGTTAATAGGTAATGAACGATCTAAACTGGATACTACAATACAAAAATCCCTGATCGGTACTTTTTCGGGAATACTCAATTCAAAATTCATTAATTCAAATTCAATTGCTTCATCAACTGAAAAAGATTCTTTAAGGATTCTTTTTAGGAGTTACATTACTTTTTTTGTTGAACAACTTAATAATCGGAACATCTATTCAGTACGTAACGATAACTCATTATTAAGTATGGTAAGATATAAATTTCAAAATAAACCTAGTGCAGAAAGTATTTATGCACGCTTAAAAGAAAGCGGCATAACTCAATATCCTACCGAATTAACTTTTGAACAACTAATTCAAGGTAGATCCGGACAGATAATGCAAACAGATTTCAGGATACCATTTATTTTTACGTCGGACGGATGGAGAAATTATTTTGAACAAGCAATACTTGAAGAAAGTAAAAATCCGGGTAAAGAAGATTGGGTAACCGGAAAAAATCAAAATCAGCAATCTATTAATACAGATTATGATAGTGAGAAAATGAAGAATCAGCTTACTGATTTGTACTTTAAAGACTATATGCAAACCTGGATGCAATTTTTACAAAGCATAAAATATTCTGGCTTTGAATCGATTCCGCTAACAGCGAACAGCTTAAAACTACTTAGCGACCCGGTTAACTCGCCATTGATACTAATTCTAAAAGTTTTTGCTGATCAAACTCAGGCTTTAGTAGGCATTAAGACAACGAGCGATACTACTAATCCAAATCAGGCTGTGTATGGTTCACTTGGCAATTCAGATATAAATCGATTCAGAAAATTTATTGTTGGTCCTGTTGACGGATCAGCGCCTCCGGATTTAAATATAGTTGTGATGCAATACGGTTTAATACATGGAATAGTTGAAGGCATTAAAGGCGGACCTGATTTAATAAAAGATTATGCTGTTAAAGTTATGAACCAGCAGGCAGTTGATTTTCAAACTTCGATCAGAACGATACAGGGTGCAATTTATAACGTTCCCGAACTCCAGAATCTTTTGACAGAACCACTTACAATTACATTGAGATCAACTCTTTCGGATGCTGCCTCATATCTTAACGACAAATGGAAAACTAAAGTTGTTGATGTTTATAATAGTATGTTAGCCAAGTCATTTCCGTTTAATAATAAAGGCAGTGATGCACCAATTCAGGATTTTGATGATTTCTTTAATCCACAGACAGGAATTCTTTGGACGTTCTTCAATTCGGAATTAAGTTCATTCATCAAAAAAGAAGATTGGAAAGTCAATCAGTTTGAAGGTGCAAGCGCCAGTTTTTCAGAAGATTTTATGAATGCATTAAAAAAAGCTGATGAAATAACTAATACAATGTTTAAGGGTGGTGCTATGAATTTAACATTTAGACTTAAACCTCAACTTCCTATTTCAAAAACAATATCTGATAGGAAAGTTACAGTTATACAATATTACTTGAAAATTGATGGCGAAGTTGATGTTTACAAAATGGGGTCTCCATCTGAAACAACTTTCAATTGGCCAAATAATAAAAATACTCCTGGTTCTGCATTGTATATTTCCTTGAATGAATTTGGTACCTCTGATATTAAATCTTATAGCGGGGAGTGGTCATTTTTCCGATTACTAAACGATGCAACAATATCGCGCGGAAATGCCTCCTCGCAACTAATTTTAAACTGGAATTTTTCTAAACCAAATTTATATGACGTTAATGTCAGTTACATATTAAATGCAGGAAGTTCTCGTCATCCATTTTCCCAAAACTTCTTCAGATCTTTTAAGCTTCCAAACACAGTAAACTAAACTATGTTTAATAATACTTCTGTCGGTAATAAAAATATTTTAACAGGATATTTTGGTAAGCTGCCCGGGTTTACAGACTTTATAAAATATAATGCAGCAGGCAAAGAAATTCTTATTATTGATACCTGGCTGCAGGAAGGGTTAGCTCTTGCTAAATTAAAGTTTGGAAGTGGGTGGAGGAATTATTATAATAATTCGTCAAGAATAACTTTCATTTATCCGTTTACCGGTACAGAGAATATGACTTTGGGTATTATCTCGCCCAGCAATGATAAGAGCGGCAGAAGTTTTCCGTTTTTAATGTTCGGCATTGTTAAAAAAAATAGTGAGGCGAATTTATCATGTTTTATAATTCCCTGTGCATATAAAGCACTCTTTTCTAATTTTAATGAAATTATTGAATTATTTAAAATGACAGAAGATACATCAGGTTTAAAATCTGTAATAGATAATATGATACCGCAAAATTTAAACATTGCATCTTTACTAGAAACCTACTCGAAGTTTATTTCAGAAACTAAAGTTTGCGAGGTTTTTAAATTAGAAAATGAAAATTCATTTACTTTAAATGATTTATTTGAAAACGATGTAAAAATCTTTGACCATTTTATTTCCATTAATTATCGGACAGAGCCAAATCAATTAAGTAGTTCATTTATAATTTGCTTTTACATACAATTGATGCAAAGGGTATTTAAAAACGCAAATACAGCTCCCGGAATTTTTTGGATTCAGAATGATGATGATGCAGGTATATTATTCCTAACAATTTCTAAACCAACACCTAAAGATTTTATTGATCTATTTTTTTCTAATCAAGTTTTACAAAATATTTCTGAAGGTGCTGATGGTGAAAATAAAATAAACTATCAGTCTGGTAGATCAATTGTCCGGGGTAATCCAGTTTTTAACAATAACATTAGCTTAAATGAATTTCTTAACACAGTAAGTGATCATATTAATTAAGTTCATTAAACATGCAGATAATGGAGCATCAATAAAATGTCGGAAATTTCAGAATTAGAAATCCCTGATATTGTACAAGACTATTTAGAACCCATACCAGGTAACTCGCCTGTTGGAACTGATGCAACAAATGATGAAGAGTATTTTAAGCTCAGTATGGAGTTCCCGAAGACTGTGCCTGATTATAAAAACTGGATTGAGCTTTCAGATATAATTCTAAAAGAGAAAAGTAAAGATATTAAAGTTGCGTCCTGGCTTTGTTTCGCGTTATACAGATCGGAACAGTTAAAAGGTTTTAAAAACGGACTTGAACTTTTATATCATTTGATAAAAAAATTCGGTAACGATTTATTTCCACAAAGTCCTGTTCATAAAAGTAAAGCAATCCAGTTTTTGAATACTACAAGAGTAACAAAGCTGATTGAAAGAGAAGATATAAATAAATCGAATGCGGAAACTGTAAAAAGAATCGGTGAACTTTTAACGCTTATCTCTTCGGAATGTGAAAAACTTCTGCCCGAAAATATTCCTGTTCTTCAGGGTCTTCAGGATATTATTGCGAGCCATATAGACTCTGCCGATAAAGCTATAAATCCACCTCCTGCACTTGAGAAAAAAATAGTTCCTCCGCCTCAGCCGAAACAAATATTTAAAGAAACATCATCTCCTGTTTCGCATGAAGAGTCAACTGCTCCGGTAAAAGCATCACAACCGGCATCTGAGGATGAAGCCGCAGCTCAGTTAAGACATACTCTTAATTATTTCTATGAAGTAATTCAGAATAATGAAACCATTGAACGAATCCCGGATTCATCTTATACTTTCGGAATCGCCCGGCAGCTTCAATGGAGTTCACTCGTTCTTCCATCAGCAGTGGAAACTGTAACCAATATCCAGCCTCCGAATGATGTTATACTCAAACTTTTAAATGACTGGTTTTCACAAGGTAAGTGGGATGTTCTTATTCCAAGGATTGAGCTTGAATTTATTAAAGATAATAGTGAATTTCGTTACTGGTTAGATGGACAAAGATTTCTCGTTACTGCACTTGAGACAAAAGGCGGCAATTATTCTATCGCCGCTGATGATATAAAATATCATTTGTCGCGGCTTATTAGACGATTGCCTGAACTTCAAACTTTAAAATTTATTGGTGGAGAAATTCCGTTTGCAAATAAAGAAACTTTAAGCTGGTTAAATGATATTGGTAAAAGTTCAGTTTCGGCAGGTAAAGCCTCTGAGTCATCATCTCTTAGTTTAACGCCGATTGTTGATTCAACTTATGAGGAAATCACCAAAGAATACGAAGAAGCAATTGCAGGTCTTCCCAAAAAATTTGAAGAGAGTTTTAATCAGATGCAGCAAAAGCTTAAAGCTGAAGACCGGACGAAAGGAAAATTTCTGAGAAGATTAAATATTGCAAACTTATGTTATGAAGCAAAGCAGTACAACGTTGCAAAAGTAAATCTCGAAGAACTCAGGATTCTGGTTGAGGAATTGAAGCTTGCAGAATGGGAGCCGGCATTAAGTACTTCAGTTTGGCAGTCACTATATTTAACAAATGTTCAGCTTTTATTTACATCGGAAAATGACAACAAAAAAAAACAATTAGAAAACGAACAAGAAGAATTGATTTATAAAATAGCCAAACACAATGGAATTTTAGCAATCAATTTAGAACAACAAAAACACAAAAAAAGGAAGTAAGTTATGGCAAGACCAACTGCACCTCAAATCGCACAACGCGTCAAGGTTGCCATTCTCCCAAGCAGTGATGCAAAAGAGAGTGTCGAGCTTGATTACCGCATGCTGATTCCCGGGAACTTTAGTAAAAGCGCTCCCGGTAGTCAACCGCAAGTAAAAGACCGTAGGTTAAGAACCATCGGCAACAAGGGTGATTATAAGAGAGTTCTGAAAGATATAAATCCAAAACTTAAGCTTACGGTTTCTAATAAACTCTCCGATGATCCCGAAGCAAAAATGGAAGTAAATCTTGATTTTCAGGATATTAAAGATTTTCATCCGGATGAATTAGTTAAAAAAGTTGAACCTCTGCAAAAACTTCTTGAGGCAAGAGAACGATTAAAAGAACTAAAACTTGCTGTTCTTAAAGATGCAAATCTGAAGAGAGCATTGGAAGGAGTGCTTAAAGACGGCGGCGCCAGTATCGATGATCTGATGAATAAGTTAGGCACTACCAAAGAGTAATAATTTAATTGAGTATAAAATATTTATGAATTTTAAAATTGTTTAACGGAGGTTGAATTAAATGGCTATAGAAAAATCAGAATCAACAGAACAGGGACAGGAAACTGGACAAAGTTCAGTTGATAAGTTAATCTCCATGCTGGATGATTCCAAGAAATCAGCAGTAGCTGAGTTTGTAAGTAAGGTTGGTAAAGAATCAGAAGTCTTTAAAATTACCGGCGCTCTTGTAGATTCTTATATTGCTGATCTCGATACAGTACTCAGCGCCCAGATGGATGAGATATTACACAACCAGGATTTTCAGGAACTGGAATCAACCTGGCGTGGTCTTCTATTTCTTGTACAGAATACTGAATTCAGTAAACCTGTAAAATTTGAATTACTTGATGTTTCGAAGGAAGAACTTTATGATGACCTTAATGATGCTGCTCTTGGAGAAGGTTATGAAAAGGATTCAGGTATATGGCATCATATATATTGGGGTGCTTATGATAAAGTAGGCGGGCACTCTTATACCGCCATAGTTGCAGATTTTGCGGTTAATAACTCACCGCAGGATATCTCATTGCTGCAGCATTTGTCAGTACTTTCAGAATCTGCTCAAATTCCCTTTATCGGAAATGCCAGCCATGAGTTCTTTGGGGAGAAAAGTATGACTGATGTAATGAACAACCGATTTCTTCCTGAACAGCTTAAAGAAGGAGCAGCTTATGCTTCTTGGAGAGCTTTCAGAGACGATGATCGATCAAAATATATTGGCTTAACCTTACCGAGATTTCTTGGCAGGCTGCCTTACAGTGCTGAATCGGAACCAACAAAGAATTTCAACTACTCCGAGAATGTAATGAGAACAGGAAAAGATAACAGTCTCTGGTGCAGCACTTCCTTTGCGATGGCTTCCAATATGGTAAAGAGTTTTGAGAAGTGGGGCTGGAGCGTGAAGATAGTTGGAGTTGAATCAGGCGGTAAGGTTGAAAATCTTCCTGTTCCAACTTACGAAGAACATGGGCAGAAAAAATTAAAAGTCCCTGTCGAAGCTTCGGTTGGTCAGGCAAAGGATGCAGAACTTTGTGATCTTGGTTTCATTCCTTTGGCTCACTGGGACAGAACCGATTATGCC
>JAGOXU010000069.1 GCA_018059515.1 Ignavibacterium sp.
TGCTCAAGCTGTTCTTGGTGATCTTTTTAGCTACTTTGTTATATTTTTTGATAGACCTTTTGAGATTGGTGATTTTATAATCGTTGGCGATAAAGTTGGAGCAATCGAAAAGATTGGAATTAAAACCACAAGAATCCGTGCAATCGGTGGTGAAATATTAATTTTTTCAAATACTGATTTAACAAATTCAAGAGTTCATAATTTTAAAAAGATGGAACGCAGGCGAGTTGTATTTAAACTCGGCGTAACTTATCAAACATCTGCAAAACAATTAAAAATGATTTCACAAATAGTAAAACAAATTATTGAAGAACAAGAGGATGCGACTTTTGATCGCGGACATTTTGCCAACTACGGTGATTTTAGTTTAAACTTTGAATTTGTTTATTTTGTTGCAAGTGCGGATTATATCAAGTATATGGATATTCAGCAATCAATAAATTTAAGTATTTACGAAGCATTTGAAAAAGAAGGAATTGAATTTGCATATCCAACTCAAACTCTTTTTGTAACTAAAGATAATTCTGAGAAGTAAAGGTAGCCGCGCACTGCGACTACCGACTGCAAATATTTAATCACCTCGCATTATGTATTTCTCTAATTTTATTTGCGCGAGGTTTGTAAATGGTATGGTACAACACATCTAAATAAGCATTCATTTCACTCATCTCAATTTTTGAAGTGAAGTTCCAGAATCCATATATCTTTGATAACGAAAGAAGTTTTTCTGCATGCAGCTCCCAGTTAAAAGCACTGTCAACTCTTTTAATTCCGTTTTCAGAAATCATATTCCAGTAGTTTTTATCTTTTTTACATTGCTCTAAAAATGATAAAATAATTTTCTGACTTTCCTTTTCCTCAATTGGATCAATGAGAAATCCGGATTTTTTATCTTCAATAATTTCTAATGGTCCGCCGTACAGCGTTGCAAAAGTTGGAAGCCCGGAACGCATTGATTCAATAACGGTTAAACCAAAGCCTTCAAATAATCCGCACTGAACAAAAATTCCTTTTCGATCTGCAACAACTCTGTAAATCTCACCGGATTTATCTTTGCGCAATAGTTTTCCAATCCATCTTATTTTATTGTGCAACTTATATTTTTCTATAAGATTATGCATTACCTGTATCTGATCTTTTTCTTCGATGTCCGGTGAATCATCCGGATTTATTTTTCCTGCAATCACAATAAGATTTGCCTGCTCGTTTATCTTTTGATTTTCACCAAACCATTTTACAAGCGCGGTAATGTTTTTAATCTTATCCAATCTGCCCATTGTAAATATTGGAGTTTTATTCGGATCTTTTAGTTTTCCGATTGTATCAGGGTCATCAATGTTTTCAAATAACAACGAGTTAAGTTCTTTTTGGATTTCTTTAAATCGTGATTCTTTTTCAGTGTAAGGAAAAAATATTTTTTTATTAACACCCGGCGAAACAATATTAAACTTTGGATGGAATAAATTTATACCGCCGGTTACTCGATACAATCCTGGCATAGAAAAATTAAGATATGATTCGTACTGTCCTATACCTTCATCCGTACCGGCAATTTCTTGATATGAAGAAGTGAGAATGAAGTTTGCAGAATTCATCGCGATAAGATCAGCGGTAAACTGAATTGAAAAATGATAATCATCATCCATTTTATCCCAATACAATCCGCTGAAAAGATATTTACATTTTTCTAAAGCGTGAGCAATGTTGCACTGTGTTGTTTTAAACTTTTTGGATAATAAAGTTGCAACCATGTTTCCATCTGAATAATTCCCAATAACTAAATCAGGCTTTCCACCAAATTCAGCAAGCAGTGCACGGTGAGAATCTTCTGCAAAGTCCTCCAGATAAGGCCAAATTTCAAAACGCGAAATCCAATTGTCTGTTACTTTTTTATTTCCATCGCGGAACGGTACGCGTAAAATATATGTGTTCTTTGTATCAAAAACTTTTTCAAGTCTTTTATTGCAAGTTGTTCCTTCTGCATTTGGGATTAACCTTGTAAGAATTAAAATTTTGGGATTTGCATTTACACCGGAGTTTTTAATCGAGTTCATCAATGCCTGCTCTAATGCCTTAACCTGATCTAAAATATAAACAACCTGCCCGCCTGTGTCCGGTTTTCCAAGAACACCTTGCTGTCCAAAATATCCGTGCGGAGAAACTGCAACAATATTAAATATCATCGGAATCTTTGAAAGAAAACCTTTTAACAATTCGTGATCCGGTTCCTGCATAAGTTCACGTAATTGTTTTAATGAATCAGTAATTAACGCTGCGTTATTTCCCAAACCAGGTTCAAAACCAATTTCCTGCAAAGTGTTTTTAAATTTTGAATACGGCTCGTTTGGTTTTTTATCTTTTAGAAATGATAATGCTTTATCAATACGTTTAATTAGTTCATCGTGATTCTTAATTCTATCATTAAGAATCAATTGCTGCGAATTATATTTATGAACAAATAAAAAATCAAACAAAGCTTTTCTAAGATTATCAGGCTCAGTAAACATTTTGCTGGATAAGTAGCGATTAAGAAATTCAAATCCTTTACCAATGCTTTTGTGGTCACTTACGCTTGGAAATTTTCTATAAAAAGTTTCAAAGTTTAAAGTAAGCTGATTGTTATCCATTTCGGGCTTAACATATTTTTCTTTTGCAATCAGATAATCCTTGGATGTTATCTTTTCATAAATAAATTCTTCTACATTAAACAGGTAATGGTGTGATATACCAATCACTTCTCTCAATTCAACATAAACAACATTGCCAAGCGTAACTGACTCCGTTATATGCTTAATGATATCTGAAATAATTTTGTGATTACTGCTCTTTTCATTTTTCTTAAACTGTTCTAAAAATTTTATATGATTTCCTTTTACACACAATTTTTCGGGTGCTGCAACTACTCTGTTTAAATAACTAAAAAAATCAGTTTTGTTTTCTTCAATCAATTCTAAGATAGATTTTAACTGCATTTATTACCTTTCTTTTTATATAAAGTTATAATGATTTATTCCGTCTATTATACCCGCCGCAAAATTTTTGTCTGAAAAATAAATTCGACGAGATCCTTTTAAATTTTCAAGTTCGGGACTGTAATTAGCCACAACAACACCAAGCAATTCACCTTTAAGCATTTCCATATCGTTACCGGAATCACCTGCGACGAGAACTTTTTCAAAAGGAATGTTCCATCGATAAGCGAGATATCTAATTGCTTTCCCTTTTGATGCACGATACGGCAGTATATCAAGAAACTGCCCGTGACTAAAAATAAAACTACATTTAATTTTTTTATCTACTAGTAACTGTTTAACCTTATTAATGTTTTTGGGATTATCTGATGTGTAATAACTTATTTTAAATTTTCTTTGATTTTGTTTTTCCTGGTATTTCAAGAAACCAAACTGTGATAACAGCTCAACAATTCTTTCACGATTCCACAAGTGTGATATATGCGCATCCCAACCTGTTGAATAAACCAACTCATCTTTACGTTTGTAATAAATTTCCGATCCAACCGAAGTAATAAAAAAATCTGGCATAGAAATTTTATTTTTTTTGATTGCTTCAATCGCTGATTCAACAACACGTCCGGTTGCAACTCCAAATCCAATATTTTGCGGCATTTGCTTTAAGGTCTTTTTAAAGTTGGATAAAGCAACATCATCACCAAGCAAAGTATAATCGATATCTGAAACAATCATTTTTTCCATTGCAAGTAATTTCTTGCCTGATGATACAAATAAATCTTTAGCGCTTGACTGTGCTTTTAAAATCTTATTTGCTTCATACAAATATTTTTCTGCATGCGCCTGCCACGAATAATACTTTTTAACATTTTTAATTCCATTTTCGGAATAAGCATTCCATAATTCTTTATCATCAAAAATTTTATTAAGTGCCTTAGAAATATTCTTTGGATCTGATACATCAACTTTAATTCCGTTTTTACAATTTGCAATTATATCGCGAGGTCCACCGTCTTCAGTAGCTACCACAGGAACACCTGTTGCAGCGGCTTCAATTAATGTTAATCCAAAGGTTTCTGATAATGCTGCATTTACAAAAACACCGCCGGTTTTTGCGGCTAATCTGTATAGTTCCGGTACTTCAAAATCTGTATCGTGCTTTTTAGGAATAGCCATCTTGCCGTAAAGATTATATTTATCCATCAGCAATAAAATTTCCGTAAGCACTTCGCGCTCATTTTCTTCCATCGTTGCGATGTCATCTCTTACGCCAGCATAGATTGCAAGATTAGCTTTCTTCTGAAGTTCTTTATCTTCGCCGTAAGCAGTTATCAATCCTGAAATGTTTTTTCTTCTATCTGGTCTGCATAATGAAAGAATTAATGGTTTATCATTTGTTACAAAAAATTTTGTGTATTCCCTATTGATATGCTTAAGCAAAGCTGCGGTTTGTGCATCCCATTTTCGTTCTTCATTGTATGGAAAAAACTTTTCAAGATTAACACCGGGCGGTATAACTTTAAATTTAGACTCTGAAACATTATCGTAATGCCTTAAATGATTTTCAATCTCGTGGCTTGTGCTTGTTACAATCATATCAGCAAAGTAAAATATTTTTTCTTCGCTCTCAATTCTTTGAGATATTTTATAGCGCTTTTCAATCATCTCCGGAGAAACACCATCTTCAGTAAGTTTTTTAATTTTATCTTTACCAAGTGAGTGCGATGAATGGAAAAAAGGGATTCCAAAAAATTTCGTTAATTCCGTACAAACGTATCCTGCATCTGCATAATGACTGTGAATAAAATCAGGTAATCTTTTTTTTGCTTTTAAATACTTTATACTTTTATCACTAAACTCTTCAAGATAATTCCACAATAGTTCTTTACGAATATATTTTCCCCCGCCGGCTCTAATTCTAACTATATCAAATTTATCATTAACTTTTTCAATCGGAACAGAATAATCTGGGGAAACCTTTTTATCATATATCCATCTAGTAACAAGTTCAACCTTTTCAACTTCAGGAAAAGTGCTAAGCATGCTTGCAAGTTCAAAAACATATTTTATTTGTCCGCCTGTATCAGCATCGCGCCCAAGTTCAAGTTCTTTACCTCGTATTAATCCGTGCAAGCTGTATAATTGAATGTATAATCCTTTTTTATTTTCATCAGACATTTAATAGTACCTTTATATTTTATTTTTATGAGTTGAACGGCAAGTAAAACGCAGATCTTTATTGATTCATTAATAAATAGCCTTGAAAAGCCGCTCTTTTGACTATTACTACATAGTCTTCAGCTTTATAAAATAAGATTTTTTTTATGAATCGCAAGTTTTATTAGTTATTCTAATTTAAGTTTGATCTGAAGCATAAAAATAAATTGATGCCAAAAAAAAGTTATTACTGAAACAACAGTTGATGCTAAAGATAATTTGCAACACTCAGAAGCAAAACTTGCAAAGTTTATACTTCAACAATCCAAATCTATTTTTCTATATTTGCGCTCAAAATCCGAGACAAAAAAACAATGTTTTTTAAATCAAATAAAAATCTAATTGCAATCTTCTTATCAAGTTTTATTATTTATTTGTTAAGCTGCTTCGGTTTGTTTGACGGACTTTCCGCTGTTGTAGCTAATAAACTTTATCACACATTTGGATATACAAATAAATGGTCGCATACTTTTGGACCTCCCTGGTTTGTTGGAATGGTTGGAAATGTTTCAGCACTCGGAAGTAAAGAACTAGTTATGATTCTTTCTACATTTATTTATTTTTATTTAAAGTTGAGTAGAGGAAAAACAGAAGCCAAAAATTATTTATTTACAGTTGGAACCGGGATCGTATTAATCCTTGTTGTCAAATCAATAACATCAAACCTTGAAGAAATGAATTTCAATACGATACTTACAGAATCTTTATCCAACTTTCCAAGTGGACACGCTTTTATCGCAACTGTAATGTTTCTTTCGATAGCAAAATATTTAAGCTCAAGAAAAAAGAATGATGAGGTAAATAAATACTTAAATTTTTCTGCAGCTATTATTATTCTGCTTGTTGGAATAAGCAGGTTTATCGGAAGCGGGCATACAGTTACAGAAGTTATTGCCGGATGGTCTTTAGGATTATGCTGGTTTACCTTTGCTCAAATGTTTTTAAGATTAAATCATAAAACTATTTTTAATAAGTAAAATGTTTTATCGGTTCACCTTTATCACCAAGTTCAGTCATTGCCTCAATTCCGATTTTAAGATGAAGCTCAGCAAATTTTTCTGTTACGGCTTTATCTGATTTTTCTGTTTTAACTCCTTCGGGAATCATTGGAATATCTGAAACAAGCAGCAACGCACCACGCGGAATTTCATTTACCAATCCTACAATAAATAATGTAGCGGTTTCCATATCAATAGCAATTGTAGAAAGTTTTTTTAAATACTTTTTAAATGCTTCATCCCACTCCCAAACTCTTCTGTTGGTAGTATAAACAACACCTGTTCGGTATTCCATTCCGTGCTCAATAATTTTATCCGAAACAAATTTATGGAGCTTGAATGAAGGCAAAGCCGGAACTTCTTTTGGTTTGTAATCATCACTTGTTCCCTCACCGCGTATTGCAGCCGTTGGAAGAATAAAATGCCCGATCTCTGTTGAATGTTTTAAACCGCCGCATTTACCAAGAAACAAAACCCCTTTTGGCTTACGTGCAATAAGCAAATCCATTATTGTTGCAGCATTTGCAGAACCCATTCCAAAATTAATAATTGAAAGTCCATTTGAGTTTGTAGCTGTCTGCATAGGTCTGTCAATTCCCTTAACATCACAGTTAAATCTCTCTGCAAACTTATCCACATAATTATTAAAGTTTGTAAGAAGCAAGTAATCGCCGAACTCATTTATCTTTGTTCCGGTGTAACGCGGAAGCCAGTTTTTTGCAATATCAAGTTTTGTTTTCATAAATATAAGTTTAAATATTTTTTTGGTTTGTATTGTCATTTCAACCGGAGGGAGAAATCTCAATAGATAATGGATAAAGATTTCTCGCTAATAGACTCCCTCAAAATGATATTTGAAAATACAAAACAAAATTAAATAAATTCTTGCAAACACTTGTAATTGAAACAATAATTTCTTTCATTTGAGGTACAAATTTCATCAGGGAGTTGAATTATGAAAAAGTTAGTTATCATCTTTTACTTTCTAAGCAATTTTTTACTGCACGCTCAAAATCTTTACTGGACTGGTTTAAACGGACAACTGCCCGGAAATATCTTTTGTGTTGATACCGATTCTTCCGATAATTTATTTGCCTCAACTTCTCAAAGTAAAATATTTAGATCAACGGATGCTGGTTTAAGCTGGCAGTTTCTGTATCAAACACCATATTTTCCTATAAATAAATTTAGCATTACTTCAAACCAGGATATTTTTGCAATTGGTGGACCAGGTTACATTTTATATTCATCCAACAGTGGTGACAATTGGCAATTAAAAAATTCTGGTATTAAAAATTTCGACCTGATTTTAACAATTGCTAAAACACAAACTGGCAAACTACTCGCAGGTGCTTATACTGATTGCTTATCCTGTCCGGGTGGAGGAATTTACTCTTCGGTTGATAATGGACTAAGTTGGAGTTTTGTAGATTTACTTGGTAATTATATCAATTCTATAATTAGAATTCCTAATAATAAAATTATGGCTAGCGGGTATTCAGGTGTCTATGTTTCAACAAATGACGGAGGTAGCTGGCAATTAAAAAATTCCGGTATGCCTCAATCTCAATTTGTAAAATATCTTGCTTTGAATGATAACAACACTGTTTTTGCTGCAGCCGCAATGTATTCTGGATTAATGTACAAATCATCTGATGAGGGCGAAACGTGGATACAATGTAATTCTGGATTACCTAATGATGAAGTTAGCGGTTTAGTATGTTCAAATAATATTTTATTTGTGTCCTACAAGAATGCGGGAGTTTATAGATCTGATAATGGAGGAACTAGTTGGGAACCTGCAAGTTATTTTATACCAAATTTTGAATTTAATGCTTTAAATAAATCCGAAGATGGTGCTCTCTTAACTGCTACAAGCGGCGGCATTTTTAAAAATCAAAATTTAGGTGTAGCCTGGTTCAAATTAACTAACAGCATTTCTCATTTAGCCATAACATCTATCAATTGTTCAAGGAATTCTAACTTACTTGTAGGAACTGATTACGGTGGAATTTATCGCTCAACTGATTTTGGCGCAAACTGGACACAGTTCGAGCTTATCAATACAGAAAATGGTTACGATGTTAACGGAATTGAATATAAATCTGAGAATAATGTTTTTGCATCAGTTCATGGTTATGTTATTTATAAATCTCTATTCTCATCCACTGATAACGGAAGCAGCTGGATTCATTCGGGAGTTGGGTATAGTACTCAATACGGTATAACCTGTTTGTACATAGATCAGGTTGAAAAAATTTACTGTGGAGAGTTCAGTAAATTTTTCTGGACTACTAATAATGGAGTTCAATGGGTAAACCAGCCTTGTTCGTTCAGTTGGATCAAAGATGTGGTAAGTAATGGAAACGGAATTGTTCTTGCTGCAACTTATGGTAATGGGATTTACAGATCCACAGCAAACGGAATTGGATTTAGTGAATCAGGTTTGGCAAATCAACATGTTCGTTCAGTTGCTGTTGATAACAACGGTGTGTTTTATGCTGGATCTGATTACGGACTTTATAGATCTACAGATAATGGAATCAGTTGGACTCAAGTAATTCATCCAAATATTATCAGTACCGTGTTTGATATAAAAATTACCAAAGATAATATTATCACTGCTGCAGGAAGAGGATTTCATTATTCAACTGATGACGGACAAACCTGGAACGTCATTGAAAATGGAATTGAGGATACTTATTTGACCTGCATCTCATTTGATTCTTTAGACAATGTATATGTTGGATCCTATAATGGTATTTATCTTCTCAATAAACCAATTCCTGTTGAACTTCTCTCCTTCTCTTCTTCTGTAGTTGATGATGATGTTACTTTAAATTGGGCTACTGCAACCGAAACTAATAATTCAGGATTTAAAATTGAAAGAAAAAGCCCATCCCCAACCCCTTCCCTAAGGGAAGGGACTTTTGATGATTGGGAAAGTATTGGTTTTGTCAATGGATATGGAACTACAACAGAACCACAAACTTATTCTTTTATAGATAAGAACCTTTCTGCAGGAAAATATCAATACAGATTAAAGCAAATAGATTTTGATGGAACGTTTGAATATTCAAACATTGTTGAAGCGGAGATTTTTACGCCAGCAAGGTTTTCTTTAGAACAGAATTTTCCAAATCCTTTTAATCCTTCTACTAAAATTAAATATACAATCCCAAATGTCACCCTGAGCGGAGCCTTGCCTACCGGCAGGCAGGTCGAAGGGTCTCGAGTGGTACTAAGAGTTTTTGATGTTTTAGGAAATGAAGTTGCAACTCTTGTAAATGAAGAAAAACCTGCTGGAAATTATGAAGTTCAATTTAACGCAACTACTCTTTCAACTGGAGTTTATTTTTATACATTGCAAGCTGGAAGTTTTATCCAAACTAAAAAAATGACAATTTTAAAATAAATCGTGGTGTAATAATGAAAAGGATATTATTTGTAACTGCGCTTTTTGTTGCGTGCGTTTCAATTGTAGCACAAGTTCCTGATCCGCCATTTAACCCAATGACTGCGCCCGGTGCAAGAGGAATTTCAAGACTAATCCACACATTGTATTGGCAAAATCCCAATAATGTTGTTTATAATGAAGTTTATTTTAGTTCAGACTCTGTACTAGTTGCAAACTTAGACGTATCTGTAAAGGTAAAAAATGGATATCCTGATTCCATCTTCTCTTCGTATTCAGTCAGCGAGTTAGGATATCTCACTGAAAATAAATATTTCTGGAGAGTTATTGAGTACAATGCCGAAGGTTTATCAACTTCCCCACTATGGTATTTCAAAACTTTCATTCAACCTGAATTTGAATATCATTATACTTTTGATACTGGACTTGACAGTTGGGAAATTCTTGGTCCTTTAGGATTAAATAATTGGTATTGGACAAATTCAACTCATACTTTATCTACACCTGGTGAAGTTGCGTTCAGATGGGATCCTGTATTTATCGGTGATTCATATCTTATCTCACCGGAAATAAATGCTCAATCCGGTGCGGAAGCAGTATTGCGATTTAATTATTATGAGGATTGGTGGTCTGATACTGTTGTTGTTGGATGTGCAATTACGACTGATAATGGTTTAAATTGGTCACCAATCTGGGATTTACATGCAACCGGAAATGTAGGTCCAGAACTTGTTGTTACCAATGTTAATACAGCTGATAAATTTAGATTAGGTTTCTACTACAAAGGCAATTCTAACAACATTGATTTTTTGTACGTTGATGATATTTCTTTGGAAGCAGTCGTCCCACTTACACCCTCATATCCACCTGGATTGTTAACATCATTTGCAAGCGAAACAGAACAAAAAGTTACACTTAACTGGTCATCAGGCTGGGCACCAGCTGGAATGGTTGGATATGAAGTTCAGAGAAAAGTCGGACTACCATCGTTCAACCCTGATTATGTTACAATTGCAATGACTGATTTAAATACCTTTAGTTTTGATGATTTAAATGTTGAGTTAGATCAAGATTACACTTATAGAATCCGTTCTCGGGTGATGGGTTTGAACAGCCTTTATGGTAATGAAGCAACAGCTTACGTGCCGGCAGTTGTTCCTGTAGAACTTCTCTCCTTTTCTTCCTCTGTTGTTGATGATGATGTTACATTAAATTGGGCAACTGCAACTGAGATGAATAATTCGGGATTTCAAATTGAAAGAAAAAGCCCATCCCCAACCCCTTCCCTAAGGGAAGGGACTTTTGATGATTGGGAAAGTATTGGTTTTGTTAATGGATATGGAACTACAACAGAACCACAAACTTATTCTTTTATAGATAAGAACCTTTCCGCAGGAAATTATCAATACAGATTAAAGCAAATAGATTTTGATGGAACGTATGAATATTCAAACACAATTGAAGTTGAGATAAATCCACCAACTCAATTTTCTTTAAAACAGAATTATCCTAATCCGTTTAATCCAACTACCACAATTAGATTTACAATTCCTTCCGTAGAGACGCACCTGCCTGCCGGTAGGCAAGGTCGTGATGCGTCTTTACTTACAACTTTAAAAGTTTTTGATGTACTTGGAGATGAGATTACAACACTTGTAAACGAAGAAAAACCAGCGGGCAATTATGATGTTGAGTTTGATGCGTCAAAACACTCAAGCGGTATTTATTATTATCAACTCAAATCTGGTCAATTTATTCAGACTAAAAAAATGATTTTGATGAAATGACATTTAAAGAAGCAATCAAACACTTTCCTCACATCATAACTGAAGGTTCTATAATTGAGCGGCTAAAACGTGAATTTAATTATCCGCTCGATGAATTATTATCCAATTCCAAAATGCTTTATGATGATAAAAGTAAAATTTTATTAGCAAAAATTTATCGTGAATACATTGATATAGCACAATCTGCCAACATTCCGATTATTCTATTAACACCCACCTGGAGAGCAAATAAGGAAAGAACAATAAAAGCTAATGTTGATATGGAAACTATTAACACAGATGCATTTAAGTTTGTTGATACAATCCGGAAATCCTATGGCAGCTTTTCTGATAAAATTTTTATAGGCGGATTAACTGGCTGCAAAGGTGATGCTTACAAACCTAAAGAAGCATTAAGTGAAAACGAATCTTATCATTTTCATAGAGAACAAATGCAGGTTCTTGCAGATGCAGGAGTTGATTTTCTATTTGCTTCAACACTTCCAGAAATAAATGAAGCGAAGGGAATTGCAAAAGCTATGAGTGAAACCAAAAAAGATTATGTGATAAGCTTTGTGATTCGTGATAGTGGTAAATTGCTGGATAGTACATTATTAACTGATGCAATAAGAACTATAGATGATTCGGTTGCAACTCCACCACTCTTTTACTTAACAAATTGTATTCATCCTGATGTGCTTCATAAATCATATCATAAACTTTTAGACGAAGAAAATATTTTACAGAAAAGATTATTTGGAATTCAGGCTAACGCTTCAAGCAAAAGTCCCGAAGAACTTGATACGCTTGCCGAACTCGATGCAGATTCACCCGCAGATTGGGCGCGTGGTATGGTTGATCTAAATAAAAAGTACAATCTTAAAATTCTTGGCGGATGCTGTGGAACTGATGCGAGGTTTATTTCTTCAGTTGTTCGTCTTCTAAAGTAAAGTTTGCGCCTCTGCGACTTTGCGTGAAAAAACAATCTCTCGCAAAGACGCGGAGACGCTAAGAAAAATTACTGAGTATAGCTTTCTATTACTTCTTTTATAGCTTCTTCACAAACTTTGCAGAAAGGTTTATCCCCTTTTGAAAACATAATGCAGTCTAACATCGGGCGGTAAATACCTTTTGGCTGATAACCTGCTCCTTCAAATGCACCGACTTTATTCCAATACATACTGCTCATTAGGTACTTATCAACTTTTTCAGATTGCTTTTTATCTTTCATTGCATATTCTTCTTCGGCAGATTTAATTTCATTTTCCGGTACTCGGTTTCTTTTCAATTCAGCAACGTAACTGTTCAATCTGTTTCTTTCTTTTAACCATTCATAACTGAATCTATCAAACTCTTCTTTTTCCCAAGGAGTTGGAATTTCAATTCCCGCACTTAAATATTTTTTCCACTTAATATTTTTTTTATCCATCAGCGCTGTAATATTTGGTTCTACCGGTTCAACAGTTGGTTTGAAGAAATCATTGTAAGCAACATCTGATGTATAGTATTCATCAGCAAGACCTGTGAATGAATGACCAAACTCGTGAGTGAATAAATATTTTGCGAATTGGTTATCTGTTGTGTAAGTGCAATATTGATTATAAATTCCGCCGCCGCCGTAACGCGGATGATTGACCTGAATATAAATTGCATCATAAGGAACGTGAGCCGCAAGATTACGCATTGATAAATTATCTTCCGTCATCAAATATCTTTCTGAACCAAGCGACCAGAAAGTTGTATTTAAAATTGTGTTTACAAAAATATCTGCACCGGGTAAATCTGTTCCGCTTTCCTCAGAGGGTTTGAATACACCATAAATATTAAAATTATTCTTTTGAGATTTGTAAGGTTCCTGCTCAAAGAAATATCCTACAAACCGATTTAGATCTTTTTGAAATTTTTCTTTTTCGGATTTTGTGTAACCTTCAGCAAGAATTACAATATCAACTTTTGTATGTGGGTCTCCATTATTTACAGGTTTAAATATCTCAACAGTTTCATCGGCAATTTTGTCTTTTATAATATAAATACTATTTGGATCAACTAAGGTTCTAAAAAATTCTTCCAGCTCATTTTTATCATTTCGTTTTTCTAAAGCAAAAGCAATCTTGCTTTTTGGAAATGGAATAACTGCCGTTTCGTGAAAACTTTTTGTAACTCCATTTATTCCATCATCACCTGAAGCATATTCACCAAAAAAAGTATCAAACCCTTTAGAGTAAATTAATTTTCCGGAGTTATAATCATAAATTTTTAGATAATACTTGCCGTTGTTAAAATTATCTATAAGATGATATTGACTTCCTGCCCAAATTCCGTATCGAAACATTTTATCGATTGTTATCATTTCTGTCTTTGCATCACCGATGTGAAAGTAATCTATGCGTAAAGTTTCATCAACAAAATAATCCTCAAACTTTTGATTTGTTTGAGCAAATGCCGTTAATGATAGAATAAAAGATATAAGAAAAGTTTTCATTTGTGTCCTCGCTGTTATTAACACGAAATTAATTTTGTGATAGCAATTTAGTAATCTTTTAAAGAACTTTAGAACGTAATTATTGATTTAATAGATCGGACATAAAATGTATTTGTTTACAAGATTTTCTTCTTTGTTTTTATTTTTTTCGATTCTTTTTTTTCATTTCACTTTTGCACAGGAAGATGATAGCTGGAAGCTTTATGACGATTCACAAGTTGCAAGAGTAGATATTACAATTGATCCCGCAGTTCTTGAATGGCTTTATCAAAACGTGCAAAGCGATTCTGAATTTGTTGCATCATTCCATTACCAAAATGTTTTTATAAATGAAACCGTTGATTCGATTGGATTTAGATTACGCGGAAACACATCGCGCGATGCAGTAAAGAAATCTTTTAAAGTTTCATTCAATACTTTTATTTCTGGTAGAGACTTTTATAGTGTCGATAAACTAAATCTTAACGGAGAACATAATGATCCATCAATCATAAGAAGCAAATTATGTTTTGATCATTATCAAACAATTGGAATGACAGCCAGTAGAGCCAACCATGCTGAGGTTTATATTAATGGACGATACTACGGCTTGTACATTTCTGTTGAACATATAGATGATGAGTTTCTAAATAAAAATTTCGCGGATGATACGGGAAATCTTTGGAAGTGCCTGTATCCTGCTGATTTAAAT
>JAGOXU010000248.1 GCA_018059515.1 Ignavibacterium sp.
CAATCTAATTCTTGAACTTGAACCTGAACTTAATCTTGATCTCATTCATACTCATCCCAGCTTTTCATTTTTAATTCTGATGGTTTATAATTTTTTAATGCTTTGACAAATCTTTTTGCGATCTGCACATTTGTAAAAAGTCCGATGTTCAAATCAACAGCTTTTCTTCTAATGATGTAATCGCTGTCAAGCTCTACTTTTTCAGTAGTTTTAGGAATGTTAATTACAAGATCAATTTCTCCATTCGCCATATAACTTAAAATGCTTGGCTCCTGATTATCAAACGGACGATACAAAACTTCAACATCAAGTCCACCGTTTTCTTTATAAAATTCTGAAGTTCCTTTTGTACCGTAAAATTTTAATCCCATCTTTTGCAGAATTTTTAATTCATCAATAAGCTCGGCTTTGTTTTTGGGTGTGCCTGTGGAAAGTAAAACACCTTTTGTTGGAACCCTTTGTCCGATTGCCAAACTGCTTTTAAGAAATGCTTCATTAAAATCATCACCCAAACAAGCAACCTCTCCTGTAGATGACATTTCAACTCCGGTAACAGGATCGGAACCTTTCAATCGTGTAAAAGAAAACTGAGAAGCTTTAACTCCAACGTAATCAAGATCGAAAGATGATTTATCAATCTTGGGTACCTTTTCTCCAAGCATTAAACGTGTAGCAATTTCTATAAAATTTATTTTTAAAGTTTTGGATACAAAGGGAAAACTTCGCGATGCACGTAGATTACATTCAATAACTTTTACTTCATTATCCTTGGCGATGTATTGAATATTAAATGGTCCGGTAATCTCCAATTCTTTTGCAATCTCACGAGTAATCATTTTTACTTTGCGCATGGTTTCTAAGTACGTACGCTGAGGCGGCAAAACAATTGTCGCATCACCGGAATGTACACCCGCATTTTCAACATGCTCAGCAATTGCGTAACAGAAAAGCTCGCCTTCGTTTGCAACTGCATCAACTTCAATTTCTCTTGCGTCAGTAATAAATTTACTTATAACAACAGGATGTTCTGAGTTTAAATCCGTTGCTTTTTTAAGATACATTTCAAGTTCATCTTTTGTAAGCACGATACTCATTGCGGCACCACTAAGAACGTAACTTGGTCTTATCAAAACAGGGTAGCCAACTTTTTCTGCAAATAGTTTCGCATCTTTTAATGTAGTTACTTCTTCCCACTCCGGCTGATCAACTCCAATCGCATCTAATATTTTAGAAAACTTATGGCGGCTTTCAGCATTATCAATTTGAACCGGAGATGTTCCAATAATCTTTATTCCGGCGTTGTGAAGTTTCATCGCAAGATTATTCGGAACCTGCCCACCCATTGAAACAATTACTCCGCGTGGATTTTCTTTATCATAAATATCAAGCACACGTTCAAAAGTTAATTGTTCAAAATAAAGTTTATCACAAATATCATAATCGGTACTTACGGTTTCGGGATTACAATTTATCATAATAGATTTGTAGCCGCTTTTATTAACCTGATTAACAGCATTAACACAGCACCAGTCAAACTCAACAGATGAACCGATACGATAAGCACCGCTGCCAAGCACAACAATTTGATCCTCTTCTCCAAATAAAATATCATCTTCAACACCATGATAGGTTAAATAGAGATAATTGGTTTGAGCAGGAAACTCAGCAGCCATTGTGTCTATCTGTTTTACGACAGGAGTTACATTTAATGATTTTCTATAACTGCGAACTTCAAGTTCTTCAGCATTTGTATTTTGTGCAATCTGAAAATCTGAAAAGCCGCATTGCTTTAAATGCCGCATCAGATCAAAATCAATATCGTTCAACTTTAATTTTGCAAGATGATTTTCAAGATCAATAATATTTTTCATCTTGTACAAAAACCATTTTGTAATTTTTGTAAGATCGTGAATTTTATCCACCGAATAGCCTTGCTTTAACGCAACAGCAATTGCAAAAATTCTTTTATCAGTTGGTTCAGATAACTCTTTATCCAGATTTGTAAAATTTATTTTATTTCCTGCAAAGCCAAGCATTCCAACATCAAGCATGCGAATAGCTTTTTGAATTACTTCCTCAAAGCTTCTTCCGAGCGACATCACTTCGCCAACGGATTTCATTTCGGAACCAAGCTGTGTACTTACTTGCTGAAACTTTTGTAAATCCCAGCGCGGAAATTTTAGAGCAACATAATCAAGTGCGGGTTCAAAGTTTGCGGATGTTTCCTGCGTGATGATATTTACAACCTCATTTAACGCATATCCAAGTGCAAGTTTTGTTGCGATAAATGCAAGCGGATATCCGGTTGCTTTTGATGCGAGCGCAGAACTTCTACTTAAGCGAGCGTTCACTTCTATAATTCTGTAGTCTTCGGAGTTTGGATCAAGCGCATATTGGATATTGCACTCACCAATAATTCCAAGATGTCGGATAAGTTTTATTCCAATTGAACGGAGTTTAAAATTTTCTTTTGCAGATAATGTTTGAACAGGAGCAATTACAACGCTGTCTCCTGTGTGTATTCCCATCGGATCAATATTTTCCATCGAACAAATTGTAATGCAGTTATCGTATTGATCGCGAACAATTTCATATTCAATTTCTTTCCATCCATAAAGCGATTCTTCAATCAATATTTGATTAGTAAATGAAAATGCTCTCTTTGCTTTTTCAACTAACTCTTCTTTGTTATTTACAATACCTGAGCCTAATCCACCAAGCGCATAAGCAATACGAACCATAACGGGAAAATTAATTTCCTCTGCAGCATTTATAGCTTCATCAACTGTTCTTGCAGTTTTGCTTCTTGCAATCTTCAATCCAACTTCCGCAACACGATCACCAAACAATAGTCTATCTTCAGTATCTTTTATTGTTTCAACAGAAGTACCGAGAACTTTGATATTATTTTTTTCTAAAATTCCTTTATCGTAAAGATCAACGCCAACATTAAGTGCCGTTTGTCCGCCGAATTGAAGAAGAATAGAATCAGGCTGCTCCTTAATAATTATCTTTTCAACAAACTCAGTTTTAATCGGAACAAAGTAAACTTTATCCGCAAAGTTTTCTGATGTTTGAATTGTTGCAATGTTTGGATTTACAAGTACAGTTGTAATTCCATCTTCTTTAAGTGCTTTAATTGCTTGTGAACCGGAGTAATCAAACTCACCAGCCTGTCCTATTTGCAAAGCACCGCTTCCAAGAATTAAAACTTTTTTTGGTTTACCTTTTTTAATCATAATCTATAGTCAGCATTTTGTCACACTGAGCGAAGTCGAAGTGTGACCTTATTAAAATCTTGTGTTACATTTTATCATCCTTCGACTTAGCACAGGATGACTTTTACTTATTTATTTCAAAGCCCTCACAAACATATCAAAAATAAATTCACTGTCGTCTGGTCCGGGAGAAGCCTCCGGATGAAACTGAGATGCAAAAAATGGTTTTGATATATGGACAATTCCTTCGTTTGTTCCGTCGTTATCATTTATAAACCACTCGCGCCAATCTTCTGCTAAAGTTTTTGCATCAACTGCGTAACCATGATTTTGAGAAGTTATATAACAGCGTTTTGTTCCAAGTTCGTTGCATGGTTGGTTATGCCCACGATGACCGTATTTTAATTTATAAGTATCGGCTCCTGCAGCAAGTGCAAGGATTTGAGAGCCGAGACAAATACCGAGAATTGGTTTGTTGGATTGCATTGCAATCTTAGCATGTTCAATTGTTTTTATATTTAATTTTGGATCGCCGGGACCATTTGAAATTACAATTCCGTTTGCTTCAATCTTTGTGAAATCAAAATCATAAGGAACGCGGATAACTGTAATATCCCTTCCAAGAAAAGCACGAATGATATTATTTTTTGTTCCGCAATCAACAAGGATTATTTTTTGTTTGCCAGCTTTGTATTCAACAACTTTTTGTACGCATACTTCTCCAACAAGATTGGTTTTATTTGGGTCTTGAAATCCGGGATCAACTTTTTCATCAACAACAATTTTTCCAAGCATCGTTCCTTTATCACGTAGTTTTCTTGTGAGCATTCTTGTATCAATTCCATAGATGCCGGGAATTTTTTCTTCAATCATCCAATCGGATAAAGAACGTTCGGCATTCCAATGTGAATATTCATAAGAATAATCCGTAACGATTAATGCTCTGCAATGGATATTATCTGATTCAAAATTCTTAAGCATTCCATCTTCTTTTTCTTTGGATGGAATTCCGTAATTGCCAATAAGCGGAAAAGTACAAACAAGAATTTGTCCGCGGTAAGATGGGTCAGTCATAGTTTCGGGATAGCCAACCATTCCGGTATTAAACACAACTTCGCCGTTTGTGTTTCCTGCAAATCCAAAACTGAAACCGGAAAACTCACTTCCATCTTCAAGAATTAGTTTAGCTTTTGTTTTTTCTGTCTTCATAATATTTCGTGTTTGGTTTGTGTTATAGTGATTTAGTGACGAAAATTATTTGCCACAAAAACACCAAATCACT
>JAGOXU010000070.1 GCA_018059515.1 Ignavibacterium sp.
TTGGTTTTCAGATAAGATAGTATTAAAAATGTATCGCGCTCAGCCTATCACAAGAGAGCAATCTCCAAAATTTTATGATATGGTTGAACAACTTGCACAAAATGCAAATCTGCCAATGCCGAAGGTTTATATCATAAATGATCCAACACCAAATGCTTTTGCAACTGGCAGAAATCCTAAAAACGCGGCGGTAGCTGCAACAACCGGAATTTTGCAGGGATTAACAAATGATGAACTTGCTGGAGTTATGGCACACGAACTTGCTCACGTTAAACATCGAGATATTTTAATTAGCACAATTGCAGCAACTTTGGTAGGAACAATTTCTTATATCGCACAAATGGCTGGCTGGGCTGCAATGTTTGGACGCGGCGATGATAGAGAGGGAAATGGTTTCGGTGGATTAATCTTGATAATTCTTTCGCCAATAATTGCTATGCTTTTACAGATGTCAATTTCAAGATCGCGCGAGTTTGCCGCTGATGCCGGCGGTTCACAAATTAGCGGTAACCCATTAGCGCTTGCTTCTGCATTGCAAAAAATTTCACGCGTAAATCAGGTTCAGCCAATGCGGAATACAAATCCTTCTACAGCGCATATGTTTATAATTAGTCCTTTGCTAGGTGGATTAGGAAAAATGTTTTCCACACATCCGCCAGTTGAGCAAAGAATTGCAAAGCTGCAAGAAATTGCGGCGGGAAGAAGATGAGTAGTATTGAGTAATTAAATAAATAATATGAAATTAGAAAAAGAAGAAAAAAAATAATAGAATCCTATGAAAACGACGAATGGATTTCTGTTAAGGATTTTGAAAAGTAAAAAGCTAAAAATCAACAGTTGCAAAAAACACAACCTCAATAAACAAAGGAATTAGTATTGGTCTTTCGGAAAAGAATTTGTCAAATGTGGAGTAAAGATTAATTGGTTTAATAATGAACTAAAATAAATTGTTATCTTTATATCTAAAGTCTTAAAGGAAAATGCAAAACAATACTGTACATAAAATAATTAATGGCGATAGCAGAAGAATGAACGAATTAACTGATAGAAGCATTCAGTTAATTATCACTTCCCCACCATATTGGCAATTAAAGGATTATGGCACAAAAGATCAGATTGGATTTAACGATGATTATGAAAGCTATATTAATTATTTGAATTTAACTTGGCAAGAATGTTATCGAGTTCTTGAAAATGGTTGTAGACTATGTGTAAATATTGGTGATCAGTTTGCACGCTCAACGTATTACGGTAGATATAAAATTATACCAATAATGGTACTTTTGTTCCTCAAAAAAAATATTTTCATCTCAATCAAAAATGCAACATAATCGATGAGAGAAAGTGTAGTACAATGGACGTTACTTCAAAATTTTGAATTTCTATCAAAGTCACTTGATTTTTCAATATCTAGGAAAATAGGTCAAGAAGTTTCTACTGATTTTGGTAGAATTGATTTTATTCTTGAAAACAGATATAGCAATCAATTAATAGTTGAATTAGAAACAATACTTGATTCAAAAAATAAAAGAGATTATTGTTTTAGCCAGGTATTAAATTATAAGAATATAAAATATTCAGAAAAAACCGATTATTGCATTTTATACGCTGATGAAACCAATAAAAAAGTAAAAACAATCATAAACGATTTTGGTAAAGAAAATGATATTATTATTAAGACATACTCAATTAATAATGTAAAGAATTTATACAATGCTACTGTCCGACGATTGAGTTTGAGCTTTGGCTTATCACTCCCCAAACCAGTTAATTATACAATTTGCTATTTGCGTTGGTTGAATAAAATTCTAAAACCATTTAACGATTTTAACAAAATTAGATTGAATGATAATGAATTAGCAAAATATTTCAAATCCAAAAACACTACAAATTATAGATGTTATTTAAAGCTCGCATTAGATTTTGAAATGATTATTAAGAACATAAATGGATATGAACTTTCACCCGAAGGAATAGAGTATATTCAAAATTATAATCCAGATATAGATCTTACAAATAATCTGTCTTCTGTAAATTTAACAAATGAGCAAAAAAAGATTTTGTTGCGAATAGTTACCAATGGTAAGTGGACCGCACATAAAGTAAATATTTTTTGGTTTTTAAGATTTTTGGAAGTTACTAACGGAGAATGGATTCCTAATATCAAAGATTTTGAAGAACTTAAGTTGGATTTGGCAAACGGGTTATTTGGCTTGAATTATAAATCAAGGACTATGTTTGAATTTCTAAATTTTGCCTGTAATTGGTGTATGGAATTAGGGTTAGTCGATAGAATTAAATCAACTTCAAGTTATGATAGAATTTATTTAACGCCGTTAGGCATTGAAATAAATAATATATTTAGTCTTGACTTACAAATTAAAAAAAGCAGACTGAACCTTAATTTTAAATATTCGGATTGATGAAAAACGCATATATAAAAATTACTTTGATTAAAAATCCTGCTATTTTAGAGGAGTTGGGTGAGAGCCTGTATGAAAAAATTAAAATAGTAGTTATCCCAGAATGGAAAGAAGCATTCAATAACTTAACAAAAGAGGACTGTTACAATTACATTTATAATTTAACAATTAACAGAACATACGATGGTTATATACGAGAAAAATCTGTAGTGAATGACGGACTCGCAAAAATTTTTACAGAAATAAAATTTGAAGAAAGTCCCTCCGAACTTGACCATGCTGGTGATATTGATTACATAGGTTATGTAACAGATGAAAAAGCTTTTGGAATTCAGATCAAACCGGCAACAGCAAAATCCAATTTTGGAAATTATTCTGTATCAGAACGTATGCAGGCTAGTTTTGAAAGTTTTGAAAAAGATTTTGGTGGAAAAGTTTTTATTGTTTTTAGTATTGATGGTGAGATTGATAACAAAGAGGTTATAGAACTAATTAAAATTGAAATACAACGGCTAAAAAATGAAATTTGATAGGCTCATTTTATTTTTTACGATAATACCAAAACAACGACTTTTTGAATGCTTGCAATATGTATAACAATTTAAAACATATAACCAAGATGATAAATAAATCTTACAAGTTGATTTTTATCTTCCTTCTTTTTCAATCAACTATTTTTTCACAAACCATTTCCAATCTTGATCAATTTTATACTTTGATTGATTCTGCATCAAACCTATTGTTAAAGGATCTGGGAGATGCGAAAAAAGTTAATTTAGAACTTAATTTTGGAACTGATTATTCTGTTTTTGCAAATCAAGTAAGAGGAAAACTTTTAAGAAATGGAATCCAACTAATTGGTGAAAATTCTGATGATAAAAATTTTGTTCGTGTAAATTTTGTTGTTGATAATTCCATTGTTGGGTATTCTGGTCCCGAAAAAGATGGAATTTTTGGAGATTTTTTTACCGAAAGAACTGTTGAACTTTCGGGCAATTATTTTATCTCAAATAATCCACAGGTAAAAGAGTTTAAGCTTACGGCAAAAGACACAATCAATGTAGAAGAAGTTGAAAAAGTAGAAAACAGATCATATCCTTTTACACAAGGTGATCTGCCGCCGGAACCGTTTTTCTCAAGTCTTTTAGAGCCTATCGTGGCAATTGGCGCTGCTGCAGTAACCGTAATTTTATTCTTTACAGTTCGTTCTAAGTAAGGACCTCGCAAATAATTGTTTATAAAAAACAAATTTTCTTCATTAATTATTTACTGTAAAAATATATTCTATTTGCTTCGTTACTCTATTTTATTTGCAGGAAACCACATAAAAATACCTTTGAAGGCTTATCCATTTTGGTTATAATTGCACATCAAAAAACCTATATACTTTAAAATGAAAAACTTATTTGCCTTACTTTTTGTGACGTTATTTTTATTTGCTTGTTCATCAACACTTGATACAACAAACATGCTTCCCGAAGAAAAAATGGCTTATGCAATTAAGCTTTACGATCAGGAAGATTACGAAGACGCTATTAAAGAATTTGAATCTATAATATTACAATATCCCGGCAGCAGCATAATTGATGACGCACAATATTATTTGGCGATGACAAGATTTAAAAGAGAAGAATATATTCTTGCTGCATATCAATTCAGCAGATTAATAAAATCTATGCCCTCCAGCGAATTTTTACCGGATGCACAATTTATGTTAGCTGATTGCTATTACGAACTTTCACCGGATTATACTCTTGAACAACAATACACTAAAAAAGCCGTTGAAGAGTTTCAGGTATTTATTGATTTCTATCCTTTAAATCCACGAGTCGCAGATGCTGAATCCAAAATAAAAGAACTGAACGATAAGTTGGCAAAAAAGGAATATGAAGCCGCACGCATTTACGATAAGATGGAATATTATTTAGCTGCTATCAAATATTATGATTCAGTTATGGAAGTCTATCACGATACACAATACGCACCGCTTGCTCTTTATAACAAAATAAATTTGCTTGTGGATAGAAAGCGAAATTCAGAAGCGCTGGCGGAATCACAAAAATTTCTGCAAAAATATCCAAATGATAAAAATTTTAGCGATGTGCAGAAGATAGAAAAATCATTGGAAAGCATACTTTCAGTAAACCCATAATGCAACGCGCAAAAAAAATAAGTGATTCTCAAATTATTATGACGGAACTTGTTTTGCCAAATCATACAAATCAACTTGGTAATTTGTTAGGCGGGCAGTTGATGCACTGGATAGATATATGCGCTGCACTTAGCGCTGCAAAACACAATCATAGAGTTTGTGTTACTGCTTCGGTGGATAGAATTGATTTTCATAATCCTGTTAAATTAGGTGATGCAGTAACTTTAACTTCATCAATAAACAGAGTGTTTAAAACTTCTATGGAAGTTGGGGTAGAAGTTTACGCACAAAATTTTAGATTGGGCACACGATTTCATTCAAACACAGCGTACTTAACTTTTGTTAGTGTAGATAATGATGGTAAACCGGTTGAAGCTATTGATGCAATTCCGGAATCTGAAGACGAAATTAGAAGATACAATGAAGCTCTCATACGAAGAGAGAACCGCCTTAAAGACAGGAATAAGTAAATTTAAAACACTTTTATCCTTTGTCTTACTCTCACAGATTATTTATCCGCAGATTCCCTTTAAAGGATTTTGCAAATTAAATTCATTTAGTGTTGATTCCGGTTTTACTAAAATTTTTAGTTTTAATTATAATCAGGATGGACACTCGGATTTATTAATTTATAATCCCTTACAAAAAAAAGCCGCACTTTATGATGGTATAAGCGGAACAGAATTTATACTAAAAGAAATGCTGACGCTTCCGTTAGAATTATCTTCAATCGAACCGATAATAGTTTCAAATAAAACTATTGAATCGTTTGCTTTCACATCCAGAAAAAGCAGAAGCTTTGGGATTTATAATTTTAACACATCAGGAAAAGTAAAATTGATTTCGCAAATAAAATTTGATTCCTATCCTGAAAATATCGGCATTACAAATAATCCTTCAGATGATACTCAGTTATTTTTGTTATCCGGCAATTCGTTTGACGGTTTATCAATCGTATCAAGCAAGAATAATCAACTAATAGAAAATAAAATCAGCGCTAATAAACCTTTTCTGAATGCACAGTTTATTGATCTTAATTCTGACGGGTATGAAGATATTGCGGCTTTAAACTCAATAGATAATAAACTTCATTTGTTTTATAATAATTCCCGCAATGAATTTAAAGAACTTAGAACCCTACGAATTAATGATGATGTTCTATCGATGAGAATGTTTGATATTAATTATGATCAGTATGAAGACATTATAGTAAGCACAAAATCAAACATTCAAATTTATTTTGGAGATGCAACTTCTTCATTTGGAAAAACAATTTATGTGCAAACAACTTACCCGGTTGATAAATTTATAATTGGTGATTTTAATCGTGATGGTTTTTTTGATATTAATTATTTAAGCATTGATGAAGGAATTGTTTCAACAATCTTTGCAAAAGATTTTAATATGTTCTTTCCCGAAATTATCCAGCAAAAGAAAAAAGGCATTGTAGATGTAATTCCTTTCTTTAGCAAGTTCGTTTACGGTGCTGCATATCTAAATCAAAATGGAGAAGTAAATATTCTTTCCAAAGTTACTTCGATGACGGAGAGTCAAAAACTTGCAATTGCGATTGAACCCGATTTAATAGCTCCATTTGATCATACAGACAACGGAATAACTGATTTAGTATTTACAGATAAATTTGATAAAAAATTAAAATTTATTGTTCGTAGCGCAGCAGGCTTACCGGAAAAATATTTTGCAGTAGATCTTTATGATGATCATAATAAAATATTAGAATTCAGTTATGAAAAATCGAAAAAAACTTTTTTTCTTTACAGCTCAAATAAAAGAATAATTGAAACGATTGAAGTCGATTTTGATAATTATAATTTTAAACGCAAAATTCATTATGCTGAGGGACCAATTCAGGATATTAAAATTAAACCGGATGCTGAAGGTGAGGCGGAATTATTTGCACTTTATTCAAAAGATAAAACTTTAAATCTTCAGGTTATTTCAAAAACGCCGGTTGGTTTCAATCAAAAAGTTTATACAAATTTAAGCTCAAATTTATTTAATGCATTTTTGTTTTTTGATGATAAGCTTACAATCGGTTATTGGCAGTATGATGAAGAATTTTTAAAATTGAATTTTATAAGTTTTACGGAAGACGAGCAAACGCCATTAACAAAGCTTAAGTTGAATAGAAAAAATTCATTGTTGGTTTCAAGATCTAACTCAATATTTAGTAAAGATAGTTTTAAATATTCCGCACTACTCAAAAATGAATACGAAACATTTATGGTTGCAGTCGATAAGGAACCAAAACTTTATTCAATCATTAACTTCAAAAATGAATTTAGGATACAAGATAAAAATCAATTATTTTTTGGAAAAAATAACTCACTTTTTGTTTATGATTCTAATTTAAGTTCATTAATAGAAATTACTGCCGCAAAAACCGGCGGCAGTTTTTTAATGGCAGAAAAAATTACAGATATTAAATTGAACAATTACATTATCCAACAGTTAGATCAGAGAAAATTACATTTGATTTTTACCGATACTAAATCCGGCAGCATTGAAATAAGGCAGCTATCTAAATGATAAAATATTTTATTACTTTCATCATTTTAAGTTTCTCATCAACAATTCTTGCACAGGATTTTTCTAAAGCTGAGCTTGATTCAATGTATAATCTTTTCACCTATGTGAAAGGTGTAAATGTATCAGAGCATTTTAAGCAGCAGCTTAAAGAGCATTCGGAAGTGCTTAAATGCGGTATGGGATTAGTTACTTCAATCAAACAAAATTTAAATAGTTTTTCTGTTGAACAGCAAAATGTTTTATCTAAAATATTGGAGAGACCAATAAATCTTCCAAACACAGTCGTTTCATCAAACGGATTTTTTAGAGTTCATTACACAACAACCGGTAATAATGCAATTGGTTATGATTTAAACCTGCTCTTGGCTGCATTGGATTCAGTTTACAATTTTGAAATAAATTATTTGGGTTATCCAACTCCGCCTTCTGATGGTTCGGCAGGCGATGATGATAAATATGATATTTACATTCAAAATCTTAGCGGACTTTACGGCTACACGCAGTTTGAAACCAAAGTTGCTGATACTCGTTGGACTTCTTACATGGTGATTGATAATGATTTTGTGGGATATTATTCAGCAGGAATAAATGGCGCAAAAGTTACTGTTGCTCACGAGTTTCATCATGCAATACAAAGCGGAAGTTTTGCTCCACAGAATTTTAATTCACCTTATAGAAATGATGATATATTTTTCTATGAATTGACTTCAACTTCTATGGAAGAATTTGTTTTTGATGATGTAAACGATTATTACGCTTATATGCCCACTTATTTTCAGCATCCGGAAAAAGCAATGCCAATGCATGACGGATACAATTTAGCAATCTGGAATATCTTTCTGCAGAAAAATTTTGGATTTGAGATTTTAAAAAATCAGTGGGAAAGAATTCCAACAACATCCGCAATTAAAGCAATTGCTCTTAGTCTTGATAATGCAGGTTCAACTCTTGGAAACGAACTTAATAAGTTTGGCATTTGGTGTTATTTTACTAATTCACGAACAATTTCCGGTAAATATTTTGAAGAAGCTGTTCAGTTCCCACTTATCACGCCAACTGCTGCTGTAAATTTTAGTTCATCAATGCAAACGTATAATATGTCTGTAAATCCAACAGCAAATTATTTTTTAAAAATAAATCTTCCTTCGCCAGACGGCGTGTTTAATACAATTATTACGAATTCAGATTGGCAAAAAGCGATTGATGATTATTCACAGCTTTTGAATTTTTCTTTTAAAATTTATGCAGATACAGCATTAGGAGAAAAAACAATCAGCGATAGTTATTCAGTCAGTTTCGACAAGGATAATCAAAACTTTTGGAACAATGCCGGAATATTAAATAATATTGTAGTGTATGGAGATTCTAATTTTAATGTACCGGATATTGAAAATGAAACATTTACATACCCCACACCGTTTAGAAAATCATCTGCTAATAATATCAGTATCGTTTTTCAATCCGATAAAACACTTGGAGAAGAAGTTGATTTGAATATTTATTCTGTTGGATTGGAATTGCAGTTTGCAAATAAAAAATCAATACAATCATCTTATCTTAAAAATTCAAAAAAATATTGCAAAATTATTTTAGATAAATCAGATATTGATTTCTCAACAGGTGTTTACATTTATGTTATTAAATCCGGTGATAATATTTACAAAGGCAAGCTGGTGATCTTTAATGACTAACTATTCTGTTGAAGCAGCCGGACTGAATAAATCTTTTGGAAGAAGACTTATCTTTAATGGTCTTCAATTTAAATTTAATAAAGCCGGTGTTTATGGAATATCAGGTCCAAATGGTTCCGGAAAATCAACACTTGTAAAGATCATTGCAGGAATAATCGGAGCCTCACAGGGCAGGATAGTTCATAAGTTAAATGATAAAGAAATTGCGGATGAGCAGCTTCACGATCATATTGGTTTTGTTTCGCCGTATCTTGTTTTGTATGAAGAATTTTCTACTTATGAAAATTTAAATCTCTTTGCGGATATTAGAGGTGTCGCTTTCAACAAGGAGCGAGTTGATTATCTTTTAAACAAATTTTTATTGTTTAAAAGAAAAGATGATTTGTTAAAAACTTATTCATCGGGAATGAAGCAGCGAGTAAAATTTATTTTTGCATTGATGCACTCACCACAGCTTTTAATTCTTGATGAGCCTACATCAAATCTTGATGAAGAAGGAAAAAATTCTGTTTATGAAATCGTTAAAGAAGAAGGGCAAAATAATATTGTGCTTATAGCATCCAACGAAAAAAACGATTTAGAATTGTGTGACGATATTGTTTATTTAGAGAAGTATAAAAATTGATAAGAAATTTTGGCTATAGCCAAGTTCTTTCGGACTCTTTTCCTACGAGCTAAAGAGTCTGTGTGAAAATATTAAAAAACGTCAAATCGAGCGAAGTCGAGATGTGAATTTATTAAGAAATGTTCGGCTTCGTCCCAGCCTACCGGTAGGCAGGTCCGCTCAGCCTGACGAATACAAATTTTCACACAGGCTCTAAAGTTCGTGGTAATTGGTCAGAAGTAATTATTGTCTTAGAAATTTCATAATATATAATTTAAATAGCCACGACCTTCAGGTCGTGGAATAAATTAGAAACCAAAAATTGGCTTTAGCCAAAACAAATATTAAAAATTAAATGAATTCAAAATCATACAGCTTATTTCTTAAAGACTTTAAATCCGAGTTACGGACACGTTACGCAATCAACGCACTTGCAATGTTTATTATTGTTGCAATCAGTGTAATATTATTTTCTGTTGGAAATGAAAAAATAAGTCCAAGTTTAACAGGTGGATTGTTTTGGGTTGTAATTTTTTTTACAGCAATGTCTGGTTTATCAAGAGCTTTTGTTTCGGAAGAAGAACGTGGAACCGCACTTACATTACAATTAATCGCTGCACCTTCAACGGTTTACACAGGAAAACTAATATTTAATATAATTTTAGTTTTTGCAATGAACACAATTATTGCTGTACTTTATTCAGCTATATTTGAAGCGTTTGTTATCCAAAACTTTGCACTTTTTTTAGCATCATTTGTACTTGGTAATATTGGATTAGCGGTTTCATCAACCATAATTGCAGCGATAATTGCAAAAGCAGGAGCTAAAGGAACTTTGTATCCAGTGCTCTCATTTCCCATTTTATTACCTTTGATTTTAACCTCAGTACAGCTAACATTGTTTGCATTAGATGGCATATCCTTTGAAAGAGCTAAGTTTGAATTGGCAATTGTTGTAAGCTACGATGTAATAATGCTCACAGCATCTTATATGTTGTTTGATTTTATCTGGAAAGAATAGCATTTTTTAACCAAACTAATCTGAAAATTTTATGATCTGGAAAATATTTTTATTTCTCTTACTCACATTTGTCTCTATCGCTGGAATTGGTTTTCCCATTGTAGAGAATCCGACCAAGTGGTATGAGTTTCCATTTATTCCCGGGCTTGAGGAAAACGCTAAAATAATTTTCTTCCACGTTCCAACTGCCTGGCTTACTGTAGTTGCATTTTTTATGTCAACTGTTTATAGCTTCAAATATTTACGCAAGAAAAACTTAGATGATGATGTTAAATCTTATGCTGCGGCACAACTTGGAATGATATTTTGTATTCTTGCAACTGTAACCGGTGCAGTTTGGGCAAAGTTTGCGTGGGGATCATATTGGAGCTGGGATCCAAGACAAACAAGTATATTTGCGCTGCTACTAATTTACGGTGCTTGGTTTGCACTTCGTTCATCAATTGAATCCGAAGAAAAACGCGCAACTTTGTCTGCAGTTTATTCGATGATTGCTTTTGTTACAGTTCCGTTTTTTATTTTTATTATGCCAAGGATTATGACAGGTTTGCATCCCGGTTCTGCTGATGATTCAAACGCTGGTCCGGTTGTAAATTTTAAAATGGATTCTCACATGCTTTTAGTATTTTTTCTTTCATTAATAGGATTTACAATTCTGTATTTTTGGATGTGGCAGGTGGGATATAAATCGATTTTATTGCGAGAAAAATTAAATAAACAATTAATAAGAGGTTAACTTGGAACAATTTCTTTCACAAAATGCAATCTATGTTGTTATGATTATCGTCCTAATTGTTTGGGTAGGAATTTTTGGTTACTTGTTTAGCCTTGATAAACGAATTAAAAAAGTAGAAAAAGAAATGATTGGAGAAAAAAAATGAAAAATAAATATATGTTCGGCGGATTTATCATCTTATTATTCCTTGGAATAATGGCTTATCTTTTTACACAAAGCAATATTAAGTACGAAGACAATTTTGCAAATGTAAAGTCCACAGATAAAATCGTTAAGGCAACCGGAAGCTGGGTTAAAGAAAAAAGTTATGATATGAATCGTGAACAAAACACTTTCTCATTTATTATGAAAGATGAAGCCGGAAATGAAATGAAAGTGATTTACGAAGGTGCAATGCCAAATAATTTTGAAAGTGCAACGAGCGTAGTGGTTACAGGATCATATCAAAACGGCTATTTTCATGCAAAAGATATTTTAACAAAATGTCCCAGCAAGTACGAAGAACAAAATGTTAAGTCATCTAGTATGTAATCGCAAAGAGCAAGGCGCTTAGAGCATAGCGCCTTTTCAAACTATTACTTTTAGAAATTAATTAAAATAATATTGCGCTTTTGTAAAGCTGCATTTGTGATTGCTCTATGCACTCTGCATCAGGCGCTTAGCGAGGATTTATGATCGGAAGTATTTTTTTAAGTCTTGCCCTTGTATTTAGCATAATCGCAATGGTGATGTATTACCTTTCTTTTAAAGGATATAAAAACACCCTAAACATTGCCCGTTACAGCTATCACGGAATGGCAATTTTTGTAATTGCAGCTTCCACATTTTTGTGGTACGCAATTTTAACTCACCAATATCAATACAAATATATTTTTAGTTACAGCCAAAATTCACTTTCAACGGGATTACTGTTTTCATCTTTTTGGGGCGGGCAGGAAGGAAGCTTTATGCTTTGGCTTCTGCTTACATCAATAATCGGAATTATACTTCAATCTTATTCTTCAAAACGTGGTGATCTTGAACCAAGAGTGATGGCTATTTTTGCGCTTGCAACATCTTTTCTTTTAGTGATGGTTTCGCCCTGGTTTAAAAATCCTTTTGAATATATTTGGATGACGCCAATTTTTATTGATGTAAAAAATATTAATGCACAATTCTTAAATCTGCCTTTCATACAGAATTTTATTTTTACAGATCAACAATCAAACACAACATTTGTACAAATGAGTTCTCAGCTACACACATTGCTTGCACAAGCAGGAGTTCAGGTAAATCAATTTATTGCAGATGGAAAAGGTTTGAATCCGCAATTACTTAACTACTGGATGCAGATACATCCACCAATGTTGTTTGTCGGATTTTCTATGGCTACTGTTCCATTTGCATTTGCAATGGCTGCTTTGATGAAAAACGATTATCGTGAATGGGTTAATCAATCATTGCCCTGGGTGCTTGCGGGAACCGGAATTCTTGGTCTTGGAATTATGATGGGCGGATATTGGGCTTACGAAATGCTTGGCTGGGGCGGATATTGGGCTTGGGATCCGGTTGAAAACTCAAGTTTAATTCCATGGTTAATAGGTGTTGCTTCAATCCATACAATGCTTGTACAAAAAAGAAGTTTAAAAACAACAAGTGGTATTGGAAGATATGCAAAGACAAATCTTATACTTAGCATTTTAACTTACATTTTAGTTTTATACAGTACATTCTTAACAAGAAGCGGTGTACTTGGTGATGCTTCGGTACATTCGTTTGTTGATCCGGGACAATTAGTTTATTTATTCCTTGTCGTTTTTATCGGAACATTTATTTTACTTGGATTTGGAAGCATAGCTTTAAGATGGAAACATCTTGAAGATAAAACTGTTTATGATGAGACTGTTCTTTCACGTGAACTATCCTTATTTACAGCGGCAATAATTCTTGTTGCCTCTGCAATTATAGTTTTAGTTGGAACATCCGCACCCTTATTTGGACATGCTGTTGATACATTCTTTTATGATGAAATGCATTTACCTATTGCAATAATTATTGGATTGTTAAACGGACTTAGCCTGCTCATCAAATGGAAAAGTACAAATACAAAAGACTTGATAAAAGAATCAATGCTTTATGTAATTGCAAGCGTTGTGTTAACTGTTTTAATAGTTGTGTTTGGCGGTGTTCATAAAACAATGATGATTATTCTCACCTTCTCAGCAGTTTTTGCAATTGTTGTAAATGGAGAAATTGCTTTTAAAATCATTAAAGGAAATCTAAAAAATCTTGGCGGTTATATTGCACATATTGGAATATCGCTTTTTATACTTGGTATTGTTGGCTCTGCTGCTTACAGCGATCATAAAAATGTTGAACTTGTAAAGGATAAACCAACAACCGCATTCGGTTATGAAATGACCTTTACCGGTTACACTCCGATTGAAAATAATACTAAGTATGCTTTTAACATCAATATGAAAAAAGGAGACAAAACTTATACTGTCTCTCCTGTAATGTACATATCTGAATATAACAACAGCTTAATGCGCGAACCTGCAATACTAAATCTTTTTTCTAAAGATATTTATTTAGCTCCGCTTGGTTTTGATGAAGGAACAAATCAAAGCACTGGCGGTGGAGAAATTGTACAGCTTGAAAAAGGAAAAGTAACAGAATATAAAAACTCAAAAATATCTTTTGATAAGTTTGATATTTCTTCTGAAACAATGGCGGATATGCAAGCCGGTAAAGATTTCCAGATGGGCGCTAACTTAACCATAGAAACAAATGGCAAAAAAGAAGAGTTTGAACTTTTTAGAAAAAGCGTTAGCGGCGAAGTTCAGTTTACAGATTACATTTCTGAAAATGCCGGATTAAAAATTAAGCTTACTAATCTTACCGCTGAAATGATTGAAGTATCAATTGCATCTTTAAATGAAAATCAACAGCATGTTGTTGAACAAAAGCAAGAAGTTTTATCGGTTACAGCAAGCATTAAACCGTATATTAGTCTGGTTTGGATTGGTATAATTGTAATGGTGCTCGGTTTCTTTGTTGCCGTTGCGAGAAGGTTGAAAGAATCTTTGTTGTAAGTCCAAAGAAAATAATTTTATTTTTATTTAAGGCACGAGTAATCGTGCCTTTTTTATTGTTAGTTGACAACTGTCTAAGAAAATTTAATTTATACTGTTTTTCTTTAGCCATCTTTATTAACTATCAATCAGAATTTTAATTTTACACGTCATTTATGTCTTTAACTTTTTCAAGCATTAGTAATATTTTACTTTCATA
>JAGOXU010000249.1 GCA_018059515.1 Ignavibacterium sp.
TCAAAAAGAATATAACGAAAAGAGTGGAATTGTGACCGCAACAATATATAAATCTATAGAAGATATAATGTCTTCAACTTCTATCGCGGATATTAGAAAGAAGGATGATAAACCGAGTTATGGTTTTTCAAAAGTTGCGGAACCAATTCTTAAGTATATGGATAAAGAGCAAAAAGAAGATTTGGTTGCACAGTTAACCGAAGAGATGCACAAAGCAGCAAAAGATTTAGAGTTTGAAAAAGCCGCTAATCTTCGTGATGAAATCTCTAAATTAAAAAAGATGATTGGATAATTCCTTGAGTCATCAGTTCACAGTCTGCAATCCACAAAATTCCTTTGCGAACTTAGCGAAATAATCTTTGCGTGAAATATTTCTATCGCAGAAACGTAAAGTCCTTAAGATAATCTTATGATAGCATTAATCTCTTCTGGTATCTTTTCGCCTTTGTAAGTTACTTTTTCTAAAAATAATCCCGATGGTGGTGCAGTAAATTTTGCCGGCTCGTTTGTTTTGTCGTTTAAGTAATACAAAATATCTTTTTCAGTTTTTCTTCCTCTTCCAACTTCTGCTAATATTCCAACAATTCTTCTTACCATTTTCCAGATAAAGTGTGAACCGATTATCCTTATTAGAATTAAATCGCCTTCTTCTTTTAATTGAATATCATCAATCAAAACTTTTGTGGATTTTTCTGTGGGATCATCATCAGAAAAAGAAGAAAAATTGTTCATCCCTAAAAATAGTTTTGATGCTGACCCCATCTTTTTAAAATCAAGATTATCTTTTATCCACCAAACAAAGTTTTTACCAAACGCAGTTCGTCTTCTTGATATTTGATAAACATAACTTCGCGAAGTTGCATCGTGTCTTGCATGAAATTCTTTACTTACTTTTTCAACTTCCAGAATTGTAATATCGTGCGGAAGATTATCATTTAATTTCATTCTAATAATTTCCGGAGCTAAAACTGTTTTCACATCAAAGTGAGCAATTTGGCAAAGTGCGTGTACACCGCTATCCGTTCTGCCTGATCCCTGAATATCTATGAATGAATCACCGAAAACTTCAACAGCAGCTTTATGAATTGAGCCTTGTATTGTTTTCGCATTTTCCTGTTTTTGCCAGCCGGAATAGCGTGTGCCTTCATATTCTATAAAAAGTTTATAGCGGGAATAATTTTGATGCGTTACTTTGCGTTTGTCAGTCGCGAATGGTTTGCCTTTAAACTGGCTGCCTGATTTACCTTTAAATTTATCTTTGGAATAAAACTTTTTGCCTCTCAATTTAATCTCATTGTTTCTTCTGCGTAATCAAACTGAGTTTCGTAAACTCTAACTTTTACAGATGAAATGTTGGAAGGCAAAGCGCATTTCTTTATTTCTGATAAAAGATAAGCACAAATATTTTCTGCTGTGGAATTAAAATCCACAACTGTTTTTTTAGAGTTCATCTTTTCTAAAAACTCTAGGACAACTTTATCATCTTTTGTAACCATAAATGAATGATCAAGTTTTTCAATTACGGGATTGATAATTTTTTCAACATCATAATAATCAATCACCATTTGATTTTTATCAAGTTCACCTTCAAATTCAACAATCATTTTGTATGAATGTCCGTGAATATTTTTGCACAAACCAAAATGTTCTGGAAGTCTGTGTCCCATTTCCCATCTAAATTCTTTAGCTATTTTCATAAGTGTTTATTATTTGATTATTATTTTTTTAGGATCTTGTCTAACATCGAATACCGAGATAATATTTATTGTATCATTTAGTTTTGAATAAAATATTGTGATTTGCTTGGTTAAAACTGAACGACGGACATTTTGTTTATGTAAAGACTTAGGAAATAAAGATGGATAGGTTTTTATCAGACTAATTCTTTTGTGAAGTTTTTTTGCAAACTCTCTTACTTCTTTCTCTGACCAATTATCATTTATAAAATTAATTACGTTTTTAAGATCATTACGAGCCTGTAGTGACCACTTTAATTTATAGCCATTTTTCATACAACTTTTTAACTTCAGAGTGATCTATAACTCGACCAGCTTTTATATCCTCTAACCCTCTTTCAATCGAAACTTTCTCAGCTTCAGAAATTTCATCCCACCAATCTGTTTCGTTTGGGTGGTCTTTAAGCAATTTAATTTTTGCAATCATAGATTCATCTGCAAGATTCGCTATCCAATCAATAATTTAATTTTTTCGCTATCCAAATTCATTTGATCAACTCCATAAAATTATTTTCCTTTAAAGATATGTTTTGCACTATGAAAATACAAGAAACTCCTATACACCTTTTGTTTCCGGATGCCAAATAAATTTGTGCATCTGAAGTTGAAATCTAACTTTTAATTTATCTTCTAAAATCCAGTTTACTAACTGAACAGATTCAAGTTTTTTAAAAACTACAGAGAAAAGTATTTCACATTTTTTATCTAAAGAAAATTTTGAGATAATTTCTTTTGTCCAATCATAATCTTCTCTATTCCCTATTACAAACTTTAATTCATCAGTTGGTTTTAGAAAATTAATATTTTCATAAAGATTTTTCTTTTCCATTCCGCTTGACGGACATTTTAAATCCATAATAACTTTTACTTGTGGATCAATATTTTTTATGGAAAGACTTCCGCCCGTTTCAATCAAAACTTCAAATCCGCCATCGCAAAGCTGCTTCATTAAATCCAAACATTCATCCATTTGAACTAATGGTTCGCCGCCGGTTACTTCAACAAGTTTGCAATCATACTTTTTTATCTCATCAATAATTTCCGAAATGGATAAATCTTTTCCGTCATAAAAAGCATATTCAGTATCGCAATAAGAACATCGCAAGTTGCAAAAAGTTAAGCGAACGAAAACGCATGGAAGACCCGCTGCAGTGCTTTCCCCTTGAACAGAATAATATATCTCATTAACCTTTAGCATAAAAAGTGCGATTTTGAACTATTTTCTAATTAAATTGCGAACAAAGTTACTAAACGTAAGTTTGACATCAAACGAGCCAATACCTATATTTGGCTCACATTTTTTAACTAATTAAAAGGTTTTTTGTAAATGGCTCATCATAAATCGGCAAAGAAAAGAATTAGATCCTCTGAAAGAAGAAAAGCAATAAATAAACGAACAGATTCTAAAATTAAAACTGTTGTTAAGAAAACACTTTCTGCGGATAAAAAAGAAGAACTTGAAGTACTATATAAAGAAGCTATCGCAATTTTGGATAAAGGAACCTCAAAAGGCAGATTACACAAAAACACTGCAGCCAGAAAAAAATCAAAGTTAACAAAGCATTTTAATAAAGTAACAGCAGCAAAATAAGTTTGATGATTTTATGATTTATAAAAAGCTCTTCAGTTGAAGAGCTTTTTTGGTTTTAAACATTTTAAAATGTGTTTGGCTAGTTTTTAATAATTTTACTTTGTCATTAGCATTTTCTTAACATCAGTAAAACTACCAGACTGTAATTTATAAATGTACATTCCGCTTGGCAATTGTGAAGCATTAAATTCTGCATCGTAATTTCCTGCCGGTTTGTTTTCATTTACAAGTGTTGCAATTTCTTTTCCTAATAAATCATAGACTTTTAGTGTCACCAATCCTTCTTCTTTTATTGAATATGATATTTTTGTGCTTGGATTGAAAGGATTGGGATAATTCTGATCAAGTGAATATTCTGTAAGCGTTGTCCCCGAGTTAGATTTCTCCAATCCAGCACCCTTTACTTTTGCTCCAACCTGATTTGAGTATGGTGATTCGTAAGGATTTGGAACCTTATCTAATGCTGTTATTTTATAATAAACCCAACGCTCATTGGCGTAAGAACCACCTGTTAGATAAGTTTCATTCAAATCTTCAAAAGAGTTTGTGTTAGATGTACCATAAGGAATCCAGCCTTGTTCTGAGTAGGTATATTTATAAATCTTATAATAATCTAAATCCGCTTCATTGTTTTTTGTCCAGCTAAGTAACGGATGATTTGCTGTACTTTTGCTTACAGTTAAATTTTGTGGTGCAAGTGGTGCTGCATCGTATTGACGGTAATATAAATCTGAAACATTGCCTGGATGGTTAAACCAACTGAAATAAAGATCATTTGAGGCTGTGGAAAAACCAAAAAATTCTGAATAGCCAAGTGTATTACTCACAGTAAATGGTGCGCTCCAAGTATTATTTGAAAATGACCTGTAAATTAAATGTGCGCTGCCAGGTGTTGAGTATTGAAATGTAATATATGACATTTGAAATATTCCATTTACAGTTTTTGAACATTTCACTCCATTCCAGTCATCAATATGATTAGCTAATAAAGTTGCAGTACCCCAATTAGAATTACCAATGAGTATTTTTTTATGATACAAAGGAATATTACCACCAGGTTGTAGCCACTGATAATAGAATAAATGAATGTAAGTATTGTCTGATGAAATTTTTTCGCCAGCAGAGTTACCGGTAAATGAAGTAACTGAAGAACTCCAATTTGGTCCATCAA
>JAGOXU010000250.1 GCA_018059515.1 Ignavibacterium sp.
AGTTGCTCACTCCGGAGATTTTATTAAAAAACCTACAAGCGATGCTGTTAATAAATGCGGAAGCTGCCATGCTGATATTGCAAGCAAATCTGTAAATAATATTCATCAAGGCTGGGGACAAAAAAGTATGGTTTGCTTACGTGCAGGAGTTGGAAATGTTCCCAACGGTTTTGATGCACTTAGCCAGGTTATGAAAGATGGATACAATGCCAACTGTGGTAAATGCCATGCAACTTGCGGTGATTGCCACGTTAATCGTCCGGTAGCTGGCGGCGGCGGATTATATAATTCTCATAGTTTCTTTAAAACTCCAAATATGGTTGATCATTGTACAACATGCCATGTTAGCCGCGGCGGACATGCTTTTTTCGGAGTAGGTGCAGGAACAGTGCCTGATGTTCACTTAACACAAGCAGGATTTAATTGTATGAGTTGTCATACAAAACATGAAATTCATGGTGATGGAAATCTATACGATCAGCGTTATAAATATCCTGAACTTCCAAAATGTACAACTTGCCATACAAATATTAATAACTCAAATCCTTTTCACACAAAGCACATAAATACATTTAGCTGTAATACTTGTCACTCACAAGATTATAACAATTGTGGAAGCTGCCATATCGGTAGTGAAGTAGGTGCAAGAATTCATTCGTACCAAGGATTTAAAATTGGGATGAATCCAATAAAAGATACAAAACCGCAGTTTGAATTTGCACTTTTAAGACGATCTTTAATGGCTCCTGATAGCTGGCAAAATTATGGTATTCCTAATCTTGTAAATTTTAATGTGAAACCTACGTACAAATACTCAACGCCACATAGTCTTATAAAAATTACTACACGCACAGGTTATAAAGATGGCAGTGGTAACTGGGTAACATATACAAATTGTGCAGAAGGCTGCCATATTAAAAAGAATCCTGATGGAACTTTTAAAAACAAAGAACTTTACTTATTTGATTCAGATTGTTTGCCTTGGGAAAAACCGGCAAACACAGGTATCGTTGTTGATGGAAAATTGCCGGCAAGCTGGCAAGTAAATTAGAAAATAAATAATACACTTAAACAAAACACTTAAGGAGATCTAGAAAATGAAAGACAGAAAACTTTTTAACCTGCTGTATTTATTAATTGCAGCATCAATTATGTTTTTTAATGTTGGATGTAGTGATGATGAAACAGCACCAGTTACGCCACCAGAAACAATAGTTGAAAGTGATTTACTTGTTAAATATTTAGAAGGTGCTGATGGTGGATATATTAATAATTTGGCTCCTGCAGTTGTTGGCGCTTCAGTGCTGCGTACTGAATTACTTGCTGATCCTACAAAAGTAACTGTTATAGATGTAAGAGCCGCTGCTGATTTCGCAACCGGGCACATTGAAGGAGCAGTTAATGTTCCTATCGCAGATATCGTAACATATTATAAAAATAACAACCTTTCTTCAAAAACAAGAGTTGTTGTTACATGTTATACTGGTCAATCAGCAGGTTTAGCAATTGCGGCTTTAAGATTATCCGGCTATAGCAATGTTTTTAGTCTGAAATGGGGAATGTGCAGTTGGGCTTATCCAACAAGCTGGAACAACGCAAAATTATATGGTACAACGACTCCAATTACAAAACAAATGACAGCAAATGCAAAAAACACCGCTGGAAATCTACCAACTTTAACTACCGGCAAAAAAACTGGTGCTGAAATATTTGAGAGCAGATTAGCTACTGTTTTAGCAGATGGTTTTGCTGTTATCGGAATAACCAGAGAAACAGTTTTTACTAATTTATCAAATTATTATATAGTTAATTATTGGCCAGTTGCTGAATATGATCAGGGACATATTGAAGGTTCAATTCAATATACTCCAAAGAATGATCTTAAGCTTGCAACTTTCCTGAAGACATTACCAACAGATAAAATTATAGTGGTTTATTGCTATACTGGTCAAACTTCTGCTCAAGTAGCTTCTTATTTAAGATTACTTGGCTATGATGCAAAATCACTTCAATTTGGTGCTAACAGATTGTTTTATGAAACAGTGCCTGCTAACAAATGGGATGAAGGAACTGAATTTATGAACTACCCTGTTGTTCAATAATTTGATTTAGATTTATTTGAGCCTGAAGATGTTATAATCTTCAGGCTTATTTATTGAAAAGTGATGAAATTAAAATGAGCGAAATGCTTGCAAATCAATATTTTATGGTAAGAAGGTTTTCAGATGCTGAGACTGCATTTGAAAATTTACTTGCACAAGATCCATTAAATAAATTAGCAAAAAAGAAAATGATTATTTGTTTAATTCAAAATAGAAAGATCAAAAAAGCATTAGATTTATTTTATGAAGTTATCGTTGGAGACATAACCATCCATACAGAAACAAACGTTAATTCCTTGAAATAATTTCTAAGTTTGAAAAAATTATTGAACCTGAATTATCATTCCATCTAAGTTAGAAATTTTAAACATGCTCAGGCTCTACTTCGATTACTTCAAATCAATCTAACATTTTAAATGTCTATAAAGATTTTGCTATGTCTAAAATTAGTTAGTCATTTAGTTTATAAAAATTACAGCTCCTGGTCCCAATGGCAACTCTAATAAAAACCAAACTATAAAAAGTATAACCCAAATAATAAAAAAAGTAATTGTATAAGGAATCATTGTTGCAATCAAAGTTCCAATTCCAGTTTTTGGATCATACTTACCAACAAATGCAATTATTAATGCAAAGTAAGACATCATTGGTGAAATTATATTTGTTGTGCTGTCTCCAACTCTATAAGCAGCCTGTACAACCTCTGGTGAATAACCAAGCAGCATAAACATTGGAATAAAAACGGGAGCCATAATAGCCCACTTAGCGGATGCACTTCCGATAAATAAATTTATAATTGCAGAAATTATTATAAACGCAATCAAAAGGGGAATAGGACCAAGACCCGATGATTTTAATAGATTTGCACCTTCAACGGCTACAATCATTCCAAGATTTGTCCAGTTAAAAAAAGCAACAAACTGCGCAGCAAAAAAAACCAAAACTATGTAAGACCCTAACGTCTCCATCGATTTATTCATTCCCTTAATAACATCGTTATCACTCTTAATAGTTTTTGCGCCAATTCCATACGCAATACCCGAGATAACACCACCAAAAAATATAAACGAAACAATGCCGCTTAAGAAAGGTGATTTAAGAATGCTGAAAGTTTTTGGATCTCTTAAAAATCCATTTTCAGGAATTATACCTATAGCGATGATAACACTAAAAACTGCAATTGCAATTGCAGAGTACCACAATCCTCTTTTTTCATCATTGGATAGAGGTTTGATCTCATCAGCTTTTTCTGTGCCTTCATATTTGCCCAAACGTGGAATTACAATTTTTTCTGTTACCCAGGTGCCCGCTGCGGCAATAAAAAATGTTGAGACAAACATAAAATAATAATTTGCTGCTGCGTTAACTTCATAAGCGGGATTAATAATGTGTGCGGCTTCTTGTGAGAGACCAGCGAGCAAGGGATCAATAGTTCCCAGTAAAAGGTTTGCACTATAGCCACCGGAAACTCCGGCAAATGCTGCTGCTAATCCAGCAACTGGATGTCTTCCTACTGCAAGAAATATTATTGCAGAAAGGGGAACTAGTAAAACATATCCAATTTCACTTGCAGTATTCGATAAAATTCCCGCCAAAACAATTACAAACGTTAAAAGATTTTTGGGAGCTTTTATTACAAGTAATCGTAATGTAGTTCCAATTAAACCGCTATGCTCAGCAACAGCAATTCCTAATAGTGAAACAAGTACTGTTCCTAACGGAGCAAAATTTGTAAAGTTTGTTATAAGATTTAGAATTATTCTGTGCAATCCTTCAACAGAAATTAAATTGACCGGTTTAATCTCAAGTCCGGTTCCGGGATGGATAACTGAGAAATTAAAAAGGCTAACAATCCAGGAAAGTATTATCACACCTAAAGCAAACAGAGCAAAAAGTGTTGTTGGATTTGGAAGTTTATTTCCTACGTTCTCAATTATTCCTAAAAATTTTTCTACAAACTTATTAGATTTTACAGCATTTGTTGTCATTTTATCCCTTGGATTATTTTAGAATAGTAATAAAGAAATCAAAAAATATATTCTAAATATATAGAAATATTTTTTATAGTTATTTTGTAAACGCAAATCTTAATTTGGACAGGTAAAGAGTATGTAGATTTGAGTAACGAGTACAAAGTAACTTGTATAGCGTATTTAGATTATTAAAAATTATTTTGAATTATGAATTAAGGTAATCTTACCATCAAAATCTGTTGTGATGATTTGATGATTGTTAATTGGAGTAATTGTGTTTACAAATCCATTAGAAATTTTGTGCTGCCAAAGAATTTTTCCAGTTTCAGCATCCAGTGAATAAATCATTCCATTTTTTGTTGGATAAAAAATTACACCATCTTTTTCTACAATTTGAGCAGA
>JAGOXU010000003.1 GCA_018059515.1 Ignavibacterium sp.
TTATTCATTGCTTTTGGCTGGCAAATTGATTGCAACGAACAATTACGACATTTAGTTTGAAATTCTGCAATCGGAATTTTTTTTGAAGCTACGATTTGTCTGACAGCAAGAATAATGTTTTCTGTTTGTGTTCTTAGTTCTTCATCTATGTCAACAATGTTTCTTCTTCTTATTTTGCCATAAAAGAAAGCACCTTGCTTGATAGTTATGTTAAGCATTTCTTCAAGACAAATAGCTTGCGCACAGAGTTGTACTTTGTCACTAATATCTTCTTTTGGTTCACCTGATTTGAACTCAACAGGTAAAACAATTTTTCCATTTTCGGTTTCTTTAAACTCAACAACATCACAACGTCCGGTAATGCCAAATTTGTATGAGTGGATACGAAGCCCGCGAACTGTTTTTGTGTTTCCGCGGGTTTCATAAGTATCTGTGTCAACTTTTCCGTGAAGGATATTGCCGCGAACAGTAAAAACATTTTCCTGCCAAACATCATCTACATGTATAAGTCCGCATTGGCGCGGACAATAAACATAGTGCTGAAGTGCACTGATCATTATGAAATCATCTTCGGTGTACATGAATTATTTTTTTCTTTTCCGTTTCGTTTTTACTTCAGGTTTCTTTAATGTTTTTATTTTTTTTACTGCTTCTTCAAAATGTTTCTCAATTTCGGTTCGTTCAGTAAGTTGTTTTTGATGAAATACTTTATATTCAGTTTCTGCCTTAGCAACAGCAATCTCGTGACTGATAGAACCAGCATGAGTTAGAATGTTTCGCTCACTCAACTTTAGAAAATCATCAAGTTTTATAATCCAGTCCTTCATATACATAACCTTACGATTGAGCGCTTGTAATTCGGCAAATTCCAGGTATGCAGTTACAACACGGTTTAGAGCATCAAGCTCTTTTTCGTTCAGATAATTTTTTGCAATAGCAACATCGCTCTTCTTTGGGCTTTTACCTGTCCAGCTTGTTAAGCCCATTGAAGGAAGAGAAGCATCTGAGCGTTGATGAATTATCTCTGCTGCAGTATGCCCGTGTGCAGCCCAGTGCATTTTATTTTGAACAGTTGAAAAAAACTTTTGAGATATTTCTGTGTCTGGATTGTAGTCTATGCTTGTGGCGTAGATATCAAGGACTTTTTTCCAAAACACTTTTTCTGAAGAACGAATATCGCGGATGCGGGCGAGAAGTTCTTCAAAGTATGCTCCGCCGCCGCGCTGTTTTAGCCGCTCATCGTCAAGCATAAATCCTTTTACTAAATATTCTTTTAACCTTTCAGTTGCCCAAATACGGAATTGGGTACCTCGATGTGATTTAACACGGTAACCAACTGCAATAATGGAGTCTAAATTATAATGCTGTGTTTCATAGAGTTTACCATCTGCAGCAGTTATCCGGAATTTCCGGATAACTGAATCGGTGCTGAGTTCACCTTCCTCAAAGATGTTTTTAAGATGTTCATTGATCGTGCGGACATCTTTCTGAAATAGTTCCGCTATTTGCTTTTGAGTAAGCCAAACAGTTTCACCTTCAAGTCTAACTTCAATTCGGCTTTTTTGATCCTCGGTTGTGTAGAGGATTATTTGGGAGTTGGTTTGTGTATTCATAAAAGATTTTATTTTTATTTTCTATTAAACATCTAAGAAACATTTACCACTTTAAATGTTTCAGGAAAAGTTTTTCCATCAAGATATATTTCATAATCGGGATAATCACGAGCTGGGCTTTCGCTTAATTTTTTATGAGTTACTTTTGCAAACAAATCGTGTGCAGATTGATTGCCTAAAGCAGTTTTATGCTTAAACACAATTAATTTTCTTGTATTCATTTCACCACGGGCAGCAGAGCGATCGTGTTCAAACATATTTTGCATTGCTTCCCAGAATAATTCTAAATCATCTTCCTTAAACCCGATTGTGCTGGCAAGATGAGCAGATATAAATCCGTGTGTTCTGTACAAACCATAAGGAACTGTGTACTTGCGTCCCATTGTTCTATTATCTCCGCTTTGTTTTTCAGCTTCCGCTTCAGTTGCTACAGCCATTCGAGTAATACTATGTTCAAGGGCTACAATAGGATCAACTGAACGTGCAAAGGTTAATTGAACTGGTCCACGCACCTGACCAGCATTTTTCCCAGTTGACATTACTGCACCAAAAGTCCTTATATCATAATAATTTTTGCACATCCACAATCTTGCTGCTTCAGTTTTATCGCCCTTTTCTTTTTTAGATACTTCTTCATCTTCATGTGCCTCATCAATAAGATTATTTAACACAGATTTTTCTTTAATGAAAATGTCAAAAGGCTTTTTCGCACTTTTTGTCATCAACACATAGTTTCTAATTTTTCTTTTGATACAAACATCGGTTACTAATCCGTTGCCTGTTTCTGCATCTATTCTTGGCAAATTTCCAGCATCGGGGTCTCCGTTGGGGTTGCCGTCTTTTACATCGAAGTAAAAAACAAAGTCATAGCGATTTTTGATTGATTCCATTTTAACACTCCTTTATTTTTTTATTTGTTATTTAATTCAATTTCAATTTGTTCTTTATCAGATTTCTTTGTGAATAAATCTTGTCTCTGGTGATAATAACCAATTGCAAAATTTGCCTGCTCATTCAAAGATAAATTTGTTGGGAATGATTTCATCTCATTGAGAATTTCCCCGATTAATTTTTCGAAATAGATTTTTTTTCCGTCATTTAATTTCTTAAGATGTGAGTTTTTCAAACTTAGTAGTCGTGGAAAAACTGTGATGGGACTGCTAGAAGCAGAGCCATAAAATCTATCTCTGATTGTTGCGTTAATGCCTGGATTAGCCTCTTCCTGTATTTTTTCTAATACAGCAAAAAGGCGCCCAATTCGATACGCAACATTGATGTTGGTTAGATCGAGTGACATAGTTATCTCCTTTTTATTTTGATTATGAATTCTATTAAAACGATTTAAATATGCTTTTAAGATTGAGGCACGAGAGCGGTTTACATTTTGTTCCGCTCTAATTCGTCTAATGCACTGTTGCAATAAACTTGTTGGATAAGGTGTTCCATCAATTATACTTTCAACAAAAGAACCTGCCAAGTTGGGTGTAACATTATCCATTTTATAACCGAGCGCAGTAGCAGATAAAATCTGGTAAAGGCTAAGATATTTTGGTTCTTTTGATCCTCGGATAATTTCAAAATCATCAAAATGTTTTTTTATGTTTTTTCCGAAATCCTCTATCGAAGGGGTCTTCCAGAATCTTACAGAAATTCTTGCTGCGTTTGGAGAAAGGCCCAATACATAAAAATGACTTGTTCGTTCTGTAGCTAATTGTCCATTGAATATCGAGTTAATAAATGTTTCTATCTTATCAACACCTGTATCCGGGTTGTCCTCATCAACTTTCTGTGCAGCTATTACCCAAGAAAAAACTTCTTCGGGATTTATCTCTTCGGTCTTTCTTTCAGACCAGAAGAGAATGGTAGTATCCGAAACTATTTTTTTGTTTGTTTTAGAATTAATAAGATGTTTGAGTGCAGCGCTATAATTGTTTTCGGCTAAAATAGAAATAGGTGCATTATAAGCTTGCTCTTTACCATAAGAATCAAAGCCAGAATTTTTCTGAAATGCAACTATCTTAACATTTTTATCAGAACCGGGAAGTCTAAGCTCTGTATTAAGTCTTTTTATAATTTTCTTTTCACCTGTAATTAAACAAACACCTTCTTTCAATTTCTTAGCGTCGTCTTCTTCATAGTTTCCGGAAATAAATTCTTTCTCTTGATATTTTTTTGCAGCTTCACTGTTCGCAATTAAATCTTTTTCGCCATCTAACTGAAATGAAATCCAGCCACTGACTTTAAGACATTCTTCCCAATTTTGATGCTTAATCAAATAGTCAGTTTGGTTTTTGCCATAAAACAATAAAAGAGACTTAATACCTGCCTCTTCTTTTAATTCTTCTGGTAGAGTTTTCAATTTATCAATAAATGCTGCATTGTATTTTTTTGCTTGTGGAGATTTTTTTTCGTCTTTGCTGAATCCTGTTATGTATTCAATCTTATCCCATAAAAGATTTGGTTTTACTGATGCGGTTCTAACTACTGCTTTGGGGACGAAATACTCCTTACCACGTTTATTTTCTCTCTTGTTTTGTAAATCAGCAAAATTTCCTTCCTTATCAATGATGATTATAAAATCCAGTTCTTCTTTTTCATAACCGATGGGAGCGTGAATTTCTGGTTTTCTTTCATAATAATCATACAATGCTTTAAGTATCATCTTCTTATCTCCTCACTTGATATTGGCGGGATTTTGACTACACCATTTTCAATTCTTGCAGAAAAGAACATTGGCTTTGGGTCTTTTAAATCAGTGAAATCCATATCATAAAGCATAAAGCCAAGTTCACGGGTTTCATCGAGAAGTTTAACCGATTCCTCATCCGGATTTTTTATGAATCTGAAATTGCAACTAAACTCTCTTGTGCCAAGGTAAGGTTGGTTAAAGCATTGTCCTTTCGTTGCTCGGCGTTCAAAAATTGCAAGATATTTTCCCGGTGTTTCATCTTTTCTGTATAAATCTTTTTGTTCCTGCCAGTTTTTATATTCTTCCTCATAAAACTCGCTCTCTTCGGGTTCCATTAAAAAATAGGGAATTGCTTTATGATTATTGTTTTTCCTTTTTGCTAAAGGAATGTATTCAAGTAATGCATAAAATCGATATTTAACATCACGCAGAAAATATCCCGCACGCTGAAGACGATTTTCTTCAATAATAATTCCTGTTTTATTTGATGCGACAGCACCAACTTCATTTCTACGAACACTAATCCATTTTATTGGACTTATAATTTCAATCTTTGTTGGATGCCAACGAATTGCGGGTTTCCAAAAGATTGATTCAAACACAGCACGCACTGCTGATGGAGTCGGGACATCATAGCTAACTCGTTCGACTTTCATTTCCGGTCGAGTGAAGCAAGCATAATCTCCCCACACCTCGAGGCAAAATGGTTTGTGATTTAGGTTATTCATTAAAGGTTTCTCCTACATGTATAATTTTATTTAGACAAATATTTCGTCCCTAAAGGGACTTAATTTTATGTTCTTATTTTTTCTCTATAAACATATCGCCTCTAACGAGGCTTAATATGTTTTATTTTGTTTTATAAATCCCGTTAGGGATTAAATATTTGTAAAAAACTACTTAACCATCAGAACTAAAAATCCCTTTAGGGATGATATATTTTCTCATCAGACAACACCATCTCCAATTATCCAATCAGATTCATTTCCCAATAATCCTATTCCAGGTCTGTATAAGATTGGATCGGACTGAACCCAATAACCATTTATATCTTCTACATAATTTGCGTTCTTGATATTATTGAAAATGTAAATAGGAACATTTACAATATACCTTTGCAATTTTCTCAATAATTCCTTTGAAGGGCCAGCATATTTTAATTGATCAATTAACTTTAGACTGCTTTTACCAGACTTCAGGCTTTCATACCAAACGATAATGCTGTACTGCTTTGTTGAATCTATCATATTAAATTTTTCCGCAAAACTTCTAAACTGAAAATCAAAAGTAGTAGCATCTCTAACTAAATGATTATAAAAATCAACTTCATCAAAAGAATTGAGATTTGAGTAAAGATATTTGAAATACTCTGAATAAAGACTTGGCGTAAATTCTTCATCGGGATGATTGCGAATTATTGCTTTGCCTGCATCTTCAGCTTTTCTTAAGAAACCAGATGGGGAAGGCTTTGGAGGAACAAACACTACAACTTTCCCTCCATCTTTTAATTTGTTCTCTCTGTTGCATCTTCCGGCGGCTTGTGCGATTGAATCTAAACCAGTTAATGCACGATAAACAACCGGAAAATCTATATCTACACCAGCTTCAACAAGCTGTGTGCTAATAACTCTTATTGGCTCATTATTTTTTAATTTTGTTTTAATATCCGAAATGATTTCACTTCTTTCTTCACCGCACATAAAACCTGAAAGGTGAATTGTTCTTTCCGGCATCAGTTTATGAAGTTGCCTGCAATCGCTTCTTGTGTTAACAACACATAAAACTTGTTCGTAGGTATTTAGTTCTTCAGCAACTTCTTCCCAACTTTTTATTTTATTAAGCTCTGTTGGTAAGAGAAATTCAACTCTTTTAAAATCTTTTGAAAGCGAATCAGGTTCATCAATAATTTCTGTTACATTTTCTAATCCTTCAATAGAATTTGTATCTGAGCCAATCTTACCTTTTAAAGCCGGTTGTGTAGCTGACATCAAGACAACCGTTACACCAAAATAATTTACTAAACCTTTTAAGGCAGAAAGAATAGGTCTGAAATACCCTTGGGGAAGCATTTGAGCTTCATCAAGAATGATTATGCTATTAGCGATGTTATGAATTTTTCTGCAAGCAGATGTTCTATTCTTAAAAAGTGATTCGAACAATTGAACATTTGTTGTTACAATAATAGGTGCATCCCAATTTTCTGAGGCAAGTCTGTTTTTACTAGATTCCTTATCTGGGTCAAGATTGCTATGATGTTCCAAAACCTGATCTTCACCAAATAAAAATTTTCCTTCTGCTTTTAATTTTTCTATTTCTTCATCTGTATCTGCTCCATACTTATAAACTTTTGCAGTCTGTTCAATTATACTTGTGTAAGGAATTGCAACAATAATCCTTTTCTTGTTGTATTGAATTGCGTGTTCTAATGCGAAAGCCATTGAAGCAAGAGTTTTTCCTCCGCCAGTCGGAACTGTTAAAGAGAAAAATCCCGGCATAAGTTCGGCTTTTTCTCTGCATCGTTTAAGGATTCCATTTCTTTTTTTGTTTAATTCACTATTAGATTTTTTTGCTGACATATAGGTATCAAATCTCTGCTTCAGCTTATCAATAGTTAAATAACCACCACGTTCTTTTTCGTCCATATATTTTTCTGTATCAAGGAAGTCTGCATCAACCAAACAGGAGAATAAAATTCTGATCCAAAGATGAAGTTGTTCGTTAGAATTTTTATCTGCTGAATTTTTATAGATTATTGGAATCGAGATAGGAATTGTTTCATCAAGGAATTCTTTTGCTTCCTCTATTTCTTTGATTTTATTTAAATCATCCTCAATAAGATTCTGATTATCATCATATAATCTTGAATGAAGTTGGGGTGTCCAATCGGGTAATCCGGCATGATGTCCTCCAATAACATAAGATAATATTCTTGCGGCATCTTTATAATTCTTTTGAAGCTTTTGTATTGCTAATACGGCACCAGCAGTACTGTGGTTTGGTCTGTTATTACTTTCCTCGATATGTGCTTCAGAATCAAAACCAGATTTACGGCAAAGATATTTTTGCCAAGCGGGATGAAACTTTCCAAGGTCATGCCAAAGTCCAGATAATTCTCCCCAATCAGCATTTTCAAATTCTCCAGCAGCTTTACTTGTTCTTTTCGCCGTGTCATTTAAATGATCAATCAACAAATGTGGTTCTTTCCAAGAACCATCTTCATTTTGTTTTACGTGCGCAAAAAACTCTTTCTTCATATATTGATCCTTTCGGGCACACCTTCGGCTGGTCAGTCCCAGTATATATAGCCAATGCTGATACAAATAAAATTAAATCGTCTTCCTTCGTCTTCGCTCAGGTGACGGTTAAAAACTAAAATGAAATTATTTTTTTGATGTATTAAATATCTGCATTGCCGTACCCACCGTGTCAGCATCCCCTTGCAGTATATAAGAATAGAGAAAAGAAGGGAATGAAATATTTATATGTATCTGAGATAGTTATATTGTTAATGCAAACTTAGTAAGTTAGAAAACGAGAGGCAAATATTAATGCAAGTCGACAATCAACAATCTTTAGTCGGTAATTAAGGAAATTATCAAGTCAAAAATCATCCTTCCACAAGTTCAGGATTACAATTAAAATAAAGTAACGCAGGACAGGAGTCCTGCGCTACGAAAGAACAGTTTATGGTGTTTAGGGCATTCGATTTGCGGAGGGACCAAGTGAGAAGCAAGAGGCATGAAGTAAAACCAACGTTTTACAGACTTCATTCGGCAAAAGGAAAAAAGAAACAACTAAAAGTGAAAAGAAAGATTAAAGAAGTACAAATACAAAAAAAATATTTATTAAAGAATTCTTAAATATTTTAATGCTTAAAGAAATTATAAATATGGAGTCACCTAAAATTGTGGACTAAAGGGCATTTCTTGGATAAATATGTGATTGGTTGAACTGAAAAGTAATATAAAATATTTTAACTTTTTATTAAAAGATAAATACTTCTTAAGAAGATGGACTTAGCATTCCCTTAAATTTTTTTATCTTACCAATACTAATTATTAATTTTAAACGGAAATATTATGACTGATACAAGACTTGATATCGAACTACTTTCTATAAATACAATTCGTACTCTTGCTATTGATGCAGTGCAAAAAGCAAAATCCGGTCATCCGGGTATGCCGCTTGGTATGGCGCCAATTGCTTATGCGCTTTATTACAAAGCTATGAAACACAATCCTTCAAATCCTAAATGGTTAAACCGAGATCGATTTGTCCTTTCTGCCGGACACGGAAGTATGCTTTTGTATTCTATTCTTCATCTTAGCGGTTACAAAGTTTCTATGGACGATCTTAAAAATTTTAGACAGTGGGGCAGCAAAACTCCCGGGCATCCGGAACTTGGACACACAGATGGAGTTGAGACTACAACCGGACCTTTGGGACAAGGTTTTGCAACTGCGATTGGAATGGCAATTGCGCGTGATTATTTAGCCGCACTTTTTAATAAAGATGATAATAAAATTATTGATCACGGTATTTGGGGCATTTGCAGCGATGGCGATTTGATGGAAGGCATTTCTCACGAAGCGGCTTCTCTTGCGGGGCATTTGAAACTTAGTAAGCTCGTTTTCTTTTATGATGATAATAAAATTACAATCGATGGAACGACTGATATTTCTTATTCTGATGATGTAGCAAAAAGATTTGAAGCTTACGGCTGGCAGGTGCTTACAATTTTGAACGTGAACGATTCAAATCAAGTTGAGCGAATAATTAATTTGGCACGATCTACTAGTGAAAAACCAACTTTAATAATTACAAAAACAAACATTGGTTATGGCAGCCCGAATAAGCAAGACAAATCATCTGCGCATGGCTCGCCGCTTGGTGATGAAGAAGTAAAACTTACAAAAAGAAATCTCGGCATGCCCGAAGACAAAACTTTTTATGTACCCGAAGAAGTTTACTCGCATTTTAAAGGAATTGTAGAATGCGGACAGGAAGCAGAAGATATGTGGCAAAAAAAATTGGATGAGTATAAAAATAAATATCCAAAAGATTTTGCTTTGCTTGAATCTGTTTTTAAAGGCGAGTTTGATAACAACTGGTTAAATCATTTACCAAAGTTTGAAGAGTACAATGAAAAAATAGCAACACGCGTTGCTTCGGGTAAGGTGCTAAATGCTGCGGCGATTGATATTCCAACTCTCTTTGGCGGCTCAGCCGATCTTAATGAATCTAATATGACTGAAATAAAATCTTCAACATCTTTTTCTGCAGAAGATAGAAAAGGAAGAAACGTACATTTTGGAATTCGTGAGCATGCAATGGGCGCAGTGTTAAATGGAATGTCTGTTTACGGCGGCATTGTTCCATTTGGTGCTACGTTTTTAATTTTTTCGGATTATATGCGTCCGGCAATAAGATTAGCTGCTCTGATGAAACAAAAAGTAATTTATGTTTTTACTCACGATAGTATTGGATTAGGCGAGGATGGTCCAACACATCAGCCGATAGAACAAATAGCTTCGTTAAGAGCGATTCCAAATCTAACAGTAATTCGTCCTGCTGATGCAAATGAAACAGTTGAAGCTTGGAAGTTTGCGATAAATCATAAAGGCGGACCAGTTTCATTAATCTTAACAAGACAAAAACTTGCTGTCATTGATCCAAACAAATATGCGCAGGCAAGCGGATTGCAAAAAGGCGCATACATAATTAAAGATTGTAAGCAAACGCCTGATTTACTTTTAATAGCAACCGGCTCAGAAGTTTCGTTATCAATTAAAGCAGCAGAAAAACTTGAAGCTGAAGGAAAAAATGTTAGAGTTATAAGTTTTCCGAGTTGGGAAATTTTTGAACAACAAGATGAGGATTACAAAAAACAAATTTTTCCATCAGAAATAAAAGCAAGACTATCTGTTGAGATGGCAGTAGCAATGGGCTGGCAAAAATATGTTGGGGATAATGGAGAAAGTTTAAGTATAGAAATCTTTGGTGCATCTGCGCCTGATACTATATTATATGAAAAATATGGTTTTACAGTTGATAATATTGTTGCAAGAGCAAAAAATATTTTGACTCGATAAAAATAAAACTAATGTTCGGTATAAATTTATTTCAGACTTTTATTTTTAATGAACTCTCATTTTATTTTAGCATTGCTAATTGAAAATTTGTTTTTTTCTATTGCAAGAATCAAAGAGGCTGTGTTAAAAAAAAGAGATGTGAATTTATAAAAAATGCTCGGCTTCGTCCCTGCCTACCGCAGGCAGGCCCGCTCAGCCTGACGAACACCTATTTTAATGCCACTTCCTTAGGTCGTGGCAATTCATTGGGAAATATTTTAATAAAAAAATTATCGATATAATCATTGAGCAAGCTTAGAAAAAATTTTTCTGATAAGGAATGGAAAGACTGCTGTGGAAGTTTTTGTAAAGATTGTAAAATTGCAAATGCGTATCGTGATAAGTATGGAAAGAAAGAAGGGGAAAAAAAGTTTAACAAGGATAAGAAAAAACAATAGTAAACATCTTTAATAATCAAAGAGGAACTAAATGAAAAAATTTATTGTATTTATCGTAGTGGTTCTAATCGGCATACAATTTATTCCGGTTGAAAGAACAAATCCTCCTGTTCCGTCTGAAATTAATGCGCCCGCAAACATAAAAGAGATCTTTAAAAAAGCTTGTTACGATTGCCATTCCAATGAAACAAATTGGGCTTGGTACACAAAAGTAGCACCGGCATCTTTTCTTGCAGTTAAAGATGTTGAAGATGGAAGAAAAGAGTTAAACTTTTCTGAGTGGGGCAACTACACAAACAAAACCAAAAAGATAATGGATGAAATTTGGGAAGAAGTTCGTGAAGAACAAATGCCGCCATGGCAATACCGCATTTTACACAGTGAATCAAAATTATCCCAAGAAGAAAAAGATGCAATAAGAACCTGGGCGATGAGTAAATAATCTTGTCAATAAAAAATAAACCTAAAATAAAATTTTCAGAACTTTGGCAGCAGGTTGATTTTACAAAAACCTCTACAATTACTTTAATTTTTTCAAACCTGCTGGTAATATTTTTTGCAATTGTTGATGATATTTCAGCAAATGATGTTCTATGGATTTACTGGTCGCAAAGTGTAATAATTGGAATTTTTAATTTTATAAAAATGATTACACTTAAAAATTTTTCTACCGAAGGATTTAAACAGGGCAGCAAACAAATGCTTCCTACAAGAGCCACAGCAATTTCAAGCGCGGTGTTTTTTCTTTTTCATTACGGATTCTTTCATGTTATCTATGCGGTTTTTCTTGGTGCCTTTTCAACTTTTTCTCATTCAACTTCCACCGGATCCGGAACAACATTTTTATTTATTTCTGCCGGAATGTTTTTTATAAGTTATCTAATTGAGTTCGTCAATTTCAGAAAAGAAGAAACTGATGAACTTCCAAATATCGGACAGATAATGTTTGCACCTTATGCACGGATTATACCAATGCACTTAACAATTATTTTAGGCGGATTTATTGGAGTTGCCGGTACAATATTTTCTGCAAATACAAATCTTTCAATTATAGTTTTGTTTACTTCAATTAAAACAGTTGTTGATCTAATTACACATTCTGTAGATTTTAAATCATTAATAAAACAAAAAGTTACTGTTTCTGATTAATAGTTGGAAAATACTTTTACTAATCTTTATTTTGGATGTGTGAAAAGTTTAATAAAAATATTATCATTTCTTTTTCTTTGCACTTTCACTTTGTATGCTCAACAGACAGATAAAACTAATTTAATTCCTACAGATGATTCATTAAAAATTAGATTCAACCAAAATCCCGTAATTCAAATGCAGATTAAGTTTGATGAATTTGAGTTACAGCGAGAATTTAAAGAAATAAAATTGAGCGTTCCAATTGATGGCGATCCACAAACAGTTTGGCTAAGAACTTATATTGCCATTTCAAACTCGGATAATCCCGAGCATAGTTTTTCCCCGCACTTTTTATCTCCTCTTGAAAAGCAGTATTTAGAAAACTCTAAATTTGATCCTGTTAGATATGCTCTTGGAATGGTGCAGGCAGGTGCAGTTGGTTATCTTGCTTATAAGCATATTAAGAAATATGGATTTCTTAAATAGATTTACTTAAATCTTTTTTCTTCCCCTTATCAGCTAAAAATTCCTTTCTTAAATAAACAGCACAAATAGCGAAACATTTTCAGATTACACTCGGTCTTAACTATCAGAAAGAATAAAACTGAAGAGGTAATTATGAAAACTGATTTTACAAGCACAGAGTTTAGAGCAAATTTGTTTGGGATAGTCTTCGTACTGATTGTGTTTACAGCTTTAATAGTGCTATCCGGCTGCTCTTCCGGAATTGAGCAAAATACAACTTCAAATCAAACAAGTCTTACAGGCGATAAATCTTTTTCATTCAAGGATGAAGGTTCACTTTGGCGAGTGGATTTTGATGATGACCAAATATCCGCATTGTATAAAGATGGAACGCGTATTCCTGATAATGAAATTGATCAGCACAGAGAAATGATTTACGATAAACTCAATAATCTTAAATCAGATTATAAAGATTTGGATAAAAAAGTTTACCGCTTTCATATGGATTCGGATAAGTTTAAAGACTACTTAGAAAAATTTAAAAGTGATTTTGATAAAGATAAATTTATGCACTTCAAATTGGAGTTTGATGAAGATGAATTTGAAAAAAATATGGAAAAGCTGGAAGAAAACTTAAAAGAATTAAAAGATAAAAAGATTGAACTCTATTTTGATTCTAAAAAGTTTAAAGATCAAATGAAAGAGCTTGAAGAAAATCTGAAAGATCTTCCTAATTTTCCAAACAAAACTGATGTTGATATAGATGTTTTTTTAGATATGGACGACTTTAAAGACGGATTGGAAAAATTTGGTGAAACATTTAAAAACTTTGATTTTAAAATTGATAGTTCAGAGTTTGATATGAGCGAATTACGTGAAAGCATGAAAGAACTAAAGAAAAATATGAAGGGATTAAAAATTGAAATACACGGCTTAAAGGGTGAAATGAAAAAACTAAACTTATTTTTGGATGAACTTAAATCTGAACTTGTTATAGACGGTTATTTAAATTCTACAGAAGGAGACTATGATTTAGAAATTTCCGCTGATAAGACTAAAGTAAATGATGTTGAGGTAAAGAATGAAGATCATAAAAAATATAAAGAGCTGTACAAAAAATATTTTGACAAAGAAATTGATGGTACAATCAAAATCAAAAGAGAATAATTAGAATATAGAATCTCTCCTCCACTAAAAGTCCGTAAAGAAATTTGCGGGCTTTTTTATTTATCAGCTAAATCCGTTCTTAAGTTTTTAACATCATTGATTAAAATTTTATTCATCTTTTCCGGCTCTTCAAATAAAGGGCTATGGGCTGATTGCTCAAAAGTATAAAAACCCTTTACTGGTGCATTGATTTTATTAAAATATATTTTTCCCAATTCGTATGAACATGTATAATCGTATAGTCCGTGAAAAAAAAACACAGGTATCTTAAAATCATTTTTAGTTTCTATAAGGTTTGTATGTACCATTGTCTCCCAGTTTTGACTGATGCCGGATTTTGACTTACCAGCCCATAAATAAAATTTCTCTGACAGCGTATATTCACTAAAGAATAATGATGGCAGGAAGAGATCTGTTGCTATATTTCTAATATTTCTCATTGTTCCAATACCAAGCTCGTGCATCACAGCATCTCTAATCTTCAAGTATTTTTCAGGCATTTTATTTTGATCATTAAAGTGAAAACTCTGAAAGTTATCCACCATTTTTTGATTCTTAGTTTCTTTATAATGATTCAAGATATATTCATAGGCAAGCTTTTCTGATAATAACTGATCAGACATCTGGGCAATTCCAATATAAGCATCAAATAATTCCGGCATTTTATCAATAACATAAACACCAAGAAATGTCCCGCCCGAATGACCCATAAGATATATTTTTTTCTTATTAAATCGCTCTAATAAATATTTTGTTAATACGATGGTATCATCAGCAAGTTGTTCCAACGTAGTTATATCCTTTGTTGAATTTGAATTGTATGAAATTCCACAGTTTCGCTGTTCCCACCAAACCATTGTAAAATTATCTTCAAGGTGTGTTGGGTATTTCTCAGTTAGAAAATAATCGGGCATTCCACCATGTAAGTACAAGATAACAGGATTGTTCAGGTTTTTACCTTTGATAAACATCCCTTGCTTAGTTCCATTTATATCAAGAAATATTTTTTCTGAAATGCTACTACTGAGTTTGATTCCGTTTTCATCTAAAAAGGGAGTGGGTTTGCCGGGACTGTATGCCAATAGAACACCAAGAAGAATCAATATGCAAACGAAAAAGATAGAAAGCACAATCAACATAATACGCCCTGCCTTTCGAGGTAATGATCTATTTGAAAACCATCTAATTCCATTTGCAGCCATCGTACAATTTCAAAATAAGTTTTTTATTAATTTAATTATTTGAGTAGATCACCTTTCCAAATGTTCTTTTTATAGCTTTTTGATATTTATACTTTGGATAACCAAAAATAACGAAGATACCCTGTCTGCTGTTTTTATTAATACCGTATTTTGCTTTAATCTTTTTTCCACTGTGTTCTAAAAACGGACTAATACTTCCAATCATGCAACTGCCGAGTCCAAGAGATTCACCTGCAAGCATAGCATAAGTTGCGGCAATGTAAGCATCTGCCGGATCAGAATAAGAAGAATTATAAAAATACATTGCAAGTGGTGCTCTATAAAAAAGCCAATCTTCGCCTTTTGCTTTTTTCATTACAAAAAAATTAATCATTGGGATTAAAAATGTTTTAAACACTTCGTAGTCAGATTTTTTCATAAATGGTCTCATCAGCCATAGTGTATGCTTGTTAAATATCATTCTTGTTTTGGCGAAGTAATCAATTACATTATCTGAAAATTTTTTTACTTTGTCTTTTCCATTAATGACAAGAACTTCAACGTCTGAAGGTGGAATTCCCATTGGGGCAGTACTTGAGCAATCCATAATTTTATTAATTATTTCTAATGGAATTTCTTTATCCTTAAAATCTCTTACACTTCGTCTTGAAAGTAAAAGCGAATACAGCTTTGAATAATCTGCCCTGTCTTCTTTTCGTGGAAGATCAACAAAATCTTCCATTGTCAAAGTTCTTCCGACAACAGTTATCGCATCAATTGGGCAAATAGCAACGCACTGTCCGCAGCCCATACATCCAAACAACGGCTCGCTGTTTATTACAACCTTTTCATCCTTAACTAAAAGGGTTAAATCTTTGCATACATTTACACACAACGCGCAATGATTACATTTTAAGTAATCAATCTCTACAATTGCATTTTCACGTGCTCTGTTTGTAATAAGAGACATATAGATATTCCTTTATTTATCCATCCATTTTTTAAAATCAGCCGATCTTTCAACACTTACAAGTGCTTCAACATTTTTTGGCTCGGGTGGGTTTAATTCTATTTTTATTCTTGAGCGTGAATACGAAATCATATTTTTTATTGCATCAAACCCAACAATCATTTTTCTGTTGATGCGGAAAAACTTTTCCGGATCAATTACTTCCTGAAGTTTATCGAGAGTAAAATCAACAGGAAATGTATTACCAGAAGAAATTGTTAGAAATACATTTTTCTCCATCGCATAGAAATAAGCAACTTCATCGATCTCAACTTTTTTAATCTTCTGTCCATACTGGATTAAAAATCTTTTCTTGTAATTAATTTCTTTGTTTTGAATGCTTCTAATTATTTCTTCAAAATCCATCAGGTAAGATGATTTGATGTTTTTATACTTATTTAAAGCTTCACGAAGCTCTTCTTTCTTGATTGGCTTCAGAAGATAATCAATACTGTTAAGCTTAAATGCTTTAATTGCATATTGATCGTAAGCCGTAGTAAAAATTATTGGCACATCTATTTCAACTTTATCAAAAATTAAAAAGCTCAGCCCATCTTCAAGTTGAATATCAAGAAATATTAAATCCGGCTTATTTTGTTTGAGCCATTTGATTGATTGCTCAACCGATGGAAGTCTTACAGAAATTTCAATCGAAGAGTCGATCTCTTTAATTAACTCTTCAAGTCTTTCTGCCGCAAGTTTTTCATCTTCAATTATTATTGTTTTCATAATTTGTTCCCTGATTGTCATTGCGAGGATGACTCTGCCAGACGAAACAATCTAAATTATTTCTAAAGATTGCTTCATCCCGATAAATCGGAATTCGCAATGACAAACTATTCTGGTTTTATCAATGGTATTTTAGCAACATACTCAGTTTCAGTCACAAAGAATTCTGAAAGCTCTTCTCCCAGCAATTCATATCTTTTTTTCAGGTTAGTTAAACCAACCCCTTTGGAGTCGGATCCTTTAATCTTTAATTGAAGATTATTTACAATAAACAAAAAATTATCTTCATTATAGATTTTAATTTTTAGTGGCTGCTCCACAGATGCTTTATTGTGTTTAAAGGCATTCTCTAGCAAAGTTTGAATTGCAAGCGGCGGAACCAGGTAATTTAACTTTGATGCATCTACATTTATTTGTATATCCACAGCATTATCAAATCTGATCTTCTGTAAAAATAAAAATGATTTTGCGAAATCTATTTCTTCTCTTAATTCAACAACGGTTTTTTCAATTACATCTAAAGTATATCTGTAAACAGATGAAAATTCATCCACAAAGTTTTGTGCTTTACCCGAATCTTTTTTAATCAAAGACGAAAGAACATTTAAACTATTAAAAAGGAAGTGAGGATTGAGCTGACTTTTAAGCGTTTCAAATCTTATTTGTGAATTTTCTTTTTCAAGTTTTTCTGCAATAAGCAGCGTTTCCTGATTTCGCTTAAACCAGGAAATCGCTTCAATAACACTTATCATAATAATATTAATTACAGATGTAATAATTGAATTGGTTATTATATTTTTAATTAACCCATCTTGATAAGGCATTATTGCACCGGCAATGACCGTGACCGTTGCACCAATCAGCGCTCCAATAATTACAGTAAGAATTAATTCAGAGGGAATCCTTGGAAGTAATTTTTCCGGTAATATAAATATTTTATCTAGCTTGTTGATTAATTGTATATCCAAAAAAACCAAAAGTAAAGCAAAAACAAAACTGAAAGACGTTCCAATTAATAATCTTGTAATAAAATTTACAATACCAGTAATGATTATATAATCCGTTAAATAGTTGTAGCTAATTATTATTAGCTGTATAAATCCTGCAAGTGTAAGGATAGTTAGAATTATAGTTTTATTTAATTTCATTTTCACACTTCAAAATTCGTTAAAAACTAATTAAGATGCTCTCAATATTATTTAATAAAATATATTTTAATCACAGAGTCATCTGTCTTCGGAAAAAATAATTCACGGTATCTCAATCCACCGCGAATTGCAAAAACTAAATATAGAATTACAAAGAGACCGTCAATAATACCCGTGAACCAAAATGTTGATGGAAAGTTCTGCACAAACAGCATATAGGAATAAAGCTGAACTACATAAAAAAGTCTGCCAACAAAAAGGCATCCAACATTAAATGAATATCGCTTAATATTTAAAGCTGAAAAAATTTGTAAATAGGCAAAACAAATAAAAAATGATCCAAGAAAAATTGAGAAGAATGGATCAATAGCCGGATTATCAATTACGCGACCAGTACCGATAAAAAAGAAATATTGAATAGCAGCAATGCTGTCCCAAATTCCACTCAAGAAAAATGTTATTGCTAAAGGCTTTATACTATTGTTTTTCATCGGTTTACTGCAGCTTTCATTTTTATCAAAAGAAACCGGGAGTAAATTACACTCCCGGATTACAATTATTATTGTTTTAGAATGACCAGGTTAATCCAACTCCAACAGAAACATAATCCAGATCAACAGAAGTGTTAACATTTTCAACTTTAATGTTTCTGGATAAGGAGCGATATCTAACACTTGGCAGTAAAGAAAAATTTTCACTCAAATGAATCATAAAACCTGCTTCAGCTTGCCATCCCAATCCATGTCCGGAATCAATAATTATTTCACCGTCCTTGTTTTCGATTTCGATATGATTATAAGTTCCTCCAGCTCTTACGAGATAACTTATATCAGATTTTCCTATAGGGTGGGCAAACTGTAAACCAAAAGTATAACCGGTTTCTTCAAAGCCTGCATCAGTTCCTGCAAATGAATTATCTGCAGAAAAATGATTCCAGCTCCATCCTGCGTAAGCTGCAAGATGAGGCATAAAACGATAAGACACTGTTCCTTCAAAACCGAATCCTGTTTTAAGATCTGCATCTGCAATGTCTTTTGTGGTAAAATCAACACCTGACCTAAATTCAGCGCCCCAGCGATTTTGTGCTTGTGTTTCGGTTTGTTGAAACGTGCATAAAGCTAAAATTGCAGCTAATGTTAAAATTAATTTTTTCATTTTTGTATCTCCTTTTAAGTTTGTTAGAATGTTTATTTTTATTTCTGAATCAAACTTAATTGGTGTAACTAGCGTTTAAAAAAATTAGAGGATGAGTGCGTTTAGATGATGGATGAACCGGAGATAATATGGATGAAATTGTAAAAAGAGCTGTGATATTTCTGATTAGATTATTTCTTTCCAAACAATCCGCTTGGTGCAGATTTTACTTTTTTTAATATATCCGCTTTTTAAATTATTAAACGAATGACTTGACTATTTGCTATCAATATGATATCATTACGATAGCAATTTTAATAAGGAGTGCAAAATGGACAAAATAACTGAAAAATCGGCTACAAAACTAAATGGTTTTATAGCTCTATTTATACTTATCGCGCTAATTGCGATTGACATTTATCTTTTGGTAACAGGAATTCGATATCAGAATCCTTCTGTTTTCTGGTTCTTCATTCCACTTGTGCTAATTTCTTTTATAAGTTTGGGTGGATTTTTGATCGTTCAACCAAATGAATCTAAAGTATTGATTCTTTTCGGTAGTTACACTGGGACAATTCGTGAATCCGGTTTTTGGTGGGTTAATCCGTTTACCATTAAAAAACATGTTTCTTTGCGGATAAGAAATTTTAACAGCGATAAAATTAAAGTAAACGATTTGCACGGAAATCCTATTGAGATTGCCGCTGTAATTGTGTGGCGAGTTATAGATTCCGCACGTGCTATTTTTGATGTTCAAAATTACGAACAGTTTGTTGCGATACAGGCTGAGACCGCAATCCGTACACTTGCTTCAGAATATCCTTACGACACAAACGAAGGGGAAAAAGAATCATTACGCAGCAGCCCGACAGAGGTTGCAGAAAATCTTCAAAAGGAATTACAGAAAAGACTTGAAGTTGCGGGAGTTACAATTGTTGAAGCAAGAATAACTCATCTTGCTTATGCACAGGAAATTGCACAAGCTATGTTACGCAGACAACAGGCACAGGCAATTGTTGCCGCACGTTTTAAAATTGTTGAAGGCGCAGTTGGAATGGTTCAGCAAGCTTTGCAGGATTTAAGTGATAAAAACATTGTTAATCTTGATGAAGAAAGAAAAGCACAAATGGTAAATAATCTTATGGTTGCTTTGGTTGCAGACCATGAAGCGATTCCAGTTATAAATACCGGAACTATTTATCAATAAAGCATTACGAATATTTTAGGATAAAAAATGTTTCAGCTTTCAAATTTTATTGGAGAAGAACTAACTCTTGTTCAACCCTCATTTCGCAAGCGAGAATATGAGTTTAGAAGAGGTGATGAAGTTTTGGCAAAAATGTATTTCCCAAAACTTTTTAGCACAACCGCAATTGTAGAAGTATCTGAAGAAAAGTTTGAAATAATTAAGACGAGTTTCTGGAAAAAAGAAATAGCAATTAAAAAGTTTGGTTACGATTTAACTTTCGCTTCTGCTTCAACAAACTTTTTTAGAACAAAAGGAAAGATTGATTTACAAAACGGATACATTATTAATCTAAAACTAGGAAAGTTTAATAAATCCTGCCAGGTTTTAGATGAATCAAACGAACTACTAATTCTTTTTCGCAATAAAATTTCTTTTAAAGATAAAAACATAGTTACTGTTGAAAAAAAATCAGAACTGATAGATAAAAATCCGTGGATTGTAATGATGGCTTGGTATTTAATTTTACAAAGCAGAAGAAATGGCGCTGCAGGCTAATAATCGGGTCACGTTACGCTAAAGTTGAAACCTTCAAGGTTTTCATAAAAATTGTTTTGCTAAAAACACAAGATTAACAGCAAGAATCTTAAAACCTTGAAGGTTTTTCTGCCACCTGTGTAAGCTGAGTAATTAATATCAAGTAAAATTAAAAATTAAGTATGGCTGAAAAGAAAAAATTCTTATTAAGAATAGATGATAAAATTTACGCCGCCTTAGAAAAATGGGCGGCGGATGATTTACGAAGTATTAATGCGCAGATAGAATTCCTACTTACAGATGCTGTAAAAAAATCAAATCGAATTATTTCAAAAGAACCAGTGAATCCTGCAAATAATCATAATCCCGTTGATCCTGAAACGGAAAGGTAAATCCAATACAAATCTGCTTAAAAAGCAAATAAACTAATAATATTTTACGATTTCTGTCTTTCGCAAAGATTACTTATTTCTTAAGTTTACACTTACAATTTTAATATTGGAGATAAAATGAAACATATAAAATTATTTTTAATTCTCTCTTCCATCACTTTACTTGCTTCATGCTCTTCGCTAAGGTTAGAGCCTGCACAGTTTGGATGGCCCATTGAGTCTGTTTTAAAGATTGATAAAGACGGATCTGTAAAAGAGGACCGGCATTCAATTAATTTTAATACAAAGGCAATGTTTTTTGAAGAAACACAGGATACACTTTCGTACGCAGGAAAATCTATTCGGATGATTAGAAACAACGAAGGATTTTATTTTATGACGTCGAATAACTTTAAAAACGTTTATGTTTTCGCTGTTGATAAAAATGCTTTTAGTCTTGAAAATAAAATCGAAATTAAAGAAACCGGATTAACAAATCCCGCATTCAATCAGCGAAGCCAGTTTATTGAACTTATTGATGAAGGCATTACTTATAAACTTACATCTGAGGGAATTGAGGAAGGTAAATAATGAAACGATTAATTATAAATAATATTTTACTTGCAATTTTTCTTTTTACAACAGCACCATTATTTGCTCAATCAGATTATGAGATGGTGCAAAGTTTTAAGGAAAGATATCAGACATTATCAGATGAAATTAAATCCGCAGCAAGCATAGAAGAGCTTGATAAAATATCATCGGAGATTGATAATCTTAAAAGAGATTTTTCCGGCAAAAAAGTTATATTGGATCAAAGCCTGTACCCGGAAAATTTCAGTTCCGCTTTTGATAATCTTGAATCAGCACTTGATTTAAGAAAAGGTGATTTTACTTCAATTACAGTTCTGCAGACAGAGGTTACAACACTAAAATCCGAAGTTGATTTATTAAACCGAAGAAACAATGAATTGATTAATCAAATAACCGTATTAGAATCGCAGCGTAAAAAAGATGCCGCCTCAATATCGCAATTAGAAAAGCTTGTTGCCGATTTGCGCTCAACAATTCTTAAAAGAGATCAATTGGTTTTTAGTATTGTTGATAGCTTGACACCAAAACTTGCCGGCGATATATCTACAATGACTCAGCAGGATAAAGAAGCGGTTTACTCGCAGGTTGAAAAAAACAATATACTTGCAGTTGTAAAAAAATCACTTAGAGATAACAGTAGATTTCTTGAGGTTACAACTTTAAAAGTTGCTGATCTTAGCGAAGTTAAGAAACAACAGCAAAATTTTGTAACTATGTGGCAGAAGGTTGGACCAAAACTGGTTGATGTTTATGCAGGCAAAGGCGATAAAACCGCCGAGTTGAAAGACATTGATAATCTTTTTAATGTGTGGTCAAATAGAATTAAGCAAGAAGCATGGGAATCTATAAATGAAGATTTTTCATTAAATAATATTAATCTGCAAAATTTTTCTAACGGAACAGAATTTACAAACGTAGTTACTCAGTACATTTCCGATGAGATAAAAAACTATGGCGTTAAAAGTAAACAGGATTCTGAAGCTGCATATAATTTATTTGCTGATGGTGTTTGGTTTAAAACAATTTCTAACGAATGGATGCCGTATCTGCTTGATAATAATCTTTTAACAGCACAGCAAAAAGATACGATTGAAAATAAGTTGGCTGAATGGAAATCAATAGTATCTCCGCATAATAATATGCTTTATTACATCTTGGGTGCAATTGGTGCTCTAATTTTAATTGGATTAATTGTTTTTCTTTTGAAGAAAAAAAATAATCCGGATGATAAAAATCCAACTATAACAACAGAAAGCTGATAAGATTTTATGGCTGTCTATAATTTATGGACAGCCATTTTATAAAAATATTTCAAATGGGTCCCATTAATCTTACACAGAATCTTCATATCTTCTAACAAAAAAACTGACGCTTATTATTGCAGATTCCGTGCTTTCCATCCTCGGTAAAAACTTACAGAATTGTAGGGACTGATCAGTTGAGTTTCTTTTAAGGCTTAATCTGTTTTAAGTGGAATAAAATAAAAGTTAAAAATACTATTGCCAATGTTCTGTAAAATTTTAACATTATATGTGTAGAGAAAATAATAAGTTATTAAACTTACAAAGAGGAAATAATGAGATTCTTCTTAGGTTTTTTATTTATAGAAGCTTTTTTTTTCTTATGCGGCGAGGTACTTGGAAGATTCCAGAATATTAGAGACAGTAACTTCTCCCCATTTAAAATAGACATAGAACCTGGCTCCATCAGTTCAGTTCTAGCACTCACACAACGTGATACCATCAATACTAAAGACACATTAATTAATCTACCTGCTCCAAACTTCTATACAAATTCGCACATGCTGTTTGGTGCCGAAATTATTGATCCTCTCCGTCCAAAGGATTTTTTTACACGGGTTACGCGATTGTGGAAAACTGATCTCCGCTTAGGGATTTCTCAAACTATCGGAAATTATATTACTTCGTTTTTTTCAATTCGAGCTCAAGATTCTCCAGAAACGAATAGTTTAAAAATGTATGAAGCGTTTGCAAAAATAAATCATGGCTGGGGGAATTTATATTTTGGACAGCGGCGGGTTCAAGCCGGCAACAAAAGTTATTATCTTAATGATGCTTTTGATAGAACATTTTGGGATAGGGGGCTAATCTTTGATTTTCTAATCCGTGAAATCGAAAGTAAGTTTTGCTTTACAAACAGTGAGTTAAATATTTTCATAGGCTCTGAAAACTCTTCCGGATTTATTGGTGGTGCAAAATATTTTGTTCAGCCATTTAATGGTTTTAATGTACAGGCTTCTGCTCTTTATATCGCACGCGATCCAGAATATGCTGCTTTTGGTGGTCAGTTTGGAATAGAGATTCAAGAATTATTTGAGCAATTCAGGGGTTACCACGTAATTGGTTATAAAACATTTGATCAAGAACCTTCTCCAATAAAAGAAATTACTTTTTTTTCTGAAGGACGTTATTTGCCAACAACAAAGTGGGAACTTTGTGCAGCAGTGCTCTATAAAAAAATGACATCAAACTTATATAAAGAAGAAATAAGAACGAGTTTTGATATGCGTTATAAAACTAATAATTTTTTTATGTTCGGACTGCAAGCAGAATATTTTAAAGTCGCCAATTTTTATGAAACCCATTTGGGTATTTCTGCATATTTGCAATACACTAATCAAATAAGAATTGTTCCGCGTATTCGTTATATAATCACAGAGTTTGGACCCAATATCGGATTTCTTGGAATTGAAGGGCAAATTGCTTTCGGAAACGGTGATTAAATTTATGCGAAAGCTTTTTATAATATTGCTTCTTTTTGCAGGTTGTGATTTTATCAACAATGATGTTTCAAGTAAATCTCCTCTAATTGTTTTGTGTTTTGATGATGGACATGAAAGCATATATGATCTTGCTTTTCCTTTAATGCAGCAATATCAATATCCGGGTGTTAACTTTATTCCAACCGGTTGGATTAATAATTCGGGAGTAATGAACCTGGAAGAAATCCATGAAATGGCAGAAGCCGGCTGGGAAACTGGCGGGCACACAGTTACACATGCCAATCTTACAACAATTTCAATAGATAGTGCACGTGCGGAAATTTCTAATAATTATAATCAGCTTATTAATTTTGGTTTAACACATAGGTGCTTCGCACTTCCTGCCGGTCATTCAAATCCTGAGATAGATGCTATAATTAAACAGTATTTTGAAATTATCCGAACTAGTTATAATGAACGATATAATTTTCCACTTAACAAAGATAGATTGGGTTACTATCAAGTAGAGGAGAATGATGATGAAAACTCATTATTATTGAGAGTAACTCATGGAATTGCTGAAGGAGAGTGTTTAATAATTTTCGGATTTCATCAGTTTACAGTTAACGAGCCAACCTTTATTTGCATGATGAATATTTCCATATTTCAAAAATTTTTAGAGGGATTAAAGAAAAGAAATCTTGAGGTAGTAACTCTTTCACAGGCTGTAAATAGATTATCAGAATAATTGTTGATAACGTGTAGTCCACCTCAAAAGCGACCGACGCATGATTGATATTATTTTAAAATACTTTAATTGGAAATAATTATTGTACTGCCGCCGCTATTTCCAAATCTTGGATTAACAATGTTTTTGTAAATCGATCCAAATGAGTATGAGATTCCAAATCCGCCCCAAAAGGAATAACAAGTTTCCAGTTGTCTTCGCTGGAGAAGAACCTCATCAATTGTGGTGCCTGCCCTTGGTAATGAAATTGGATTTCTAATTTTTGAATAGCCGCCATGAGATAGTAGAAAAAATTTCTAATTTATATTTACTTATATCATGGAAATAGGTTCCGCCGCTAACTGAGGAATTTGTGATGCCCCAAGGTTCTACTAATGTGGAAACAACAGAAAGCCCCTGACTGACTAAGGTTTTTTTTGTTATAAAAAATATTGTTTCCAAGGTATATTTATTAAACGTCGGGGATATTTCATACTCAATTCTTAATTCTTTTTAGTTAGATTCGGAGTACGAGAAAAAGTTATACTCAATTTTTAAGGAATTAATATTGTCTAAATACGTAGCACTACTAAAAGCAATTAATGTTGGGGGACATACAGTTAAAATGGATCATTTAAAAAATCTTTTTGAAAAAATAGAATTTGAAAACGTTCAAACATTTATTGCCAGCGGAAATGTAATCTTTGATTCAAAATCAAAAAATGTTGATGCGATAAAAAAGAAAATTGAAACTGAGCTTGAAAAATTTCTAGGTTATAAAGTTCCAACATTTATTAGAACCACAGATGAGTTAAAAATTATTTCGGAATACAAACCATTTAAGAAATCCGATTTAGTTAACGAACAAAATTTTTTGTACATAGGTTTTCTTGATAATCAACCAGATCAAGCATCACAAAAAAAAGTTTTAGCCTTATCAGACAAAGCAAATGAATTTCAGTTTAACAATAAAGAGTTATACTGGCTTTGCAGAAAAAATTTTAGTGATTCCGGTATAACAGGAAAAGCTTTGGAGAAAGCGTTGGGAATGGAAACAACTGTACGTAATTCAACCACTATTAGAAAAATGGTTTTAAAGTATTGTGTTTAAAACACGATCGTAACATTTTGCAGCTTGAAGCAGGTGGCGATTTTTACCACCAATGTGTCTGCGGAGTACTGAACCGCCGCTTTTGTCAAACTGCTGTTATCTGTTCGTTGTTTTTTCGTTTATCGGTTTATAGTATAGTGTAATTGCACCACCACCAAAGGTTTTTGTCTTTATGAGTTTAAGAAAAGTCTTGTCGTTTATATTTTCAAATAATGGCAAACCGCCACCAGCAACAACAGGGTGAACACAAAGTTGGTATTCATCAATCAAATTAAGTTTCATTAGCTGTATAATTAAACCCCGACTGCCAACTAAAATGTCTTTACCTGATTGTTGTTTGAGTTCTAAAACTTCTTCTTCAAGGTCGCGATTTGCCAACTTTGCACTTTTCCACCCTACGTTTTTAAGTGTGTGTGAAAAAACAATTTTGGGAATCTTGTCTATTACCACGGCAAAGTCATCCATTGATTTTTCACCTGAAGGATTTTCTACCAGAGTTTGCCAAAATTCCATAAGCTGATATGTTATCCTCCCATATAGAACGGTGCCTCCGCTGCTTAACAGGTCAGCGTAATGATAATGTATTTCTTCATCCGGAATTATTACTGTATGGTCGCAAAACCCGTCAAGTGTCATATTGATTACTGCAATTACTTTTCTCATATCTTATCCTTTTATTACTTTAGGGATGTTGTCTTAAAATGACGGCAACGGTTTCGGGTTTTTGAAACCTAACTGTTTGCCGGCACTTAAGTTTATTATTTGCTCAAAAATTTCTATTCGCACTGTCCGTCCAATAACGTAATTCTCGTGTTAGCGGTTCGTTTTAATTTTTCATTTGTATCATAGTTGTTCTGCCAACCCAATTAGAAGTCCTTCCGTTCCACGAATGTAGCAAAGGCGATACAAGTTTTCGTACTGAACCACTTCGCCTACAAGTTTAGCACCTTGTTTAATGAGCCTTGCAACAAGTTCGTCAAGGTCTTCAACAGTGAACATAATGCGTAGATAACCAAGAGAATTAACAGGCGCAGTTCGATGGTCTGAAATTGTTTGTGGGTTCAGAAATCTTGAAATTTCAAGTCGGCTGTGACCATCGGGTGTAACCATCATAGCGATTTCTACCTGTTGATAATCAAGTCCGGTAACTCGACCCGACCATTCACCTTCAATTGTAGCTCGTCCTTCAAGTGTCAGACCTATTTCCGTGAAAAATGCGATGGCATCATCAATAGAATCTACAACGATGCCCATATTGTGCATTTGAAGTAATTTACTTTTTTTCATATTTAATTCTTCGTCTTAGTTTAGTCATTCAGGGAATTAATTCCCTGTTCTTTAAGTTTTTCTAAAGCATCTTTCATTGCTTTAACTTGCTCGGTTGAGTGTCCTTGCCAAATCGTAACTTCTCCAACAACTTTAAAAGGCTTGGTTGAACGATAAGATTTGGTTGGATTGCCTGGAAATTTTTTATCTGTCAAGTCTGGGTCGTCCTCGATTTCTCCTATTGGTTCTACCAAATAAATTCTTTCCCGTCCTTCGCCAAATGCAAGTTCTGCAACCCAAATAGCAGCATCTAAAGTTGCTGTCAAAAAAATATATTTTGCATTTTTTCTTTGTCCATAGTTTGAGTTGTTGCCAACTACAATTAAGTCGCCAACTTTTAGGTCGGCTTTTGTACCGTGAAAAAAAGTTTGTACAAAAGGTGTCGCACCTTGTCCGCTTGGTTTATGATCGTTTAAGTTTTTTTTCATAACCACTATGTTTTTGCCACCTAAAGTAAGTCGTTCTAATTGTTGCCACCCAAGCCGCTTATATAAATTTTCCGCTGTATGTGTAAATAGATAAATTTCTTTCAGTCCAAGGTCTTTTGAATAGTCTTGAATGTGGTTGCAGATTAATGTTCCCAATCCTTTTCCCCGAAGGTCAGGTTTAGTATAGACTAAGGCTAACCAGTTTTTGTAAATATTAAGTCGTGGTTCTTTATCGAGTAGTTCAACGTGGTTGTAAAGTCCGCCAGTTGCAATGGGTTTGTTGTCAACCGTCATTAAAACTTGAAACTCAAAATTGGCAGCCGAAAGATTTTTAGTTTTTTCTATTGTGGTCTGAGCGGGGATGTTCCACTCACTTAAATACCAGTCTGCAATCAGTTCTATTTTTTCGTTTTCGTCAGGTTTGATTATATGATATTTAATGTCTGTCATATTTCAATTATCTTTTTGGGTGTTATTCCTACAATGACCGCTGACAGTCCAGTATAACCGTCATTTACGGTTTAAAAATTACTAAACTTTTTGCTGTGTGGAAAGATTATGCTAGTGCCTGGTGGGTGTGAATTCCGATAAGGAATTCCATCGTAATTGCGGTTATAAATTGTTATGGGCATTTTTTTGTTTAGTCAATTTTCTGTCTTTGTTCTTTTACATTTTATGAGATAAAAAGGATAGACATCAATTACATCTAATATTTCAAATAGTCCGACTTCACCAAATTCTTCTTGTATTGTCTCCCTGTCGTAAAAGAACATTTTTAAACCCCCAAATATTTCAAATCTGTCCTTGTCAATGCAAGTCCCTTGACCATAAATTTGTGCTTCTTTTGTAACAGTTGCAAAAACCATAAACCCGTTTTCTGATAGTTGGTTATAGCAGTCTCGGATTAGTTTACTTCTTTCCTTTTTGTCCAAAAAGTGAATTAAGGCGTAACAATATATTCCGTCATAAAGATTTTTGTCAAATGGCATTTCAGTTACAGAACCGTGATAAATAATCAAGTTGTTTCCAAAATGTTTTTTGGCTAAATCAATTGCAGTTTGGGAAATTTCAATTCCTGTCACTGTCATTCCATTGTTCCTGAAAATTTGAGCATTTCGTCCATAACCAATTCCAGGAATAAGTATATTTTTCACGTTGTGTTCAATAAAAAAATCATTTGCCAATACTGTGGATTTTGCTGGCTCAAAACCCCACATTTCCTGTTTGTCTTTAAATGCTTGTTCCCAAAATTCTGTCATTGTTGGTTGGTCTCTTAATTTGTTGAGATTACATTAAAATTGCAGCTAACTGTTATGTGTATGAAAGGTTGCGTGTTTGTGTGCGAGGATTTTCCGTGACAACTTCTAACAAATTAGTTAACTTACTTTCAATATTTTCCAATTTACATATACGACTTTGTTTAAATAGAATTTATATCTGAATCAAAATACATCAATTAAACGCAATAATCGGAAAGAACAAAAGAAATATAAAAAAAAGTATTGCTCTTTACCTTACTTTTTTTCGGGACGATACAAGACGCTTTGGATTAAAACAATAATGAATAAAATGGCGATTAAGTATTGTTAGGATTATCTTTTAAAAATTATTTATGATAAAAAATCGTTTAGAGGCTTTTAGTGATGGAGTGCTTGCTATCATCATTACAATTATGGTTTTGGGATTACAAATTCCCCAAGGCACTGAACTTGTAACCCTTAAACCACTTCTTCCAATTTTGCTAAGCTACATTTTAAGTTTTATTTATATTGGTATATATTGGAACAATCATCATCATTTATTGCATACTGTTAATAGTGTTAAAGGGGGAATACTTTGGGCAAACCTGCACTTACTTTTTTGGTTATCACTTATTCCCTTTACAACCGGCTGGATGGGAGAAAACCATTTTGCACCAATTCCAACAGCGCTATATGGATTTGTTTTGTTGATGGCAGCAGTCGCTTATTTTATTCTTCAAAGAGCAATTGTAAAAACCCAGGGTAAAAATTCTCTGTTGGCTAAAGCGATAGGTCGTGATTTAAAAGGAAAAGCTTCACCAATACTTTATTTGATTGCAATTGGCTCTGTCTTTTTTCATCCTAAAATTGCACAGGGCATTTATCTTTTAGTTGCGTTAATCTGGTTGATACCAGATAAGCGTATTGAAAAAGTTTTTTTTGATGGTGATGAAAAGATTATCTAAAAGAGATGATAGTTGATAAATTTTGCGTAAGGTGACTTAGTAAATAATAAATTAAAATAAATATTTTAGTTTACTGCTTGCGCTATCGTTCAATTTATGCATAGATATCTTATTCGGTAATGTCTGTGTTCCTTGTCTATTAGCTCTCCTTTTTCCCTACAAAAGTTATTGATGGTATTGCGTAATAATTTTCTTTTTTCCAAAAGCGCAGTAAAAAGTCAATATCTTTTAAATACATTTTTCCAACTCCTTCTGAAAAAAATGGTAAATCTTTTTTGCAGTTATCAATACAAAACAGAGCCAATTCTGTTGACATTTCATCTGAGAGCAACAAAGACATAATATCATCGTCACTCTTTTCAGCATTATAAAAAGGATTGTTGGGTAAGGGGAAAGCACTGTTTACACCAAGTGCAATCTCAACCCCGGTTTTTGGATTATAAAATACCAATCCTGTATCTGATACGTTGGATAAATCTTTCAATTCTTTTTCTTTACTGAAAAAACCATCTTTGCGTGCTCTTAGTTTTGCTTCTTCTATTTCTTTGGCAGATAAATTTAACGAGTTATTAAAAAAATCCATATAACCCCTATAAAAATCATTTATTTTTTCAGATGACAAAAACGCTATTTGCGAACCATTATTAAAATCTTTAAATGCTTTCAATTGCTTGTTTAGATGATCTTCAATTTCTTTTTTGTGATGGTCTAAAAAATTGACTGCCATTCTGCTTTCTAATGAATTTTTTTCATCTAAAATTAAATCCGAATGGAATGGCTGCTGAAAATACACACCCGAAAACCACCATTCATCTTTCCATTTAACAATTCCCATAAATATTATTGTATCCACTGTTGATAATGAAGCTGACTGGTCAAAAGATTTTTTTGTCAGTTCAAACTTTTTACCTGATGCGATATGTTCAATAAAAATATTATAATCGTCTTGTCCTTTATAAAGAAAGAAACCTCTTATTCTTTGTGTTAAACTAAAAAAGCTTTTACTAAGTAAATGATCATTGCCCAAAATTTCAGCAGCCCATTCTTTACCCTTTAGACTAAGTAATCGAGTGTGAATATTATGCAGAGTGCTATCTCTATTCTCGTTTAAAAACACCATTATATTATCATCACTTTTTCTGTCCTCTAAGGTTTCAATATCCAGCACTTTTAATTTTAGTAAGGTATCGGGATAAAACAGATATGTATTAAACAAAATTGTGTTGATCAGATTTCGTGCAACGTAAAAATCTTTTTCATCTTCATCTATTTGATAAAACGATTTAAGATATTCATTCTTTGGAGCATAAACCCAGGCTTTAACAAAAACGTCTGATACCTTTTCTGACAGCTCAACAATAAAATCATTAAACGGAGCAATAAAATTTTCTTCTTGCACGGTATTGATAAAATACCAAATCAAAAAGCGTACATCCTGTTGGTTTATTTCTTCTTCGGTATATTCATCTAAGATGTAAAACGGAAGTTGCTTTTTGTACAATCGTTTGTGCATTTTTACAAAGGTGTTCCAAATGTTAGTTCCGGATACTAAGTCTTCAAGGTAAGAAGTTAGAAAACACGATAAATGGTCAATGTTTTTTTTGCCCAAATACTTTTGTAATACTAATGACTGTTTATTACTTGTAATAGCTCTCTTAACATCGTTACAGATTCTGAGATAATAACTATCTGTTTTTGTTTGCTGCACATATGGTTTAATATCTAACCAATCTTTTATATAAATCCTTTTGTCCATTTAAATTGCTTTATAGTTGATTTGATTCTTAAGCCTGACATTAATAGTTAATATGTCTTTAAGTGCTCGGGATTTTTAGCACTACAGTTCAATAGAATCATTGCTGTTCAGTCTTGCTCAAATGTTCAATTAAAACTCGTCCGTCCGCCATTGAGCCAAACGCCTGTTAGTATCCGTATTTATTCTTCTTTGTTTAATAGTCCGTTATCTTTAAGTTCAGTATATGTGCTTTTTAGTTCAGCGTTAAGTTGTGTTATGTATTCCTTACAAATATGGAAATACAAATCATCAGCACCGTCAGTCAAATTAAAATCTATTTCACCAGTCTTTAAATGTGACAATAATTTGTTAAAAACTGATTTTACCTCATTAGGGTTGTCTTCCGTTAGGACAATTTTTAATTCTTCTGTTCCAAGTGCAAGTTTTAAAATTGCACTATTGTCTTTTCTTTCAATTGTTGCACTATGAGTTGCCATATATTTTTCCTCTTTCTCCGAAAGCAGACTTTCCACCTTCTAAAGTTTTCATACTAATTAATTTCCAATCTAGATCAGCTTTTGTACCGTTGATGCACTTTAAATTATTTGAAAATGGATTTCCGATAAATGTATAGCAACTTTGATTGACGTTATGAAGCCTGTATATTGAATTATATGGCAACGTTCTAACTGCAATATTTGCATCGTGAGTTGCTATAATTACTCTTTTCCCACTTTTTGCTTTTTCTTTTATCAAGGGAACGATTACTTCGCTGATATAGTCATTTCCTAAACTTTTTTCGGGTTCATCTATTAGATAAATATCTTTATCCTTTTTCAATTCATTGTGAAGCAAAACCATTGAAGATTCTCCATTTGAAGGAGTGTAAACATTTCCGTTTAGTGTAAAATGTCTATTGAAAAGTAACAAATCATTAATTGATGTTATAGTATCTCCACTTTCAATTTTTTTAAGCTCATCAATTTTTTCAAATAATGAATTTGCGTAAATATGATTTGAAATTATTTCTATTTGAGAAGCTACGCTTTTTTGTGGAACTTTTGTTTTGCTTTGGATATGCTTGTATTCAGAATCCGAAATTGTTCCATTTTGAATTATCAAATTAGTTTGACAAAATAATTTCCCTTTGTCTCCTAAGTCTCCGACTTCTTCAATATTGGGTGTGATTGTTTTTGCTATGTTTTCCTGAACCTTTTTTACTGCTTTTTCTATCGCAATTCTATTACTTGCATATTCATAAAAACCAGTTTTTGTAGGCTTTACTGCTTGTCCTGTCTTTCTGGAGATTTCATCAACAAAAACTTGAATTAATTTATTAAAGAAGTTTATCTTTTTATAGTCAATAAAACGATTTTCAGATTCAGAATTTAACTTTTCTAAAATTTTATTTACAACGCTATCTAATTCGGTTAATAGTTCATCACCAATAATTTCTTTTAGTTTAGGATTTGCGCTAATATTACTTTTAAATTCAGAGATTTGTTTCAAGTAGCTTTTAACTTCGTCAAATGTTCTTTTGGGTGAGCTTTCGTCAAGAAGCGTGAATAGATTCACTTTAATAGTCTTAGCAATTTTATTTTTAGATTCGTCCGAATAATAACGATGATAAGCAGATAAACTTGTTACTCCTTTTTCAGTTGCATTTCTTATTGAAGCTAACTCGGCAGAACAATGATCAATTCCTAATTCTTCAATGTCAATAGTGAATTGATTTCCTTTTAAGTCAAAAACATCTTCAATTTTATTTTTATTAGATTCGTAAACTTCTGTCTTGAATCCTTTACCATTGTAGTAGGTTGAAAGTGCTTTTAAAATATCGGTTTTGCCAGTTCCTTTCGAACCAAAAAGAATATTGATGTCATTGTAGATCTCAAGATTTATTAGTTCCGCAATACCAAAAGGTGTTATTTGAATGGATTCCTTTGTCTTTTTGTCAAGAATTGTTTTGATGGTTGTGTCATCTTTGTCCAAAAGCAAACAAAACTGTTCAAAGCTCTCAACTGGTAATCTCAATTCTGGTAAACCTTTAGATACATTTAAATAATCGTCCCAGTTCTGAACATCAGAACCGTGAATTGAGTTGTGCCCGTGCTTTATGTAGATACCTGCTGAAATGGAGTTTGATACTTCTTTTAAAACTCGTTTGGGATTTGAAACCAAACTAACAAGTTTTTCAACTTCTTTGTCTGTTAAGTTTGGTTTCTTGGAATGATAATGTGCAATGAAAATTGGATCAAAGTCATAGAACTTGTTTACAACATCCTCAATTTTAATCGTAAAAGAGTCTGCGGAAGTAGATCCGATGACTTCATTTACTTTTATGCTAAACGCTTCTGCATTTTTTGGGTTTATGATTATAATTAAATGTGATCTTCGTCCGTCCTCAAGAATATCAAATTCGATACCTGGCCAAATTTGACATGTTCCATCAACACTGTTTTTAAATTGAATGTATTGTTCGTGGTCAAAGTGATTGTGGTTCGTTATTGCTAGAATTTTTACATCTGTCTTGTTTATGATGTCAGTAAATTTTTTAACATCAACATTGCGATTTTCTGAATCGCCCTGCTTCACTTTTTTCGTATGTGTATGAATATCTATTTTCATTTCGTTCGTCTGTGCTGTGTCGTTCTAATATGCCAATAACTCTTTTATAGTTTTCACAAAATCAGACTTATGCAACCATTATTAGCCGTATAGTTCTCATAAAAGAGAAATTTTATTTTTTAAAATATAAGTAATTTATTTTTAAATCATTCCTTAGGAAATTTTCGATAACAATTTGTGATTACTTCTCATAAAATAATTATCTTGCCTCAATCAATTTCATTATTACGAATGAATCTGTTTAGTGAAGTTTAAAGCCAAATTTATAAATTTCGAAAAAACATAACACAAAGGAAATCAATGAAATATCTAAAAGCGGCATTAGTACCTGCCTTATTCCTTATTTTTCCTTCATGTAATTCTGAACAAGCGCCACCCCAAAAAAATCTTGAACAGACTATCCTATCAGACATATCAAATTTTTATTACGTTGATGTTATAAATTATCCTGTAAAAAATAAAAGTCTGCCTATCGGAATTTTTGATTCCGGTACCGGGGGGCTTACAGTAATGGATGCAATAGTAAACTATGATGGATTTAATAATCAAAATAAGGCAGGCGATCCTGATGGAATTTTAGACTTTGAAAAAGAATATTTTATTTATCTCGCTGATCAAGCAAACATGCCTTACGGAAATTATCCTTCTCTAAATAAAACTGATGTTTTAAAGGAACATATTCTTAAAGATGTTCAATTTCTACTCAGCAACAAATATTATCAATCTTCTAACGACAAAGAATTTAAGACAGATAAGTTGCCGATTAAAGCAATTGTGATTGCCTGTAATACCGCAACAGCATACGGAATGGATGACATTGAGGTGTTTTTGAAAAAAGCAAAGCTGGATATTAAAGTAATTGGAGTTATTAACGCCGGTGTTAAAGGTGCTTTTGAGAATGTTTCCAAAGATGAAGATTGCAGCATTGCAGTTATGGCAACCGAAGGAACAGTATTATCTAATGGCTATGTAAATGCTATTAACAAATTTAAATCTGAGTTTGGTTACAAGGGAAAAATTCAAACATATCAGCAGCCCGGTATTGGCTTAGCCGGAGCCGTTGATGGAGTTATAGATTACATCGATACAAAGACTAATGAAATTAGAAAAGAATATAAGGGACCTTCGTTAACATCAATGGAAGCAAAAATTGATATAAGTATTTTGAATCGATATAATTTTGATTGGGATAAAAATAAAACTTTATTCACTGGCACAAAAGAAAAACCCACAGAGATTCAACTTAACTCGATTGAGAACTACATTTATTATAATGTAGTTTCGTTACTTGAACAGATTAAAAACTCAAAGTCAACAAATCCGCTTAAAACAATTATACTTGGCTGCACTCACTATCCCTTCTACAAAAATATCTTTGCTAAAAAACTGAATGAGCTTTATGACTTAAAAGGAAATGGCAAATATATTTATAGAGATTTTATGTATAAAGAAATCACCTTAATTGATCCTGCAATTAACACAGCAAAAGAATTATATAATCACCTAAACAACAGCAATCTGTTCGGCGAAAACAATATTCACAACAGCGAGTTTTATATTTCTGTTCCTAATACTTTTTGTAAGGATGTAAAAATAGATTCGCTAAACAACTTTACGTATGAATACAAATACGGTAGAACTGCAGGTGTTATTCAGGAGTACGTTAAACAAGTTCCATTCAACAAATCAAACCTGCATCCGGATGTAATTATGATGCTAAAAGAAAAAACACCATTAGTTTATAAATTAATTACAGACTTTAACCAAACAAACAGTAAAGCTGAGTTTATAAGAATTAATAACTTGGTAATACTTTAAGGAGCATACTTTGCAAATAGAATTTATCGGCGGCGCAAGGACTGTTACCGGTTCGCAGCATTTACTACACATCAATGGTAAAAAAATACTTCTCGAGTGCGGATTGTTTCAAGGCAGAAGAAGCGAAACTTACGAGAAGAATAAAAACTTTAAATTTAATCCCGCAGATATTGATGTGATGATTCTTTCACACGCACACATAGACCACAGCGGCAATATTCCAAATCTTGTTAGCAAAGGTTTTAACGGATTAATTTATGCAACATCGGCAACTGTAGATCTCTGCCAGATTATGCTGCGCGATTCTGCACATCTACAAGAAAAAGATATTGAGTGGGTTAATAAAAAACGTAAAAAGAAAAACTTAGAACAAATAGAATCACTTTACACATTGGAAGATGTTGAACAGGCAATGAGTCAATTTGTTGGTGTTCAATATAACAGAATTATTGAGTTGTTTCCGGGTATTAAATTTAGTTTTAGAGATGCCGGACACATTCTTGGTTCTGCGGGAGTTTTATTAGAAATTGAAGAATCCAACAATAAAAAAATTCGTTTAGGATTTTCAGGTGATATTGGCAGACCGGATGCCCCTGTAATTAATTCTCCGGATATCTTGCGAGATCTTGACGCATTAATCATGGAGTCAACTTATGGAAACCGTTTACATTCGCCCGCTGAAGATGTTGAAGAGGATTTTTCATCAACAATAAATGAAGTTATTAATGAAGGAGGAAAAATTATCATTCCAGCTTTTGCAGTTGGAAGAACTCAAACAATCGTTTATGTGCTACACAAACTTTTTGATCAAAACAGAATTCCTGAAATTCCGATTTATGTTGATTCACCAATGGCTGTTGATGCAACGGCAGTATTCCGTTCTCATCCTGAATGTTTAGATAGAGAAACCGGTCGTATCTTCTTAGAGGAAGGAACTGATCCCTTTGGTTTTGGCAGACTGAAGTACATTAAGAAAACTGAGGAATCAAAAAAGTTGAATGATAAACATGGACCGATGATAATTATCTCTGCATCAGGAATGGCGGAAGGCGGAAGAATCCTGCATCATCTTGCAAACAATATTGGCAATTCTAAAAATTTAATTTTATTTGTTGGTTATGCGGCGGAGCACACTCTTGCAAGAAGAATTATGGATGGAGATGAAAAGGTAAACATTTTTGGAGAAGAATACGTTGTTAACGCTAAAATCAAAAAAATGGATTACTTTTCCGGTCATGCAGATCAAAGGGAATTATTGGATTACCTGCGTCTAAACGATATAAATAAACTAAAAAATATATTTTTAGTTCACGGCGAAGAAGATATGGCGCTTCCGTTTAGAAAAATTTTATTACAAAAAGGCTTCAAAAACGTGCAATTTCCTGATTCGGGAGAAATAATAAATATTTAAGCAAGAATCTTTTTTGTCTTACATTTATCTAATTAAGTGTTATATTTACCTCCTGCAAATTTAACATTTCGATTCTTCTTACCGGAAGGATCTTATTTGGAAAATCAGAATAATTTTAATAACAATTAAGGAGATCTAAAGCTTGAAGATCACAAAGCAATTTACCAACCGAGAAAGTAAATCTTTAGACCAGTATTTACAAGAGATCGGTAAAGTTGATCTTCTCACTCCCGATGATGAGATTGAACTCGCCATCAAAATAAAAAAGGGAGATAGGTTAGCCCAGGAAAGATTAATAAAAGCAAACCTCCGATTTGTAGTGAGCGTTGCAAAACAATTTCAAAATCAGGGCTTATCTCTCGGCGATCTTATCAACGAAGGAAATATTGGCTTAATAAAAGCCGCTGAAAGGTTTGATGAAACCCGTGGATTCAAATTCATCTCTTACGCCGTGTGGTGGGTTAGACAATCTATTATGCAGGCAATTGCAGATCAATCAAGAGTTGTAAGATTACCGCTTAACAGAGTTGGAAATCTTACAAAGATAAGTAAAGCTTACAGAGATCTTGAACAGGAATATGAAAGAAAGCCCACAACTGATGAGCTTGCACAAGTTCTTGAAATGACTTCTGAAGAAGTTGCTTATGCTCTTCAAATTGCCGGAAGACAAGTATCAATGGATGCGCCTTTAAAAGAAGGTGATGATGGAAAAAATTCATTGGTGGATATTCTTCCTAATGATTCACAGCCACTGCCTGATACTACATTAATGACCGAGTCTTTGAAAAAAGAAGTTGCAAATGTTCTCTCAACTCTCTCTGAACGAGAAGCAGAAGTAATAAAATTATACTTCGGAATTGACGGAGATCATTCAGCTACTTTAGAAGAGATTGGCGAAAGATTTAATCTTACTCGTGAACGCGTACGACAGATTAAAGAAAAAGCTTTAAGAAATTTAAGGCAATCAAAAAGAAGCGGTAGACTGAAAGCTTATTTGGGATAAATAAATCGTTTCAGGTTTTAGAGCCCCGATTTACCGGGGCTTTTGTTTTTTATACTTAGAGATGACATCTTTTTGAAAGATGTCATCTCTTTTTATTTACTTACTTTGCTAAAATCATCTTACGTGCTAGAGTAAAACCAGGTGTTGTTAATTGATATATATAAACGCCGCTTGGTAATTCTGCCGCATTAAAATCAATAATGTAATTACCTGTCTCCTTATTTTCATTTACGAGCGTAGCAATTTCTTTGCCAAGAATATCGTAAACTTTTAATTGTACTAATCCAGCTTCTTTAATTGAATAGTTAATTTGGGTTGTTGGATTAAATGGATTTGGATAAT
>JAGOXU010000251.1 GCA_018059515.1 Ignavibacterium sp.
CGCGCTTATATTCTAAAAACAGTTGGAAGATATGAAACGGATACAACTTTTATAGGTAAGCAGAACAATCTTGCAAAAATTAATGAGCAGCCAATTGTACCAACAGAAAACAAGTTGTATGATAACTATCCAAATCCATTCAATCCATCCACAATAATAAAATACTCATTAAAGGATGAAGGAAGAGTAACAGTAAAAATATTTAACACATTAGGCGAAGAAATAAGAACACTTGTTGATGAGATAAAACCGTCAGGCAATTATAATCTTGAATTTAATGCAAACAATCTGCCAAGCGGTGTTTACATTTACAGATTGCAAAGTGGTGAATTTGTTTCATCAAAAAAGATGTTGTTAATTAAATAATTCAACACAATAAAATTAAGACAAATCAATCCTAAATAAACAAAAGGCGATTTTAATAAAGTCGCCTTTTTTAGTTTTAAAATGTTTTGCAGACAAAAATGTAATGGAGTGATTTTAAAAAATTTTGTGCAAAGCTTTTACAGTAAATGTTACAATTACTTATAAGCACAAAACATATTTACCGCCAAATTTGTCTTGGCTTTGAATTTACTTTTTTTTTTGCACTATTTTTACAGCATAAAATTTGATTAATAATAATTGTTCAGAGGTATAAAATGAGAACAAAAAAAATTTTCTTCGCGGGCAAATACTACTCCACTTTCAGAAAATCTTTAGGAATTATTTCCATTGCAGTGCTGTTTTTATTTGCAATTTCTTGTAATGTGAATAATAGTGATGATAAAAAACTACCGCCATGTCCTCCATTTCTTACCATTCCTACACCACCTTACGACTCTCCGTGCTGGCATCCAAGCGGAGATTTTATTGGTTTTAACTACACACCACTTTTAAAAATAAATTATCCTTACGGCGAACATTGTCAGGGTGAGTTCGTGTGGGATATTTCAATGTCTGGATTTTGGTTGATTAACATCGATGGAACAAATATGCACAGAATTTTTTCTCATAAACTTCAAAGTCCTGTTTGGGCGCCTGATGGTGAGTGGATTGCTTTTGTTGAACCTGTAGGTGATGAAAGACATATATTTAAGATGCGATTTGACGGAAGTACATTTGACACAACAACGATTGTACAACTAACTACAGAAGGGAGAAATTTTGTTCCAAGTTGGAGTCCTGATGGTCAGTGGATTGCTTTTGACTCAAATGTTAATAGTCCAAATGGAATGCAATTTATTTGGAAAATGAAATCTGATGGGACACAAAAAACCAGATTAGCTTATGATCCTACAAAAGGGGAAATAAGGTTACCAAGTTGGTCGAAAGATGGTAATACAATAGTTCATACAAGATATATTGGGGTTGGAGCACCTGAAGTTTTTGTAATGGATAAAAATGGTAATAATCTGATTAGATTAACAAACAATACTAATGATGATCGATTTCCACACTATGTAATTGAAAATCAAGTTGTTTTTTGGGGCACTGGTAATCTGTGGATAACTGATTCTTTAGGTAGCAGTACAAAACAAATAACTACAGCAGGTGTGGATGTAGATTTTGGAACCCCATTTGACCGTTCACCGTTTTGGAATAAAATCGTTTATACAAAATATTGGCCTTATCAATGGAATTATGAAAATGGTACATTATGGATGGTTGATTTAATCACTGGAGAAAAAAAACAATTGACTTTTAACATAATTCCGAATAACAAAGGAGGTGATACCAATGGATTTAATAAAAACACACTTAAACTTCATTAAAATTATCTTTTTATTTATGTTATTTTATTTCAGTGGTTGCAATAGTGATAATCCTACAAAATATGAACCACCAACACTTGAAGTAAACTTTCCTCCTATTGATGAATACCCATCATTTTCACCAGATGGAAATAAAATTATGTATTATCATCTTGGTATCAGCAAAATAAACAGCGACGGGTCTTATACAATAAATTCTGATTCAGCAGGTTTATGGCTAATAAATATTGATGGAACAAGTCCAAGGATAATAATGAAAGGAATAAATATTTATGCAGATTGGAGTCCAAATGGCGACTGGCTAGTTATAAACCAAGGCGGGCAAATATTTAAAGCCCCTTTTATCGCAGATAGCATTAATATTTCTGAAATAGTGCAATTAACTTTTGAAGGACGGAACTTCTTCCCAAACTGGAGTCCTGATGGACAATGGATTGCTTATGATAATACTAATTGTGGAAGTATGATTGAGCCCCCTCCACCAAACTCTTGTGGTATTTTTAAGATAAAAGATGATGGAACGAACAAACAATTTTTGGTTCGTGGGAGGATGCCTAATTGGTCATCCACGGAAGATAATTTAATATACATAGGACTTAGAAACGAAATCTTTAAAGTTAATTTAAATGATACAAGTAACCAGACTCAATTAACAAGATTTAATGATCTAAATCCTTATTCAAACGATAATCGCTATCCTAAATATTCACCAGATGGTAATAAAATTGTATTTGAGTCGCAAGCCGAATCTGATGTCCCAAAGGTTTGGACAATGAATTCCAAAGGAGATAACCTATTTTGTTTAACTAGTTATGGTGGTATAAATTCTGATTATTCGATTACAGGTAAAATAGCTTACATTCATTATAATTATCGCATCTGGCAAAATAATGAGAAAACAAATGGAACCCTCTGGATTATGGATTCAGATGGTAATAATAAACAACAACTGACATTTGGGCCTTACAGATAAAATAGCAGGTAGAAAGGAGCAAAATAATTATGAAAATTAGATAAAAAGCCCCGCTGTGTTGGCACCACAACGGGGCTAATAAAGCAGTGAAAATGGTTGTCTAGTATTTCACCAATTAAGGCGAAATGTTCCTTTTTCATTGCACGCCAAAGTTAATTAAAATTGATTTTTTAACAAACTATATTTTTATAAGGAGCATTACTATGATTAATATTATGTCAATCATCGTGAAAAAGTTATTACTAATAGTATTTGTGCTATCGATTAATATAACATGTCTTTTTGCTCAATTACGAGAAGATCTCAAAAACGAACTACTCGTTTATATCCATCCCTCGGCTCTTGAATTTCCTACAAATGAACAGAAGAATATCCAGATAAAAAATCTAAAAATTTTTAGCTCTGAACTGAAATCAACCTTTTCTTCATTTGGAATAAATGAATTACAGAAAGTGTTTCCAAATGTTAAAGATGCAGATACAATTACTGTTAATGAAGAAGGAAAGGAAGTCCGTCTTCCCCAGATGTCAAGAATATTTGTGTTACGAATGAAGAACATATCAGATGTTGATTTAGCTATTGCCCAACTTTCAAAAATACCCGGGATTTTATTTGCTGAAAAGCACTCAGAAATGTCTTTACACAATGATGATTATTTTCCAGATCAATGGCATCTAAATAACACAGGTCAAACAGGTGGAACTCCAGATGCAGATATTGATGCACCCGAAGCCTGGCAAATATTCATGGGAAGTTCTTCTGTTAAACTTGGAGTGATAGATAGTGGTGTTGAAATAACACACGACGATCTAACCGGAAAATCCAGTGGCGATCTACCCGAGAATTATCCTTATGATAGTTATGCACATGGAACCCATGTGGCTGGGATTAGTGGTGCGAAGCATAATAATTTTGGAAAAGTTAAAGGAGTAGATGCCAATGTTTTAGTTAATTCTAAAAAAGTATTTAGTGGTTCTGTTTACGATCCATCTATTGGACGTGATGTAGCTGCTTGGGGTGGCGATAATAATGCATATAATAAGATAGTGGAAGCAGTAAACGAAGGATCAAATACTCTTAATAATAGTTATGGTGGTCCTACAAACAGTACAATACTAAGGATGGCTTTCGCTTATGCATACAAAATGAATCGTGTTGCAGTTGTTTCTATGGGTAATAAAAACAGTTCTACTCCTTCGTACCCAGCCGCATTTGGTCAGGGTATTCTTGCAGTTGGCTCAACAACAGATTTTGATGTTAGGTCGTATTTTTCAAACTATGGAAGTAATATTGATGTTACAGCTCCGGGCTCATCAATATTATCTACTTGGCGGGGGAATGACTATAACACAATTTCGGGTACATCAATGGCGTCACCTATTGTAGCAGGAATTGCAACATTGTTAAAAGGTTACAACCCCAATCTTTACAACGATGATATAGAACAAATTATTAGAATCTCTGCGGATGATGTTAATTTTTCTACTCATCCTGGCTGGGATCAATATTTAGGCACAGGCAGAGTAAATGCCTATAATGCTTTGCGTTTATTACAGGCGCCTTATCAACTTTCACAGTTATCAGTTTCAAGTGGATCAATACATTCAGGTACAAACAATTATGCATTAACGATTTATGGCGCAAGCGGATTGCAGGATGGAACATATTGGGTAAAAAGATACGAAATAA
>JAGOXU010000252.1 GCA_018059515.1 Ignavibacterium sp.
GTGGTTGGCGAAGCTTTTATTACTCTATTTTCCTGGGATAGAGAAATTCCATTTTCAGAGTTGTTCAAGTTGTTAGGTTCTATTAGACCTGATAGAGTGCTAAAACTTTTACACTAATATTTTTACTAAATATTGAAAAAAGACAAACCCAGTTTCTCAAAGGGGCAGTTGCACAACTTTTAAAAGTCATTTCTGCCCTGCCTGCCGGCAAAGGCAGGGTCGAAATGACCCCGATTTGAATTATGCAATAGACCCACAAAGAAACTGGGTTTGTTGTTTTAAAATATTCACTATAAAAAAGGCGATCCGAAGATCGCCTTTTGTTTTAAGAACAAGTGCTGCTAATTAGAATGAGTATCTCAATCCTAATTGCATCTGCCAGCGTGATAACAAATCAGCTGGAGACCATGCAGTATTAGTGGTTGGTTTGCTGAATCTGTAAACAGGTTTTCCCGATACTGGATCAGTTCCATTTAATGTTACTATGTTATAAGAATCTTGTGGTGTAGTTTGGAACCATCCCCATTCACTATTAACCAAGTTGAAAACATTAATAATATCAAGAGAAAGTTCAAAGCGACCAAGATTTGGAATACCAAAAGTCTGAGAAATACGTAAATCAAGATCATCATTATAAGGATTTCTTGCAGCATTTCGTTCAGAAATCTGACCTTTATGTGATGATAAATATTCATCATTATCAATGAATGCCATCAGCTCTGCTTTTTGTCCGGCATTTTCTACATAAGCTCCACCGGTAACAGCACCAACTAATATATCATCTGCATTTGCAGGGATATAGAAAAGATCATTTCCATTTAATCCATCATTATTCAAATCACCATTAACTGTAAAAGAGAATGGGCGACCTGACTGGATGTTATAAAATACAGAAATTGTTGTTGGTGAGTTTGCAATAAACTCCTGTGAATAGGAAACTGAAACAAATCCTCTATGTCCAAGATCAAAACTAGAAGTTGTTAGTGGTGGATCATTTGGACTATTATAAATAGGATTGTATCTAATTTGTGATTGAGCTTGTGAAGAAAGTATGCTGTTAACATCTTTAGATACGCCATAAGTATAAGCTGTGTTAAATGACAATCCAATTGGTACATTTCTTTGCAACTGAATAGAAAAATTGTACTGATATCCCTGATCTGTATTCTTTAATAAAAGTACATCAAAGAAGTTATTATAAGATTGTGTACCGCTGTATCTTGTTCTGTTTTCACCAGGGATGATTGTGGTGTTCATTCCTAAGTTTAATTTTTCATAAATCAAATCATTAATTGCTTCAGAATACATAAACTCAACAGTTCCAATAATATCCCAAGGTAGTTGTTTATCAACACCTATGTTGGCTCTTAGAATCTGGGGCCATTTAAAGTTTGGATCAACAAGATCAATTTCTGATCTTAAATTTGGAGCACCGGTTCCTGGATCGCCAACGCCTGGTTGATTATAAGGATCAACAGAAAATCCAACATTACCGCCGCTTGCTTGGTTAACTTCAGCGATAAGTTTTCCGGAGTTTCCGAAATTATTTGACATCCAAACATAAGCTGGTCTTCCTGTAAACACACCAACACCTCCACGAACCTGTAAAGTTCGATCTCCCATTACATCCCAGTTAAATCCAAGCCTTGGTGAAAACATAACGTTTCCGGTTGGTACATCGCTGGTAGAGTATCCGCTGAAATATTTTGCAACTGAATCATTATATGCAGGTTCTGTTGGCAGAAATGGAATATCAGCTCTTACACCAAAAGTTAATTTAAATTTTGGAACCACTGTCCATTCATCTTGAATATAAAATCCAAGCTGGTTTACACTAAATCTTGCAGCGGGTTTTTCAACATTTGGATCTTGTGAAAATTGTCTTTGATAATAATTTGGGGTGTTATTTGCAAGATCAGTTAAGGTATTAAATTCATAATATCCATAGAATGATCTAACAAATAAATTTCTAAATGTAAAAAATTCGTTGTGAGTTCCAACTGTAAGAACGTGATTTCCAAGATATGCTGAGAAGTTATCTGACAATTCAAAAATATCTTGATCAAGTTCATTTGCGGAAGAGAATCTATCCGGTCCAGCAATTAGTGTTGCATCTTCTCTTGTAACTCTAACTTCAGGAGTTTTAGTTGTAATTCCTGCTCTTCTATCTCTAATAGAAGTAAATCCAAGAATCAATTCGTTTGTTAAATTATTGCTAAAGTTACTGTTAACCTGCAATACAGTAGAGTTCGTAACGTTTCTAATTCTATAAGCAAAAGTATTAAAGGATAAAGCGTTATTAGAATTTCTGCTTGCCAAAATATCATTATAAGCAGATACTACGTTATGTCTTAAAGTAAGTTTATGATTTTCAGATTGGTTAAGATCTAATCTGAAAAAGAATTTTTGGCTTGGCTGCTCAACTGTGTAAGCACCATAAGTTCCAGGGTCCATTCCTTTGCTTAATAAGATTTCAGAAAAACGTCTTGCTAATGAATCAACGGTAGATTTACCGGTAACCAAAGAAATGTTACTTAAAGGCTGATCTTTTCTTGTGATTTCTCCATTTGCAAAAAAGAATAATTTATCTTTTATGATTGGACCACCAAGTCTGAAACCAACGGCGTATTCTTTAAATTCAGGGTATTCTTGTTCATTTACTTCTGTTACAGGGTTGTCAGTAATAAAACCGCCATTACCAATAAATGATTGATTTCTTCCATACCCAAAAATAGAACCTGTCCATCTGTTGGTACCACTTCTTGTAATCGCGTTAATACCGCCGCCTGTAAAGCCGCCGTATCTAACATCATAAGGAGCAACAATTACTTGAAATTCCTGAATAGCATCAATACTGATTGGCGTTGTACCTGATTGTCCGCCAGGTGTACCAGTTGCGCCAAGACCGAATAAATCATTGTACTGTGTACCGTCAATCTGGATATTGTTGTAGCGATTATTTCTACTTGCTATTGAACTGGTGTTTCCGTTTGCTTGCGGTGATAATTTTGCAAAATCACCAAAGTTCTTTCCGATTGAAGGAATTAATTCAATATCTTTTGCAGTAACGTTTTGTCCTGCGCCAGTTCTGTTGCTGGAAATAATAGCATTTTTTTCGCCAACAACTGTAATATCTCCAAGTTCTACTGCCTCATCATATAATGTAAAATCTGCTTTTAGATTTTGACCTAACTGAAGCATCGCTCCATCAAACACTTGTGGGGTATATCCTACAAAAGATACTGTTACTTTATAAGGACCACCTGTTCTAAGACCATTAAGATTATATTTTCCATCAACACGTGAAGTAGTACCATATTGTGTTCCAGATGGAATATGAACAGCAATAATGTTAGCGCCCGGTAATGGGTCTGCATTTGCATCAACTACCATTCCATTCATTGCTGCTGTGGTAACGCCTTGAGCAATAATATTTGATTGCATAAAGGTTAGTGTTACAAACAGCAACATGAAAAATGACAGTAATGAGTAACGATTAATCATATTTTCTCCTCGAAATAATTTAAGGGATAGTACATTTAAGATAAGTTTAATTGTAAAATTTTTCTGCATAGCAAAAGCTTGAATAAATTATATAAGAAATATCAGGTTAAACATTTTTTTATGCAAGCAGAATTAAGGTTTTTTTAAAATTAATATTTGAATAGTATGCTTTTAACACTTGCTTTTAATATTAATTTTATTTTAAGAATTAAATGTGGGTTTTTTGTATAGGAATTCTTCATTTTTAAAGCAATAAAAAAAGAAAGTTTTATGAATATGTTATCTAAAATTAAAATTCTGGGTTTAATTGTTTTTCTTAATTCCATTCTGATCTTTGGACAACAGACTAACTACACAATACTAGTTTCCTTTGATGGATTTCGCTGGGATTATCCGAAAAGAGGGTTAACGCCCAACCTTGATTTTATTAAACAAAATGGCGTGCATGCATTATCTTTACAGCCTTGTTTCCCTTCCAAAACTTTTCCAAATCATTATTCAATTGTTACAGGAATGTATCCGGAAAACCACGGCTTAATTGCAAATTCATTTACTAATCCACAAACAAAGCAAAAATATACCTTATACGATTCTGCAATTGTTAGCGACGCTAAATGGTATAAAGGCGAAGCGATTTGGGAAACTGCAAAACGTCAAGGAGTAAAATCAGCAAGTTATTTTTGGCCTGGCTCTGAGTTAAATGTTGATTACAGAAGACCTGATTATTTTGAACATTTTGTTTACACAAGACCTTACGACGAACGAATAAACGGTCTATTAACTTGGTTAGAGCTGCCTTATGAACAACGCCCCCGCTTTCTAACAGTTTATTTTGATGCAACTGATACATCGGGACATAATTACGGACCAAACTCTAAAGAAGTAAATC
>JAGOXU010000253.1 GCA_018059515.1 Ignavibacterium sp.
GTGCACAATCATCTTTAAAAATTACAATACAAATTAAAAAAAGGAATTGAATTTGGCTAACATTTATCATACTCTTTTCGTTATTGATTTGTGTATAGAGTTTTTCGGCTTCCACAAATGTTTATCCAACCTAACACAGCCGTTTTTATCAAACTCAATACCTTCGCTGCGTAAAAGTTCTTCCATTAGGTTTGGATCTCCAAAATGTATTTTACCTGTCAGCGCTCCAAACCGATTTACAACTCTGTGTGCAGGAATATCAGGACCACATCCATTTAACGCCCAGCCAACAGTTCTTGCAGATGAACGAATTCCGCAAGCTTCTGCTATATCGCCGTAAGTAGAAACTTTTCCATAAGGAATTTTTTTTGTGATTTTATAAACCTTGTTAAAAAAATCTTGCTTTTCCTTTAATGGATTTTTTTTCTTAATGGATTTTACTTTTTCCTTTTTAATTATCTTCATTTGTGTTTAGGTAATTATTAAAATAATTTCAAAAGTAAAATCAGAATAAACTTTTAATATGGCAAGTATAAAAAGACGACTAATTAAATATCGGATTTGGATAAGAGAACTTTTTCGCTTCTGTCCAATCAGCAAACTAAAAGTAGATAAAGAAAATTTATTTCTTGTTTGCGGTCACCGCGGTTCACCAGTTAATGAACCGGAAAATACAATTCCTTCGTTTGAGCGAGCATTGCGCGAAGGAGCAAATTCATTAGAAACTGATATTTGTGTAACAAAAGATAAAGAAGTAATACTTTGGCATGATTGGAATCCCGATGAATTAGTTGCACTTATTCGTGAAAGCGGAATTGAACCCGAGGTTGCTTACAAGCCTGATTTTCCTGCTCCATTTAGTGGTTTTAGAAATAAAATCAGTGATACAACACTGGTAGATTTTAGAAAAAATTTTAATTATGTAAAAAAAGGTTTGTCAGATCCGGTGAATGCCCACATACCAACCTTCAAAGAATTTGTGGAATGGTTAAGAGATAAACCACAAATAAAATATGTTTTTTTGGATATTAAAGTTCCAAAAGAGGAAAAAGAATTAATTATCGTAATTCTGAATAAGCTTGATGAATTAATTAAAGAGTTTAATCCAACAACAAAATTTATTATTGAAACTTTTTTTCCTGAGGTTTTAGAAACTGCTAAAAATAAATATCCAGATCTTATATACAGTTTGGATGTTGAAATACCACCCGGATTTATTTTTCTCCCACGCATTCATAGCACAGTAAAAGTTGCCGAAAAAAATAAAAACAACGTTGCAATAATTATGCGCCCAAGACAGATTACAATTGCAAATTGGATAACATTCAGACGAGTAATTTGGTATGATGTACGAAGACGATTACGATTGAATAAAAAGCCTGATAAATCCAAAGTAGATTTTTTAATTGGCTGCACCATAAATGATAAACGTGAAATGGAGTGCTTAATTAAAAGCGGAATAAACGGAATGCAAACGGATTACCCAAGGCGATTAACAAATCTTGCAAAGATGTATAAACTTAAAAAAGAATAATTAATTCTGACTAAACTTGAGTAAGAATGCCTTAATAAATCTATTTATATCTCCATCCATCACACCCTGAGTGTCAGAAGTTTCTTCATCAGTGCGATGATCTTTAACCATATTGTATGGATGAAAAACATAACTTCTAATTTGACTTCCCCACTCTATTTTCATTTTACTTTTTTCAACTTCATCAAGTGCGGCGTTTTGTTTTTCTAATTCAAGTTGATAGAGTTTTGATTTTAATAACTTCATCGCGTTAACACGGTTTTGAGCTTGCGATCTTTCACTTTGGCATGCAGCTACAATTCCGGTTGGAATGTGAGTAAACCTAACAGCCGTTTCAACTTTATTAACATTCTGTCCGCCTTTACCACCGGAACGATAAGTATCAACTCTAAGATCGGCGGGATTAATTTCTATTTCAATTGTATCATCAACTTCAGGAATCACAAAGACAGAGGCAAAAGATGTGTGTCTTCTTTTATTAGAATCGAATGGTGAAATTCTAACCAAACGATGAACACCATTTTCAGCCTTCATATAACCGTAAGCAAACTCACCTTCAACTTGAACTGTTGCAGATTTTATTCCTGCTCCGTCACCATCAAGAATATCAATTAAAGTCATTTTAAAACCGTTTTTTTCACCATAACGTAGATACATTCTTAGCAGCATATCAGCCCAATCTTGCGATTCAGTTCCTCCCGCACCGGAATGAATAGTTAAGATGCAATTTTTATTATCATCTTTTCCACTGAGCATGTTCTTAAATTCTGCTGCTTCAATCGCAGCATCAAGCGCTTCAAGTTCTTTTTCAATATCGTCAGAAAGCGATTCATCATTTTCCATCTGAGCGATCTGAATAAATTCATCAACGCTTTCCGCTTTTTTATTAACACCTTTCCAAAGATCTACCCAGGATTGTAAAGTTTTAATTTCCTGTAAAATCTTCTGTGCACCCATTTGGTCGTTCCAAAAATCAGGTGCTTCGGTTTTCTTGTGTAATTCCTCTATTTTAAATTCTTTACGATCAACGTCAAAGATAACTCCGCAAATTATTTACACGAATTTTATAATTGTTAAGAGTTTTTATTTCCTCATCGAACATAGATGCTCCCTAATTTTATTCTGTTTCAATTTCCATTCTTAAGAGTGCCGCAGCAAGTGTTTTACCTTGTGCATCGTGTTTTAGTGAAACTGTACCGCCGCCGCCCAGAGTATTGTGCAATAAAAAATTTAATGCACGCAAATTTGGCAGCTCAAACCTTTCAACTTTACCAAGACAAATGCCTTCGTAGTGTTTTTTTACCTTATCAACCGTAAGATGTTTTTTTATAAGATCATAACCTTTATCATCATAAGCAATAATTCCTACATTTGCAGCATCACCTTTATCACCGCTTCTACCGTGTGCGATATCTAATAATTTTATTTTCATGCAACTTTATGCTGAACTTGTTTCAGCATCTCCTATTTTAATTATAAATAATTTTTATTGGATCAGAAATTTGAGAATACAAATCCTTCCATTCCTTATTTTTAGATTCGATTAAATTTATTTTCCAATCTCTGTGCCAATTCTTTAATTGTTTCTCACGTTTTAAAGCAGATTCAAGATCATCTTGTAATTCGAAATAAACCAGTTTATTAACATTGAATTTTTGGTGAAACCATCAACCAAACCATTTTTGTATTCATAAATTCTTCGGGATAAATCATTCGTCATCCCTATATAAAGTCCTTTGTTTCTGCTTGATAAAATATAGACGAAATATCTTTTCATCCCTTAGAGTTCCGAAAATAAATTCAGGAAAGTTCTAATATTTCGACAACAGGTTCAACCATTTTCTTGGGAATTAATGCAGGCCAATAAGCAACAACTTCACTTGGTTTTGGTCTGCCGCCGGCAAATCCTGTTACTGCCGGAGGACCTGTAAGAATTAGCGGAGCAATCTCTTTTCCAAATCTTTCTACAGATTTATAATCGTGAGATCTTACACCAATTCTTAAAACTATTTCATTTATCTTGTCTTCTTCTAATTCTACTGCAAGTGGTCCGTGAGTGGAATTATATCCAACAAACTCTGTTCTAATTTCATCAAACTGCAAGGTAAGATTTGCTAATCTCTTTCTTAAAATCTCATCTGCAACTTTTGCTTTTGTAAGAGCTTGCGGCCAGGAATATGTTAATGAAGATATCGCACTATATCCATCCGAGTAAGAACAAGATACTTTATAAAACTCGGTTTCCTTAAATCCTTTAACATCATACATTTTAACTCTATCATTACCCAAGTCTTCAAGTTTTATTGAAGTGAAATCTGCAACACAATCAGGTGTTATGTATGATTTGGGATCACCAATTTCATAAAGTAGCTGCTCCGCAACAGTTTCAAAAGAAACTCTTCCACCGGTGTTTGGATGTTTTGTAATTATCACTTCTCCGTTTGGAAAAGCTTCTGCAATTGGAAATCCAATTTCAGCCATGTTCGGAATTGATTGCCAATCTCCCAAAAAGTTTCCACCGCTGGATTGAGCGCCGCATTCTAAAATATGTCCGGCAACAGTTCCCGCAGAAAGTAAATCATAATTATTTGCTTTCCAACCAAATTCATAGATCATAGGAGCAAGAGTTAAACCAGTATCAGTAGTTCTTCCGGTAATTATTAAATCAGCACCTTTTTCTAATGCTTCAACAATCGGAAAAGCGCCAAAGTAAACATTTGCACTTAGCAGTTTATCTTTAACGATACTGATTGGTTCATCTGTTTCCATATTTTTTAGTTGTGCACCACTTGCAATCAGTTCTTCCAAATTGTCTTTTATATTATCACCAAGAACAACACCAATTTTTAAA
>JAGOXU010000071.1 GCA_018059515.1 Ignavibacterium sp.
ACCCGTAATCACGGCGAATATGAAATAACCTGGGACGGAACAGATAACTTTGGCAATAAAGTTTCTTCCGGCGTTTATTTTATTACAATGGAGGCAAATAATTTTTCAAAAAATTCTCTGCCTTTCAGAAAAACAATTAAATCAATTTTTTTAAAGTAAAACTTGCAAAGATTTTAGATCAGAATTCAATGCCTCATCACTACCAAATGCAATGTATATTTATCGCATATCGATCCATTCGGACAAAATTCAATCAGGTAGTTTTTCGGATGTTAAAAAGATGTTGTTAACGAAGTGATGGAGTTACTTTGTTATAAAATCCCTATGGGATTGTGAACAAAATAGGTCACTTATTAATACTAAAAAACCCGATTCATTTCAGAATCGGGTTTTTGCTTTTTAACTAATTCTAATTTAAGCTTTTACTTTTTGCTAATGCAGGTACTTTATGTTTTACCAACTCATAAACTTCAACAAAAAATAAATCACCAATAATAAACCTCCGAGGTTTCTAAAACCTCGGAGGTTTGGTAGTGTTTTTATTATTTAAGCTTTTACTTTTGCAAGTGCTGGAACTTTGTGTTTTACAAGTTCATAAACTCCAAACATAACCCCAACAAAAAATAAATCACCAATTAAAGAATTTTGGAAAAATGGAATAGCCGCTGTATAGCTTGCCAATAATCCGGCAGGAGTTTTAGGATACAGCGTACCAAGTGCCCAAACTCCAAAGTTTGTAATTGCAAAGAAACTAATTGAAGCTGTAACAGAAGCGAATACTAATTTTTTTACGCTAACTTTTTTTAGCATAAAAATTCCTAAAACAACAATTAAAGCAAAACTCAAATAGACAATCCAGGCTTAAGAATAAATTCCGATAATCAAGTCTGTTAAAAATATTGCAGCAAGCGGAATTACAAATGCAAAAGATTTTTTACTAAAGTAAGCGCCGCCAAATAAAGCCATTGCAGCAATCGGTGCAAAGTTTGGTGGATGTGGTAGCAATCTCAAAAAAGCTGCTCCAAAAACCATCAAGGTTAAAACCCAGAATCTTGGTGTTAATTTTTCCATTCTCATTTCCTTTCAGTTAAAATTTAAAAAAAATATTTCTGTTTATAATTAGTTTAAAGATATAGTTTATTAAAGTCAATTGTAAAAATTTTTTACTAAAGTGAAAATTTAATTCCCCCATAAAATGATAATCCCGGAGTAGCATAGCCAAATACTTCTTCGTAATCTGTGTCTAAAAGGTTTTCTACCCTTGCATTCAATCTTAGAAAATCAAAAAGATTATAATGTGCAGCTAAGTTAAGAAGCACATATCCTTTAAGTTCCGTTCTTTGATATGTTGAAAAATCAATATCATCACGAGTCCCAACCCAAATAATTTCAGCATTCAAATTGGTCTTTGCAGAAAAAGAATAACTAGTAAAAAAACCTACTTTACTTTCCGGTCGGCGTAATAACTTTGTATCAAAGTCCGATGAATTTGGACTAACATCTCGAGCGTCTGTAAAGGTATAATTAGCTTTTATTTCCAAATCATCAATCGGCTTAGTTTGAAAATAAAATTCTAAACCCTTTGTTACAGCCTGCTTAATATTAATTGTTTTGAATGTTTGATAATCAAAACCGAACATATCACTAAACTTATTGTAGAAAAAAGTAATTCCAAAAGATAGATTTTGTTTGAAGAAAAATTGTTCGATACCAAAATCCCAACCAAAACTTTCTTCGGGATTTAGATTTTCATTTCCATAAGCCGGATCATATAAATAATATAAAGATGGTGCTTTAAATCCTGTTCCTATTGTTGCTTTGATCTTCGTTCCTGTTTCCCAAAGCATATAAGCAGGAGCAATTCTGTATGTAAATTGTGAACCAAATTTACTGTGTTTATCCAATCTTAAACCGAGTGTAATAAAAAAACCTTCTTCAAGTTTTATTTGATCCTGTAAAAAGGCACTAATTGTATTAGCATCTTTATTAGGAATAACACTTGCATAATCAGGCAATAGAATATAGTTAAAGGAATAATATTCAGAAGATGATTCTTCTTTCTCAAATTCAATTCCAGCGGTTAACAAATTTCCTTTGCTGAGTTGAAAATCATTTTGCCAATCAATTTTATATCTTCTTCCATCATATAAAGCATTTGAATAATAGGCGCTTGCAGATGAAGTATCAAATGAATTTTTTCTAACATTTCTTATAAAAGTCAAGCCAAGTTTCTGATTCCAATTACCATTTAATAATTTAATTTTTCCTTCACCTCGAATTGAAAACTCTTCTTGTTTAGTTAGATAGGTCGGATCGTCACCAAACATTCCACCAAACTGATCATTATCAGATTCTGATTTTAAAAATCTTGTGTACAAATTTATTTCTGCATTATCACTTAAATCATATCCTAAAACAGAAGTAAGATTGTTAAAAGTGTATCCATCTTTTTCTGTGTTGCCGTACTTTTCTGATGCTGCAGAAAAACCTTCACTGCCTGATCTACTGAGTGCAAGTGAATAATTTAATTTATTGATTGATCCGTTTAATCCAATCATTCCTTTATAAGTATTGTAAGTACCGCCTTCTGTAAGTAAAGAAAATTTTGGCGCACCATTGCCTTTTTTTGTAATGATGTTAATAACTCCGGCAAGTGCATCAGAACCATAAAGTGTAGATTGCGGACCTCGTAAAACTTCTATCCTTTCAATATTATCAACAGGCAATGCGGAAAAATCGTAAACACCCGATGGATCGTTTGTAAGATTAACTTCAACGCCATCTATCAAAACTAAAGTGTGTGATGAGTTTGAACCGCGAATATAAATATTTGATAAAGTTCCGTTGCCGCCTTGTCTTGTAAAACTGATTCCTGTTTCATTTCTTAAAACATCAAACACGTTGTTGGAGTTACTGTTTGATATTTGTTTAGCATCTATTACAGAAATTGAACTTGCAAGCTGCAAAGTGTTAGCATTAGTTTTTGTTGCAGAAATTACCACTTCACTAAGTTTGTAATATCCGATAGTATCCGTTTTTTGAACGATATTTTGAGAAAAAGAAAGAGTTGAAAAAAGAAATACTGCGAACAGAAAAAAAAGAAAATTTGTTTTGTACATTGAAGTTACTCCATATAAAAATGTTAAAAGTAACTTCGCGGATTAAAAAGTTTAGATAAAACGAATGGAGATTTTGAGAGACCATCGTAAACCTTACCTTTTTCGCGAAGGTTGATTAATTAAATTTTACGGCAGGTCTCCTGGCTAGTTTCAAGAAACAGTCTGCAAAAATTAGCAGTCTGCAAAATGAAAATCACAGTTGCGCGACAGCGACGGGTTTGATTTAATATTGACATTGCGAATACCAAAAGGATGAAGCAATCTTTAGATTACTTCGCTACGCTCGTAATGACGTGGTTATCTCACCGTACTTCCCTATAACTTCCCATTATAACGATTATATCGAAATTGGGACACCGTAAATTGATTCAAAGAACTAACCCTAAAATAGTGTTAATAAATTCTAACTCAAACTATCCTTAAAAAAACTATGGATTTATTTTCCACCTTTTAGTTTTTTTTTCTAAGTTGCATATAAGATTTATTGTTAATTATCAATTTTATTTATTTACAGATGTTTTTGACTTCAATTAAAAAATCTTTTTCGTATTTCTATTCTACCATACTAAATTTTTCAAAATATAATTTCACATCAGCTATAAATCATTCTTCATTTAAAAGGAGCTTTTAATGGGCTGGTTTTTTAAATTCTTAAACTCTTCTATCGGCAAAAAATTTACGATGGCTGTTACGGGGAGTTTTCTGCTAATATTTTTAATCGTTCATTTGATTGGAAATATAACTTTGTTCTTTGGTGCAAATGCTTTTAATGCTTACGTATCAACCTTAGATGTTGTCAAACCTCTGATCAGAGTGATCGAAGTAGTTTTACTCGGAGTTTTTGTTCTACATATCTATAATGGATTAAGATTGTGGTTAGAAAATAAAAGAGCACGAGGAATTACTTATAAGGTAAATGGCTCAAAAGAAAATAGCACGATATTTTCTAGAACTATGGTAATTACAGGATCAATCATATTAATTTTTCTTGTATCGCATCTTGCAACTTTCTTCTGGAGATTTAATGTACATGATCCCATGGGTCTAGCAACAAATCATCAATATTACGATGTAGTTGTTTACTTTTTCAATATGTGGTGGTATTCAATTCTTTATGTAGTTGCAATGATATTCTTAGGTTATCATCTAAATCACGGCTTCCAAAGTGCGTTTCAAACATTTGGATGGAATCATAAAAAGTATTTTCCAATGATTCAAAAAATCGGAACCGTTTACGCAATTATTATGGCTTTAGGATTTGCCTCAATGCCAATTTATTTTTTATTAGGAGGAGGTAACTAATGGCAACCCTTGATTCAAAAATTCCAGCAGGAAATATTTCTGAAAAATGGACAAACCATAAATTCAATATGAAGTTGGTTAATCCCGCCAACAAAAGAAAATTTGATATAATTGTTGTTGGAACCGGATTAGCAGGCGCATCAGCCGCTGCATCACTTGGAGAGCTTGGTTACAATGTTAAAGCTTTTACATTCCACGATAGCGCCAAAAGAGCACACAGTATTTCTGCACAAGGTGGAATCAACGCTTCCAAAAATTATCAGAATGATGGTGATTCAACTTACAGACTATTTTACGATACTGTTAAAGGCGGAGATTTTAGAGCACGGGAAGCCAATGTTCATCGTCTTGCAGAAGTTAGCGGTAACATTATTGATCAATGCGTTGCTCAGGGTGTTCCGTTCGCAAGAGATTACGGCGGACTTTTAGATAACCGTTCGTTCGGCGGTGCGCAGGTTTCCAGAACTTTTTATGCAAGAGGACAAACAGGGCAGCAATTATTGCTCGGTGCTGTTAGCGCACTTAACAGACAAGTTAATAAAGGCTCGGTAAAATTATTTTTGCGAAGAGAAATGCTTGATATTGTAATTGTAGATGGCGCTGCAAAAGGAATAGTTGTAAGAAATTTATTAACCGGTGAGATTGAAAAATATTCTGCACACGCAGTTGTACTTGCAACAGGCGGTTACTCTAATGTTTTTTTCTTATCCACAAATGCAATGAATTGTAATGCAACAGCAATCTGGCGTGCACACAAACGCGGCGCTTATTTTGCAAATCCCTGCTTTACACAAATACATCCAACCTGTTTGCCGTTGCATGGGGAATCGCAATCAAAGCTAACATTGATGAGTGAATCATTACGTAACGATGGACGAGTTTGGGTATCAAAGAAAAAAGACGATATGCGCAACCCTAATGATATTCCTGAAGATGAACGAGATTATTATCTTGAAAGAAAATATCCTTCATTCGGAAATCTTGCTCCGAGAGATATTTCTTCACGCGCTGCAAAAGAAGTTTGCGATGAAGGAAGAGGTGTTAAAGGCGGGGAAGCTGTTTATCTTGATTTTAAAGATGCAATAAATCGTCTTGGGCAAAAAGTAATTGAAGAACGTTACGGAAACTTGTTTGAAATTTATGAAACTATAACCGGCGAGCACCCTTACCAAACTCCAATGATGATTTATCCTGCACCGCATTACACAATGGGCGGCTTGTGGGTAGATTACAACTTGATGAGTAATGTGCCCGGATTATTTGTACTTGGCGAAGCAAACTTTTCAGACCACGGCGCAAATCGTTTGGGTGCTTCTGCACTTATGCAAGGTTTGGCTGATGGTTATTTTGTTATTCCTTACACAATGGGTAATTATCTTGGCGGAGATAAACCAACACTTGTAAAAACTGATCATCCGGAATTTGAAAAAGTTGCTAAGGAAGTAAAAGATCTTACAAACAAACTTCTATCCATAAAAGGAAAACGAACAGTTGATGACCTTCATAAACAGCTTGGCAGAATTATGTGGGATAATGTTGGGATGGGAAGAACCGAAGCAGGATTGAAAAAAACAATTGAAGAAATTAGAAAAGTAAAAGAAGAATTCTGGAAGAATGTTACAATACCCGGCAGCGGTGATGATGTAAACCAAACATTAGAACGCGCAGGAAGATTAGTAGATTATTTTGAACTCGGTGAACTGATGGCGCTTGATGCGCTTGATAGAAAAGAATCTTGCGGCGGGCATTTCCGTGAAGAATATCAATTTGAAGACGGCGAAGCAAAACGTGATGATGAAAATTATTCTTATGTTGCTGCATGGGAGTTTGCAGGTGAGAATAAATGGAATCTTCACAAAGAGGCACTCGAATTTGAATATGTAAAACCGGCGATAAGGAGTTACAAATAGTTGAAGATTGCAGAAGTAGATATTTCTGAAAAAACTTCATTTACTAAGATTGTTGAATTAATTAATCAATCTAAGCAAAGAGCTTTTACTTCTGTAAATAAAGAACTAATAAATCTTTATTGGAACATTGGCGAGTATATTTCTATAAGAACTGAATCGGATGGTTGGGGAAAAAGTACAGTTGAAAAGTTGTCTAAATTTATCCAAAAAGAAATGATTGGTTCTCGTGGTTTTTCCACTCAAAATTTGTGGAGAATGAAGCAGTTTTATGAGGTTTATTCAGAATTCCCAAAACTCTCACCACTGGTGAGAGAATTGACCTGGACAAATAACATTATTATTCTTTCTAAAACAAAAACAATTGAAGAAAAGGAGTTCTATCTCAATCTTTCAGTTAAAGAAAAATATTCAAAACGTGAACTTGAGAGACAAATAAATTCTGGGGTTTTTGAAAGGTTTTTACTATCCAATCAAAAACTGTCAACACTGATGACAGAATTACAAAAACCAACCGAATCTACAAATCTCTCATCAGTGATGAGAGAATTACATAATGCTCAATTACAGCAAATAAACGAGGTTTTTAAGGACAAATATATATTTGAGTTTCTTGATTTACCTAAAGATTTTAACGAGAAAGATTTAAGAAAATCTCTTGTTAAAAACCTTAGAGAGTTCATTCTGGAATTGGGAAAAGGTTTTACTTTTGTTGGAGAAGAATATCGTTTGCAAGTTAGTACTAAAGATTTTTTTGTTGATCTACTTTTTTATCATCGCGGGTTACAATGCTTGGTTGCTATAGATTTAAAGATTGATGATTTTAGTCCGGAATATCTTGGCAAAATGAATTTTTATCTTGAAGTACTTGATAAAACACAAAGATTAGATAATGAAAATCCGAGTGTTGGATTAATCTTGTGTAAAACTAAAGATGATGAAATTGTAAACTATGCTTTAAACAGAAGTTTATCGCCGACTAAAATTGCAGAGTATGAAACTCAGTTGATTGATAAAAATATCTTAAAGAAAAAATTGCACCAACTTGGTGAGTTTTATTTGTCTGCGGAAAAAATTAAATCCGCTAATTAAAAAAGTTTGAAATTAATTTGGAGTTACAAATAATGGAAGTAAAAAAGTTAAATCTTACTCTTAACATCTGGAGACAGAAAAATTCTAAATCCGTTGGAAGTTTTGCTGAATACAAAGTTCAGGTTTCTCCTGACGAATCTTTCCTTGAAATGCTTGATGAGTTAAATAATACACTCGAATTAAAAGGTGAAGAAGCTGTGCACTTTGAGAGCGATTGCCGAGAAGGAATTTGTGGAACTTGCGGACTTGTAATTAACGGTCATCCTCACGGACCATTACCTAAAATTGCAACCTGCCAATTACACATGCGTAACTTTAAAGACGGCGACACAATTTGGGTTGAACCTTTTAGAGCAAAAGCTTTTCCTGTAATAAAAGATTTAATGGTAGATCGTTCTGGATTTGATAAAATATTACAAGCCGGCGGCTATGTTTCCATAAATACAGGAGGAGTTCCGGATGCAAATGCGATTCCAATCCCAAAAGAAAAATCAAGCCTTGCCATGGATGCTGCGGCTTGTATTGGATGCGGAGCTTGTGTTGCTGCATGTAAAAATGCAAGTGCGGTATTATTTGTATCTGCAAAAGTTTCGCAGTATGCCCTGCTTCCGCAAGGGCAGCCCGAACGAATTATGCGAGTAGAAAAAATGGTAAAGGTTATGGATGAGCTTGGATTTGGAAGCTGTACAAACACTTATGCCTGCGAAGCGGAATGCCCCAAAGGAATTTCTGTAACTAACATAGCAAGAATGAACAGGGAGTTTGTGATGGCTAATGTAAAATCTAAAGGAGTGGAAGTTTAGCAAATAATTAAGAATATCTTATTTTGTTCAAATCCCGGTTAACTTTGCCAAATATACGGTTTAGCCTTAATCGGGATTTTTTTATATTTTTAGACATCAATTCAAACCAAAAGAGAATTATATGTTTGAAAACGAAATAAAATTTGTTAGTGACTTTACACTTAACAAAGTAAAAGATCTTGGATCATTTATAACTGTTGAAAAATTTCTTTCAACTGATATTCATCCTTCTATTAAAAAATATGTAGAGGGTGAAATAGATTACCTGATTTCTGAAGATCGGAAGAAATTGATTGAGAATTCTTTGTTTGATTATTCAGGTACGGAAATCTCAAATTATTTTAATCTTATCGGTAATGAAATAAAGAAGACTAAAAAGATTTCTTTTGAAGACATTAAAAATATTGTGCTTCAAGCCGTTTCATTTAATGCTAATTATGTTGTTCGTCCAAAGTGGTCGCTTTCAAAATTAATTTTTGGAAACAACAAATCAGTTTCGGTTAATGAACTTAAGATGATGCTGCGTTACACTTATTATTATGAATATCTTAACAATGTTTTTATAGCTTACCTATCAAAGAAAAAAATCCTGAATATTACAGTTACTGAGTTTGAACTAATTGTAAATAAGATTGACCGCGAATTGTTTATGCTTCATCAAAGCAAGCTTGTTGATAATGCTCTTTATGCAATTGCAGATTATTTTAGTATCGGCGGACTTAACAAATCAAATGTAAGTGTTGAGGCTGTTGAAAATTTCTTAAAAGAAAAAAATCTTACCGAACTTCTTTTCAAACTTAAACGAGCTTATTCAAATTCATCTAAAAAGAAAGCCGATATTGAGGATATCCGAAAGGTTCTTTACTCAACTTTAAGTATTGATTCTCCATTTGTTGAAGAAACAGACAGCGAAGGAATAGCCGTTGGCGATATGCATTTTGATAATCCCCTTAAAGGTGAATTTATAAATGATGAAGAATTTTTGGAAAATGAAAATGAAATCGAAACAAATTCTGAAATTGAATTGGTTACAAAGGAAGAATTAAATGATTTTGCAAATGAAGAAAATGAAATTGAATCTTTAAATATTGTTGAAGAAAAAGTTGAAGACACACCATTAGAAGTTGTTGAAGAAGCATTATCTAAAACTGAACCGGAAAAATTTGAAATAAGTGAAGATGATAGAATTGAAACACCTGAGCCAAAAGAACTTGAAATAAATAGTGATGATTCCGAAAGAGAACCGGATGCAAATGACGCTGAATTACCTGAAACAGATAAATCAATTTTGAATGAACCGATCGATGAAGAAGATGTACTTGCTCATCTTACAGAAGAAATGGAAAGTGATGATGAAATAGTTATTCTTGATGACAAAGAGCAGGAAGACCTATTAAATTTTTATGATAATGAACTTGAAATATCAATTGATGATGATGTTCCAACCGCAAAAGACAAAAAAGAAAAGGTAGATGATAATATTTCTGTGGATATAACTGGTTTGGAATTTGAACATGAACTGCCAAATGCTGATGAATTAGATCAAGAAGTACCGATTGAAAAGTTGGATTTTGAAAAAGATTTACTCGGTGTTGATGATACTAAAGATAGCGATTCAACAGAGGAAGAAAGTACAATAAAACCTTTAACTAAAAAACGAAGTGATGACGTTTTTACATACCTTTCAAAAAAAGAAATTGATCGAATCATAAAAAATCTTTTTAATTCTGATAGCGAGGATTTTGCAAACACGATAGAAAAAATGACGATGTGCAGTACTTACGAGGAAGCCTCTGCAATTTTAGATAATGTTTTTAAATATGCACGCATTAAACCGCACAGCCGCGATGCAAATACTTTAACTAATGCTGTATCTAAATATTTTAATGTCTAAAAGTAATGTTCATTGATTTTGTAAAAATTGAAGTTGGATCCGGTAAAGGCGGCGATGGAGCAGTTGCTTTTAGACGAGAAAAATTTGTTCCCAAAGGCGGTCCATCAGGTGGAAATGGTGGTGTTGGAGGCAGCGTAATTTTTGAAACCCAAACAAACTTATCAACTCTATTAAATTTTAGATACAAAAAAAAGTTTTTTGCTGATGATGGTAAACCTGGTGCCACTTCGTTAAAAGACGGAAAGAACGGGGAAGACGTAATTATAAAAGTTCCTGTTGGAACAATTGTAAAAGATGCTGAAACCGAAGAAGTTTTGTTAGACCTTTCTGAAGAAAATAAAATAGTAGTTTTTGCAAAAGGCGGTGCAGGCGGAAAAGGGAACAGTAATTTTGCAACTCCAACTCGAAGAACTCCAAGATTTGCAACTAACGGTAAACCAGGCGAGCAGCGAAAATTAATTTTAGAACTTAAACTTATTGCAGATGTTGGTTTAGTTGGATTTCCAAACGCGGGCAAATCAACTTTAATCTCAAAAATCTCTGCAGCAAAACCAAAAATTGCAGATTATCCGTTTACTACACTTGAACCAAATTTAGGAATTGTTAAATACAAAGATTATCAAAGTTTTACTGTTGCGGATATTCCCGGTATTATTGAAGGTGCGCATCAAGGTAAAGGATTGGGAATTCAATTTTTACGGCATATCGAAAGAACAAGGATTTTATTATTTCTAATTGATATAACTTCAGAAAATTATCAAGCTGATTTTGATACTCTTTACAATGAACTAAAAAAATACAGCAAAAAACTTGTTGATAAAAAAATTATTGTTTCACTTTCCAAATCAGATTTAATTTCTGAAAAAGAATTGAAAAAACTAGAGAAAGCAAAAATCAAGAAAATTAAAGACCCAATCTTGGTTTTTTCATCCGCAACCGGATTTGGCTTAAAACCTTTGTTGGATAAGTTGTGGGAAACCTTAAATAAAGCATAATTTAGTATTTTTTTTGAATTTCACAGGCAAAGATTTATATTTACAACTCAATTTTTCGGCGGGGTAGCTCAGTAGGTTAGAGCAGTGGAATCATAATCCACGTGTCGGGGGTTCGAATCCCTCCCCCGCTACAATATTAAGGAGAAATAATTATGTACACATTGTTAGTATTGTTAGCAACTATTATCGCCATAATTCTTATTGTGATGGTTTTATTGCAATCTAGTAAAGGCGGCGGTTTAGCCGGAACTTTTGGCGGCGCAGGAGGCGGTATGGGAACTATGTTTGGATCCCGTAGAACTGCGGACTTTTTAAGTAAAGGCACCTGGTGGTTAGCCGGTGTTCTTGCTGTGCTTGCTTTGGTAATTAATTTATTCTTTTTACCGGGACAAACAACAGCGGATCAAAGAAGTGTTATTCAAGAAGGTGGAAGAACAAACGTTCCAACTGCCCCTACACTTCCTCCTCAAAATCAGCCACCTGTTGGCAAATAGTTTTATTTACAGCTCCGATTTGAAATTAAATATTTTAATCGGGGCTGTTTGATTTTAAATCTATAAGTAACTCAACGATCCGATCTTGAACATCTCTGTAATATCCCCAACCGCCTTTATTAAATTCAAAAATAATAGTTACTATTAAATCATCGCCATCCGAAGTTGTTAAGTATCCGGCTAATCCTGAAACTCCATTTAAAGAACCGGTTTTCCCTCTAAAATTATTTTCAGCTTCAGTACCCATCATTCTTCCTCTAAGCGTTCCATCAACACCGGCAATGCTTAAGGAATTATAAAAATCATCAAAGTGAACGAGATCAAAATACATTTTTTCTAACACGCCGTTTATTGCTAATGGAGTTGCTTGATCTGATCTTGAAATTCCGGAGCCATCAACTATTTCAGTACCAATCCAATAAATATTATTATCCTTTACAAATTTTAAAATTGCCTGTTGAGAGAAAAAAGAATTACCCTGCAGTTTTGTTGATTCCGCACCAAGTGTTTTAAATAAACATTCGGCTAAAAAATTATCGCTGTGTTTGTTTATCAGAGCAATTAAATCTTTAAGTTGGATTGATTTTTCAGCTAACGGATAAACCTTAATTGGTGTAACGCCTTTTGATGTTTTTCCTTTTACCTCAATTCCAAACGAGTTTAATTTTTGGTAAAGTGCGTTTGCAGAAAAAAGAGATGGATCTTTTACATTTTCAGAAATATAGCGATATCTTCTTCTTATTTTCTTTCTAGTGGTTGTTCGATTTCTATCCAATACAAGTGCGGATATTGGTGGAAGCCTTACATTTGCGCCTTCTCCTTCAATCCAATCTTCGCGTGTATAGATGTCATCAAAATAAGTATCATCTCCAATAACAGAACCTGTAATAATCTTAATTCCTCTTTTAACCAGTTCGTTTACAAGATATTCTAAATCTGATTCTGTAAAAGTTGAATTGCCAAATCCTTTTATATAAAGATTACCATTTATTACTCCATCTTTAAAATTAAGATCATCAGAAAAAAGTTTTGTAGATAATTTGTGATCACCACCCATTAGGTTAAGTGAAGTTGATGTTGTAAATAATTTTGTTAACGAGGCTGGAGTCATTGGCTTTGATTCATTAACCGCAAAAATTGTATCCTGCATAAGCGGATTATAAATCATAACCCCGCTAATAGTATTTGACGGCAGGTTAGAAATAATATCCCGAATCTTGTTTGCTATTTCTTCTTTTGAAGATGCAAATAGATTGCTTACGGTAAACAGAAAAATAAATAAACCGGTTTTTATCATAACTCTCAAAAAAAAATGATATTTTGACATACTATTTTTATGATTATTGGTGAATCAATTTTGTTTCTATGCAAATATAAACAGAAACTATTCTTCAATTTAACACAAACTTTTTAACTTTTATTTTAAATAATTATTTTTAACAACAAAGGCGTAGTATGGCTAAAAAACAGAAGAAAGTAAAAGCATATCAGGATGAGGAATTTCTCGCATCAACAGATGCAAGAACAATTAGGCTGCTTGCAGAATATCTTGAACCTAAAGCAAGATTTAAAAAACATAAAATTATGGATACAATTGTGTTCTTTGGTTCTGCAAGATTAAAATCACGTAAAGAGGCTAATGCTGCACTTAATAAATTTAAAAATGTTAATCCAAAAACCATTACTAATTTTGCTCAGGAATTACGTAAGGCACAGCATCACGTCGCAATGTCTAAATATTACGAAGATGCTGTTGAGCTTTCAAGAATGCTTACTGAATGGTCTATGAATCTTGAAACAAATGCAAACCGGTTTATTGTTTGTACAGGCGGCGGACCTGGGATTATGGAAGCCGCAAACAGGGGAGCAAAAAAAGCCGGCGGATATTCTGTTGGATTAAATATCAGCATTCCATTTGAACAGTATGTTAATCCGTATGTAACAAAGGAATTAAGTTTTGAATTTCATTACTTCTTTATGCGTAAATTTTGGTTTGCATATCTCTCAAAAGCATTTGTAGTTTTTCCCGGCGGCTTTGGAACATTTGATGAACTGTTTGAAGTATTAACTCTTGTCCAGACTGAAAAAATCAGAAAAAAATTGGCTTTAGTAATTTATGATGAAAAGTACTGGAAAAGCGTAGTAAATTTTGGGGCATTGATTGAACAGGGTGTAATAAACGAATCGGATTTAAAACTGTTTCACTTTTGTAATGATGTAGATTCAGCATTTAAAATTATTAAAGATCATTTAGAAAAAAACTTTCTGAAAGAAAAAGAACCTTCTGTAATCGAACCAAGAATTCATATCAGATAATTTGTTTAAAAAAAAATAATATAAGCTGCTCTATTTTGATGGGCAGCTTTTTTTATTTGTAAAAAAAATTAACAAGGATTTGTGCTTTTAATTTAGTAATTATTTTTACAGGTAATCTATTTTTACTTACAACTCTTCTAAATTTTACCGCCAAATTTGTCTTGGCTTTGAATTTACTTTTTTTTTTTTGCACTATTTTTAC
>JAGOXU010000254.1 GCA_018059515.1 Ignavibacterium sp.
GTTTTTGAAGAACATATTGATAAAAAATCCGGAGTAGTTGAACAATCAATTAATGATGAATTGGTTTTAGACAAATCCGATTCTGATAGTTTTAGGTCCGAAGAAACCAAAAGTTTAGGCGGAAGTGTCGCGCCGGCGGCAATTAATCCTGAGGTTTCAGAAATAAGTAAAGATAATATTAACTTTATGCAAAGAAATCTTTCAACCGAAGAGAAAAAGGAAGTTCAGCAATTAAAGATGAAAGTGCAGAGTGAAAAAAGTGATAAAACTGAACCAAAATCTAACAAATCACCCTAAAAGTTATATTGGATAATACTGCCAAAACGTCTATATTTACAGCCACGATTTTAAGAAAAACCATTATTTAGGATTTTTATGAAAAAAGGAATTCATCCAGAATATAAACCAGTTGTATTTCAAGATACATCCTGTGATTTTGCAATTTTAACTCGCTCTACGATTAGAACAAGCGATACGATTCAATGGACAGATGGAAATACTTATCCATTAGTTAAGTTGGAAATTTCAAGCGGGTCACACCCGTTCTTTACCGGAAAACAAAAATTACTTGATACTGCCGGTAGAGTTGAGAAATTCAATAAGAAATACAGCAAGAAACAATAATACAATTTTTAGTATTTATTTAATTTTTAGCCTCGAATTTTTCGGGGCTTTTTTATTGCACGTTCCCATCCATTCTTCTCAAGAAAAACTTCTTTTGTTTCTAATGTAACGGAGTAAGCTTCTAAAAAGTTTTGCGCAAACCTATTACAGTAAATGTTACAATTACTTGTATGCACAAAACTTTTTTACCACCGCTATTGACGTTAGCCTCATTTTTCTTCTATATTTATAATAACATTTTAGGCTTAATATTTGTTATTATAAATAAGAGGAGCATGGTGTTATGAAAACTTTAAACACAATTTTATACTCAATTATTAAATCCTGCGCTTGTAATAAAAAGTTATTTATCTTAATTGTAGTATTATCTTTTGCTTGGCAAGCGTTATACTCACAAGAAAACACTTCTCAAAGAAATATCAATCAAACAAATACCCGTGATAATGAATTTTTATTACCACTTGGAGCAAGAAGACCACAAAGTGGTGTTTGGACAGAGATAAGACCCAATGTACCAAGAGTTGACTATTGGGGTGTTTATTTTATTAATACCGATACAGGATTTGCTTGTGGTGTAAATGGTGCAATTATCAAAACTACTAATAGTGGCGATAGCTGGACCACTTTGAATAGCGGAACAACAAAAACACTAAAAACAATTGGAAGTTATGATGGCAGTTTAATTATTGCTGCTGGCGATAGCGGAATAATTATTAGTTCAACAGATTTAGGGGAAACTTGGAGAATCATTAACAACAGTAGTAACCAAAATATCTGGAACATGCAGATGCTAACACCCAGAGTAGGGTGGTTAGTTGGTGAGGGCTCAACTGCGCTTAAAACAACAGATGGCGGAAATAGCTGGTTAAATCAACCAACACCACTTACCGGATTTGCTTATTGGGATGTTTCATTTCTTGATACTTTATTTGGTTATATATCTTGTGATGGCGGAAGAATATTAAGAACATCAGACAATGGCATTAGCTGGGATGTAAAGCAAGCAGGTGATAATTATGGGTTATTTACAATAGAAGCAGTTACCAGAACAAGTGCAGTTGCACTTGGTTTTGCAGGTAAGCACGTTTACACTAGCGATGGCGGAGCTAATTGGAATTTTATTACTTTTTTAGGTGGAAGCGAACCAAACAATATTGATTTTATTGATACACTACACGGCTTTGCTGTTGGATTTGGGGGATGCTACGAAACTACTAACAGCGGAAGAAACTGGACTTGGAGAAGTGATATGGTTGATGGTGCCAGCATAGTTTTTCCTGCAAATAATACTGCATATTATGTTGGTAAATATTTAACGATTAGAAAGACAACCGATACTGGATTGATTTGGAAAAAGTGTGTAATAAATGATGATTTTATAGATGTGTTTTTTACTGATGAAAACTCTGGATGGCTAATAGGGCAGGAACTGTATAAATCTATTTTATATAAGACTTATGATGGTGGAATTACATTAACGCAGGTAGAAGATTTTCCGGGGATTAATCCTTCGGCATTATATTTTACGAGTAACCAAACCGGTATAGTAGGTGCACGGAATAAAATCTTTAAGACAACTGATGCAGGAATCAATTGGCAACAAGTAATTATTAATGGTTACGATAGTCTATTTATTGGTGGTGAATTTAAGCGAATGTTTTTTTTAACCGATGAAATAGGATGGGCTATTAATTCTGGTTCTGTTGTAAAAACAACAAATGGTGGGGACGATTGGAGTGTGCAGCTATATGCTGAAATATTAGCTGGCATACATTTTAGTGATACCCGAAATGGTTGGGTAGCGCGAAGTGGTGGTGGCATTGCCCAACCATTCAGGTCTTCGGATGGCGGGATAAATTGGATAGAACAGTCTAGCCTAACGTTCAATACCACTAGCGATGTTTATTTTAGAGATAGTCTAAATGGTTTTATTACTAGCTCGAATACACTTTATCGAACATACAATAGGGGATTAAATTGGCAATTAGTAACAAATGGTTCAAGGTTTAGTAATATAATTAATAATAACATCTTTCTTTTAGGAGTTCAAGTTAGACAATCTACGGATAGTGGTGATAATTGGATTGTAATACCAGAACTAAGTAATAGAGAACTTTCATTTATACGACTAAACGTCATTAATAAGGGCTACGCTATTGGCTCAAGAGGGCTTGTAATAAAATATTATGATGAAGATTTACCGGTAGAACTTATATCATTCAATGCCGAAAAAGGTAATGAGAATAAAACAATTCTTAAATGGAGCACAGCTACCGAAACAAACAATCTTGGATTTACAATCGAAAGATTAAAGATTATCCGATCAAATGAACAAGTTTGGGAAGACGTTGGATTTATTAATGGGGCAGGCACAACTACTGAAACTAAAACGTATTCATTTGTTGATGAAAATCTCAACCCAGGTAAATATAAGTACAGATTAAAACAAATAGATTTTGATGGTTCATTTGAATACAGTAAAATAGTAGAAATTGAAATACAATTACCCGATAAATTTAAACTAAATCAAAACTATCCTAATCCCTTCAATCCCAAAACAAAAATAGAATTTCAATTACCTCAAAGTACTAATGTAAAGTTAACAGTATTTAATATTTTAGGCGAAAAGGTAACAGAAATATTGAATGAAGAATTGGAGGCTGGATTTTATTCTTTTTATTTTGACGGCAAATATCATTCAAGCGGAGTTTATATTTATCAATTAAAAACTTCGGGCTTTACGCAAGCACGTAAAATGATATTGACAAAGTAAAAATAGTTGCATAATAATTTTCAATATAGAAAAGGCGATTTTAATAAAGTCGCCTTTTTTAGTTTTGGGTTTTAACCGTTGTTAGGATAAATTGGAACTCAAAAAAATATCCAAATGAAGAAAACCACAAAAAATATCCTTATTGCCGCAGCTATTTTAGTTGTGATTGCAATTGTACTGCTTCCCAAATTATTATCATCTTCTGATAGTGGGGGAAATTTAAAACCTGGCGGCGGAGCAGATATGGTTATACCTGTTAAAGCACACATTGTGTCGTTTACAACTTTAAATAATAGTGTTTTTACAACAGGTACTATTCTTGCCAACGAAGAAGTTGAACTGAGAAGTGAAACTTCTGGAAAGATTACTAAAATACTTTTTAAAGAAGGTTCGTTTGTAAGCAAAGGCGATCTTTTGATAAAAATAAATGATTCGGATTTGCAGGCGCAATTAAGAAAAGCGGAATCAAAAGTAAAACTATCTAAAGAAAAAGAAGTTAGACAAAAACAATTGCGCGACGGTAATTTGATTAGTCAGGAAGAGTATGATAATATTGTTAGCGAATTAAATGTTAATCAGGCTGATTATGATTTGATTAAAGCGCAAATAGATAAGACAGAAATTAGAGCACCATTTAGCGGCGTGGTTGGCTTACGTTCTGTAAGCGAAGGCAGTTATGTTACAACTTCTACCGTTATAGCTCGGCTGCAAAATTTTAACAATCTTAAAGTTGATTTTTCAATTCCCGAAATGTATTCCGCATCTGTAAAAGCAGGAGATGACCTTGAATTTAAAATCAGCGGAAGCACACAGTTATTTAAAGCAAAAGTTTATGCGATAGAACCTAAAATTGATCCCGGGACAAGAACATTACAGATAAGAGCAATTTGCAGTTCTTCTTACAAAGAATTAATACCGGGGGCTTTTGCAAATGTTGAGTTAAATTTAAAACAAACCAGCAACGCAATACTCATTCCAAC
>JAGOXU010000072.1 GCA_018059515.1 Ignavibacterium sp.
TTCTTAGCGTTTTTAGACTGGAGACGTTTAAGTCCGTAAGAGTCATTATTTTTAATTTTATCCATAGGAAACCTTTGAATTTGTTAAATAAATTTAGTCTCCTGTGGTCATATGACCTAAACTTTAAGTAATCTCGTTCCAAATAGAAAAAGCATCTCAGTTTTGCTGGGATGCTTTTTATTTTAAATAGTAAAAAATTATTTTATTATTAATTGCTTTGCACTTTCTATACTGGCTTTACTAAGCTCTTCACCGCTGATAAGTTTTGCCACTTCATTAATGCGTTCATCATCATTAAGTTTTTTTATTGAACTTACAGAACGATTGCTAACTTGTTTTTTCTCAACAGCAAAATGCTGATCTGCCATTCCTGCTATTTGAGGAAGATGTGTTATAGATATTATTTGATGAAACGCAGCAAGTTCTTTTAATGCGGCTCCAACTTTTTGTGCAATCCTTCCGCTAATGCCGGTATCAATCTCATCAAAAATTAATAAAGGAAGTTTATCTGATTTTGCAAGAATGGTTTTTAACGAAAGCATAATGCGTGATATTTCTCCGCCTGAAGCAACTTTAACTAACGGCTTTGCATCTTCACCTGCATTTGTACTGATGTAAAAATCAACTTCATCAAAACCGTTGCTGCTGAAGTTAAATTTTTTATTTTTGTATGATATAAAATTATCATTGTGCTTATCAACTTCGCTTTGCAAAATATTAACTTTAAATATTGCATCTGGAATACCAAGCTGCGATAAAACTTTTTTTACTTCGCTTTCAACTTTTACAGCGTATTTTTTTCGCGCTGATGAAAGTTTTTCCGCTGCTTCACCTGCAGATTTTCTTAATCCAGTAATTTCTTTTTCAATATTATTTATGGCAGTGGAAAAATTATCAGCAAGTTCAAATTCTTTACCAATCTTTTCTCTATGCTCAACAATTTTTTGAATTGAGCCGCCGTATTTTTTCTTTAAAAGATTTAATGATCCAAGCCGTTCGCGTTTTCCCTCAATCTCTTTTGGATCAACATCTATTTTAGATTTGTAATTCCGTAGTGAGTTTGCAAGCTCTTTAACAACAGCTAAAGCAGAATCACATTCACCTTCAGATTCCAAAAACGTTCTATCAATGCTTGCAAGTTGATTTAATTTATGTTTTGTTTCGCCAAGTAAATCAATAACAGAAGGCTCGCCATCGTAAAGTTTTGTGTAAACATCATCGGTTAGCTCTAAAAGTTTTTCAGAGTTTTCAAGAATATTTAATTCGTTTTTAATCAGTTCATCTTCGTTCGGTAACGGATTAATACTATCAATCTCTTTTATCTGATAACTATAGATTTCCTTTTTTTCTTTTAACGATTCTTCTTTTGATTTTAATTCACTCAATTCATTTTGTCTTGAGTTCAATTCTTTGTAAATGATTTTATAATCATCAAGCAGTTTTTGATTATTTGCAAACTCATCTAAAAAATCGATATGAGTTTCAGTGCGTAGTAATGATTGATGCTCATGCTGTCCGTGTAAATCAACAAGAAGATCACCAAGCTCTTTAACAATATTTAACGGGACAGGGGAATCATTTACAAAACATCGGTTAGAACCTTTAAGTGATATTTCTCTTCGGATAATTAATTCTGACTGAAATTCAATTTCATTTTCTTCAAGAATCGATTTTACTTTTTTATTATTAGAAACATCAAAAATTCCCTCAACAAAAGATTTCTGTGCGCCTTTTCTTACAACCTCTGTTGAAGCACGTTCCCCAAGCAGCAAACTCATTGCATCAATCAAAATAGATTTACCAGCACCTGTTTCACCGGTAATAATATTAAGTCCCTTACCAAACTCAATATTAATGTGATCGATAAGAGCGTAATCTTTTATTTCTAAAGTTTTGAGCATTGTGTTTATGAAATTGTTAGCCGAAAAATAAATAAGATTAAGCTTAAGAGCGAGAGTAAGATAGAAAACTTATGGTAAAAAATCATTGTGCTCTTTTGGCAAGCCATCACTTCGGGAGTGATATAGTGATTTAACCACAGAGAGCACGAAGTATTCGCAGAGTTCACAAATATTATTTTAAAAGTATCATTTTCTTCGTCTCAGAATAATCACCAGCCTGCAAACGATAAAAATATACACCGCTTGGTAAAGACGTTGCATGCAACGTCTCTACATTATTGAAATCTACTTTATAAGAACCCGCAGGTTTATATTCATCCACAAGAGTCGCAACTTCATTGCCAAGCACATCATAAACTTTTAATGTGGTCAGTAAAGACGCATCGCGACCTTGCCTACCGGCAGGCAGGTGCGTCTCTACAAATGGAACTGTAAATTTAATTATGGTTCTTGGGTTAAACGGGTTTGGATAATTTTGAGCCAAATAAAATTCCGTTGGTTGATTTTCTGTTTCTTCCACACTAACAGCGGAACAAATTATCTGATTTAACTTCTGCCAAATTTCATTATTAAAAACTGCATCAACTTCTGCAGAACTATCGGGGACATCTCCCATTCTTATCATAACTAAACCTAAACTTGGAACAACATTTAGAAATTGCCCATTTTTTCCTAACGCCGCTATCATATCAGTTGGAGCATCCGGCGCCCATGAACCGGGAAAAATAAATTGCAGAGTTGGAAGCATATAAGATTCTTTTCCTGCCAGCCACCATAAAAATCCATAAGATTTATTTAGATTTTGTGATGTGTTAACCATCTCATAAAAATAATTTGAATCGTGCAAAAGAGTATCAGAATTCCAAACTCCTTTATTTAGGATTAGTATTCCATATCGCGCCATGCTTCTTGCATTGCTGAAATAAACATTATTATAGCCCGATGGAAGCCAAAGTCCGTTCATTCCAATTCTTGATCTGATTTTATTATTGAAATAGATATTAAAATTTTGTCCCGTTGCAGTTTCAATTACATCATCTAACAAAGTATAGGGCGCATTGTGATAAGCCCATCTCGTGCCGGCATCAGCTTGATAAATTAAACATTGCGGATCAGTACAAAAAGGATCTACACCAAAATCCTTTAGCCCCGATGTCATTGTAAGTTGGTTCCGGATTGTTATAAGTTTTTCTTTTTCCGGCGGACAGAAAGTCCAACCGCTTCCAAGATATTTTGAAGTGGAATCAGATAAAGAAATATATCCTTCTTCCTGTGCTATACCCGTTAACATTGCTGTTAAAGTTTTACCTGCAGATGCCCAATACCAAATACTGTCTTGTGTAAACAAATCAAAATATTTTTCTATAACAATTTTGCCATCTTTTAAAATTATAAATGCTTTTGTGTTTTTCTGATCCAAGAAATTAAACAGCGAATCAATTTTTTCTGTGCACCAGCCAAGAGAATCGGGCGAAATTGTATCCCAATTGTTTCCGGTAAGCGGAGGAAAATATATATTTTGCGGTTTAACAGATGTTGTAAATAGGATTGTTACAATAACAATTAATAAAATACTTTTCATTTGGAATATCATTTTTATAATTATGGATGTTAAGATAAAATTTATTTTAAAAGTATCATTTTCTTGGTTTTAGAATAATCGCCAACTTGCAAACGATAAAAATATACACTGCTTGGTAAATACGTTGCATGCAGCGTCTCTACATTATTGAAATCTACTTTATAAGTACCCGATGATTTGTATTCATCCACAAGAGTCGCAACTTCATTGCCTAAAACATCATAAACTTTTAACGATTGCCAACTGCTGACTGGAGACTGCCAACTGATTTTCGTACTTGGATTAAACGGATTAGGATAATTTTGATATAGTTCAAATTCTGTTGGATTAAGATCAGCAACCTGTTTAACATCTGTAGTAATATCCATATAATCTAAAACGCCGCGTAAAATTGCATTTGCGGTCGAATCAAAATTTCCGGTTAGTGAACATTGATACATATCCTCATAAGTAAGTGCCATAATATTTTCACCATGATTTAACCAGCACCAGCTTTCGGGATATTGTAATGCTGTGCCCGAAGTCCAGCTAACAGCATAGTAAAACGGTTCAATACCATTTGGATAGTAAGCTCTTACCCCATTTATAAATTGTTGTTCTAATAATGCATAAGCGGGAGTAGTCCCGTTTTCATGATGATAAACAAAAAACCTTTTACAATCGGAATCTGAATGCATATTAAGCATAACTTCAATTGGATTTGGAGAAGCCATCAATTCAATAAATCGTGCTTTAAGTGCTGCAACTTCCGGCTGATGCGGGAATGTATTCCAATTGGATTCAAGATCAATATTGTTTGCATTTCTTCTTGGCAATCCCAATTCAACACCATCAGGATTGTACATTGGAATAATGTAGAACACACAACTAGCTCTGGCTGTTTGTGCAAGTTCGGTTTCAGATAATAAAATATTAATCATTTCCTCAGTTACATAAAATCCTTCTGTTTCCTGTGGATGAGTTCTTGCGTGGATGTGCACAGTTCGCTTGCCTGCAACATTACTCGGATTGCTGGAAATTGTTAACTGCCACAGTGGTCTTCCTTGCACACTAAGTCCAATTGAATCAATTTTTACATATTCGCTCGTTCGCCATAGTTCAAGATCAATTAATAAACTATCATAACTATAGCCCATATATTCGGGAGAAATATATTGACCCAAATCCGAATCATCCATTGGGAATCCGCATTTATCATACTCAACAACTTTACCGTTTACAATTTTTACTTCCACCTGAGCATAAGAAACGAATGATATAAGAACCGATAGCATTAGAAAAGTTTTTAATAACGTGTGCATTTTAAACCAATAATTGTGTTGCTTAAACATAAAGAAATGATTTATAAATTACTTATCGAAGAGTAGTTTACTGTTGTGAATCCTATCCTGCCAATTGTTATAAAAACAAATCATTGTCTTTTCGAACGAAGAGATAAATCTTTCCCACTTTACTTTTAACTTTATTTGTCATCCTGAATTTGACTAGGGATGAGGAGTATAAGCGTTAAGAGAATCTTTTTCAGGAGTATATAGGTGTGCGTTAGATAAAAGATCTCGATCATCGTTTTGATCCGCCCGCAGATCCAACTCCGCCAACAAACTACTATTGTCTTGTTAAACCTCATTAATAAAAAATGTTTGATCTTTTAAAGGAAAAGATGATTTAATTAGATGCTAAAAAAGTAATTAAAATATTTGATTATACACCATATAGTAAGTAATTGTGATGTTATTAGAGAATAAATCAACTTTATAGTTGACATATTAGAAATATTGGTGTAATTTTGCTTGTGACAAAAGAAGATATACAACAATTCCTCAAAGACTTCAAAACAAAGCTTTCGGTATTCAAGATTGTTTACCGGGATGATCGTGATAAAAACATACAGGCACTTGCTGAGCTGGAAATAACAGGAACAGAGAGAACAGAATTAATAAAAAGTTTAAAGGCAGAAAACTATTGTGCCGGACCAACAAAAAACGAGTTGTATAAAAATCATCCTGACTACTGGGAATTTGGATTAGAAATAAAAAACAAAGAAGTATATATAAAAATAGAAATGGGATTGCCGAACAGTTCGGTGATTTGTATTTCTTTTCATGTTGCAGAACATGGTTTGAAATATCCCTTTAAATAAATATGGAGTTAAAAATGAAGTGTGCATTTTGCGGCGGAAATGCTTTACAAATGGTGGAGACAGTAAAAATCAGTTACAGGAAAGAAGATTTTAAAGTACACAAGCAGTTTTATAAATGCCAAGACTGTAAAGAGCAGTTTACAACCGACGAGTTAGATAATGTAAATATTAAACAGGTTTATAATCAGTATCGGGAGAAGTACAATATTCCGTTTCCTGAGCAATTGATTAAAGCAAGGGAAAGCTACGGATTATCAGCGGCAAAGATGGCTGAAGTTTTAGGTTTTGGAACTAATATTTATCGTAATTATGAAACCGGTGAAGTGCCAAACCTGAGTAACGGTACATTATTAAATATTGCAATGCATCCGGAAGAGTTTTTAAAGATAGTTGAAAGCAAAGAAAGTTTATTTACTAAAAATCAATTTGATAAAGTTGTTCATCATATTGAAAAGACAATTGATACAATTGATAATCATAATTCCTTAAAAAAACTTTTGTGGGACGATAAAAAAATACCAAATGAATTTAGCGGATACTCAATACCTTCTTTTGAAAAGTTTGCCAACATAGTTTTATTTTATTTAGAGGCAAATGAAAACATCTTTAAAGTAAAAATGAATAAACTTTTATACTATACTGACTTTTTACATTTCAAAAGATTTGGACAATCGATAAGTGGTTATATGTACCAGGCAATAAAAATGGGACCAGTTCCATTTAGATATGATGCCATTTATGATTTATTAACATACGAGAATTTTATAGATTTTATTTTTGCCGAAGTAAATAGTTCACAAATAGATAAACCTGTTCCTTTGAAAAAATTTGATAAAGTATTATTTAAACAAAGTGAGTTAGAAGTAATGGGTGAAATATTTAAAAGGTTTAATAAGATAAATACAGGGGAGTTGATTGAATTAAGTCATAATGAAAAAGGCTGGATTGAGGAAAACAAAAAGAAAGGTAAGATTAGTTACCAGAAATATGGTTATGATTTGAGTATTAACTAAAATTGAAAGCGTGTGAGAGCACGCTATTTTGTTGCGGGTTGTTAATTGAGATTACAATGTTTTTGTATTAAGTTTAAAGAGAGGTTTTTACCGCTCTCGATTTACTTTTACCGGAGAGGAAAATTTGTTGGTGGTTTTAGAATTGGCAAGTGAAGCCTGGTGAGGGTTCTATTCTTCACCAATTTATGCTAGTGATTTTATTGCTGAGTTGATGCGGCAGGGTTAACTTTTCTTTTTTTCTACAACAAGGTTTTTGTTAGTGTAAATTATTATTTTTCACAATGCGACCTACGATTTATTATGGCAGGCAGTGATAGCCAAGAAAAAGTTTTTAATAATTTTTTACACAAATATTATCAGCAAAGAAAAATAAAATAACAGAATGGCCACTATAGAAAATATTCTAAACTACAAAGTGTCGTATCAACCGAATACTTGGTCGCCAATTTCTACTGAATTAACGATAGGTACGATATTAGATCAGATAAAGACAGGTAAGTACAAGAACCAAATTGAAGTACTTAGAAAAAAGCTTGAAAGCGGCGATGTGGACTATTACGATCAATTTAAAAAACATTTGCCTGCTGTGACATTTAGTGCGACATTTAATTCACGACGAACAAAAGAAAATATAACTACTTACAATTCCCTAATTGTTCTTGATATTGATGAACTTGAATCATTAAAGTTAAAAAGCACCTATGAGGACTTATTAAGTGACCAATATGTAATTTCATTTTGGCGTTCTCCTTCGAATAATGGATTTAAAGGGTTAGTCGCAATAAATTATAAATTTGAAATTACTGGATTAGACTTAGAAATACTGCATAAAAATGCATTTAAAAAATTATCAGAATACTTTTTTGAAAAATACAGTATTGAATTAGATAAAAGTGGAAGTGATATTACTCGGCTCTGTTTTTTGTCTTGTGACAATCTCTTAATTCAAAATAAAAGCGTTTATTGTTTTGAATTAGCCCAAGATGAGATCATCGATACAGTAAAATCGCAAGTCAAGAAGAATGTGAAAATAAATTTTGTGAGTAATCTTGATTCACTTTGCAATCCACTAGGAAAGAACAATCAATGTAACAGAAAAATAATGACCGATATTATTAGATATTTAAAAAATAAAAAACTGTCAATTACATATAAATATGAGGAATGGTGCCGCGTTGCAATGGCTGTTTCAAATTCATTCACTTATGAAATTGGATTAAAATATTTTTTAAAACTAAGTTCATTGGACATAGATAAATATAACGAAATAGTGTGTACTAATTTTTTAATAAACTGTTATGAAACCAGAAAAGGAAACGTAAATTTTAGTAGCATAATTTATTTAGCAAATCTAAAAGGTTATAAAACTAAATATCAAAGAAAAGGGGTTCCGAAAGCGGAAGTAAAATTACTTTCGCAAATATCACTCTCTTAAACGGTAAAGCACTGCCAGAGAGCTTAAAAGAGGCAAGACATTATATGTCAGTATCTTTGTCAATATGTGTGTAAACACTTTACAGGAACCCCAATATTTTTATTTTATGAAAACTTTCGAAGAACATTTCAACGAAAATGACATTTTAAGACAAATCTGCAAAGTGCGTGTTAAAATGGCTAAGAGAAAATCAAAAAAGCATTTACTTCATTTATTAACCTCCAATGATCAATATAATTATCACTTACAATCAAGCAAATCTCCTAACAATGAGTTTGAAAAATATCAATTAGAGTTAACTCAATTTCTTTCGACTATTCTACCGCCTCGAAAAAAATGGATAAGTCTTGGTGAGACTTCAAGAAGAAAACCAAAAACAAAAACAGAGTTTTTATCTTCAAATGACAAGAACTTTTATGCGTTATTGAAAACAATTAAGGTTCATAAAAAAAAGAATTCTGAGGAGCAATGGTTCGTAAATTTAAAATCATTCATAAAAGAAATAAAGCAACTTTCAATCGATGAGTCTTACAAAGTTAAATCGCCGATAATATTTCCAAAGCTTAAAATTAAACTTAAAAAGACTGGTAAAAATGAATGCCGCCCAATTTGTATGTTTAATTTAAAAGATAGAATAATCCTGAGTACAACCAATAAATTTTTAACACGATTGTTAGATGATTATTTTCAAGACAGTACATATGCTTTCAGGTCAAAGAAAAATAAAGGAAATCAAATTTTATCACATCACGATTGTATTAAAGAAATTTTAAAGTACAAGGAGGAAAACAAAGATAAAGAACTGTTTGTCGTAGAATGTGATATGAAAAAATTTTATGATACTGTTAATCATAAAATTGTCAAGTCTTTATTTCAAGATCTTATTTCAAATGCAAAAAACTCAAATTCCGAAATGAATCTTGGAGCTCCTACTCGAATATTTGAAAGTTATTTAAGTTGTTTTGCCTTCAATATTAATATGCCTAAAACAACTGATTCAGAATATTGGGCTTCTTATAAAATCCCTAATGGCGAATTTACTTGGATAGATGATATAATCTCGAACCATTATAAAGATATTTCAGAGGAAAGGATTGGTGTTCCTCAGGGTGGCGCGCTTTCTGGACTTATAGCAAACATATATCTGAATCAAGCAGACATTAAAATGCGTGAAACAAAAGTTCTTTATCAAAGATTCTGTGATGATATGATTATTATTGCTGATAACCTAAATGATTGTGAAAATGCCAAGAATTTATACAAAGAAACACTCCATCATTTAAAGTTATTCCCACATAAATTTAAGAGTGAAAAAGAATTAATCATCAATACTAACGACATATTAAACTATAAACCATTTTGGGAAGGTAAATCAAAGGGTCCGTATCGTTGGGGAAAAATTGGAAATAATTGTTTTCCTTGGATAGGTTTTGTTGGCTATGAAATTAATTATTTAGGTGATATTCGAGTAAGGAAAAGTTCGCTTGAAAAGGAAATTAAAAAACAAAAGACAATAATAAATGAAATTAAAAATGCAATTAAGATAGGTGTACGAAAATCAAAAGGAACTGTAACCGAGTCCGCAATAAATAGACTTATAGGAATGTCTGTAGGTCGCATTGGACTAGACAATTTTGATGAAGTTTCTACTGACTTGTGTTGGAAAAATGGATTTAAAGAATTAAGCATAAACGAACATTCCATTAGGCAAATCAAACAACTTGACAGAAATAGAAGCAAACTGTACTATAAATTATTGAAAGAAGTTGAAAGCATTGATTTGGTACCAACAGAGAAAGATAGAAGACCCGTTATCAAATACAATAAACCATTTAGTTATTTTTATCAAATATTGGAACGACAAAAAAAGGTGAAGGGTTAATACTGGGTTTTAAAAAATGGAGCTTAATCATTTTTATGAAACATATTTGTAAAATTAAATTTTTCTCATCTGTTACGCCTGCCTCTATTTGTGAGGGGACCACTCCGTGGCAGAAATATCATATGCTAAAAACTTTATTAACATCAGCACTTTTAATTTTGACTTTAATAAACTGCCATAAAGAAATTCCACAGACAATTACAACTACCCAAAAGACACACCGGAATGGTTACCAACCAAAATAAACAGCATATCAACAATTAAATACTATGCGCTTACAAAAGTTTACTCGTATAAATGGAAAGAAAAAAATATATACCATTTTGGCATTCCATTAAGTTCCTGTGTTTACTGTGAGATATACGATGAAGAAGGCAACAGATTTGTTCTTTCAGGAGATTCAGAAGCGCAAGACTTTATGAAAAATAACAAAGATGAAACTCTTATCTGGGGATGCAAAGACTAATAATCATTGTACGCTGTCACCAAATATTTGGTTGCTGCAATTACTAAAAAATTTAATCCTAAAAAATGAAATCAGCCATCCACACAAAATACATTAGTATATATTGCAGCAAGTAATAAGGCTTTTAAATATCGTTTCGGCAAATCTAAAATTGTTTACATTGGTACAACTAAAAAAGGCGCAATTAGATTAACGCAAAGTGCAGTGGACAAATCAAAGGATTTATTTACGCTTCACGGAATTAAACAAATAGGATTTTATATTGTCACTTGTTCTTCAGTAAAAAATTTGCAAAGCTGGAAGAAATTGGAACGTGCAATAATATTAACATTCAGGCACTTATATGGTGATCCTCCCCAAAAAACGTTCAAGGTAAAATGAAATTAACCGATGAATATGATTATTTTAGTAGAGCAAAGTTCTAAAAGGTTATTGAAAAGTATTCGAATTAAAACCAGCAACATTGTACGCATTTAATTATTAATGGAATCACTGTAATATGCCTTTAACAAACAGAGGTCTTGATACTCAAATATTCAGAATTACACATTATCGCAACTTAGATTTTACTCTGCGTAATGGTATTTTTAGCCACAACTCAGAAGATGGTGATCCAAATTATATAAATATTGGTAATCAGCAATTGATTAATGATAGGGGCGGGACAATAGTTAGAGTTGCACCTAATGGTACTCTCAATGATTATGTTCCTTTTTACTTTGCACCGCGTTCTCCAATGTTGTATTCAATTTCTCAAGGTAACGTTACTGGTTTTAATGGCGACCAATCAGATATTGCTTATATAGTGAGCAATATTGGTGCAATTCAAGAAGCCGAACGTCCATATATTTTTACAAATGCACATGCATATATAGCACTCAGTAGGCAATATAATAATATTCGAAATTTAGATCGGATTGATTGGAACCTTATGAACGCAAGGTATTGGAATAGGACTATTGATGATCCCGATAGAATGAGTAGAAGAATGGCTGAATTTCTTATATACCAATTTGTTCCCACAACTTGTATATTAGAAGTAGTTATTTTTAACGAACAAAAACTTAATTATGTAAATCAACTCTTTACGGAGTTGAATTTAAACATTCCCGCTCGAATCTGTAGAGATTGGTATTTCTAATGATAGATATAATTAAAAAAGGTAACCTTCTTGATGCTGATGTTGAAGCTGTTGTAAACACAGTTAATACAGAAGGCGTCATGGGTGCTGGTGTCGCGCTTCAATTTAAGAAAGCTTTCCCGGATAATTTTAAACTCTACGAAAAAGCAGCCAAGGTTGGTCAGATAAATGTTGGTAAAATTTTTGTTACTGAAACTGGTAAAATTACAAATCCTAAATACATAATTAATTTCCCAACTAAACAACATTGGCGTTATCCATCTAAACTTGTTTGGATAAAAGATGGATTAGAAGATTTAAAGAAATTTATTATTAAGAAAAAAATTAAATCAATTGCACTTCCTCCACTTGGTTGTGGGAACGGCAAATTAAACTGGAATGATGTTAAACCACTGATTATTAATTCTCTTGAGGACATTTCCAATCTTCAAGTTCAACTATTTGAACCATCTGATTATGCTTATCATACGGCATCTAAGAAATCATTTACAAAAATGCCTCAGCTAACAAGCACTCGTTCAATGATTATTGCTTTATTACAAAGATATAGAATATTAGGATATGAGTTAACGTTGCTTGAAGCACAAAAGCTAGTTTATTTCTTAGAAAGATTTGGTGAACCCCTTAAAATGCAATTTACCAAAGGCACATATGGGCCATTTTCAGAAGTTTTAACTCACGTTCTCAGTGATTTGGATGGTCATTACATTGCTGGTATGAAACAGAAAACTGCTAAGCCGTTTGATAAAATAATCATCAATAAAAATGAACTACCAAAAGTTTATGACTTTATTGTACAAAATTGCACCCAAGAACAAAAGGATAGACTAGATAAGGTTTACAAACTCATTGAAGGTTTTGAGTCACCTCTTAGCATGGAGTTACTTGCAACTGTTGATTATGTTTTAAAGTATGAATTAAAACAAGGCTTATTTGCTGAATTAGAATTGGAAAATAAAATCCATTCATGGAATGAGCGCAAACGTAAACTTCTTAGTAAAGAATATATTGATATTGCACTTGAAAAATTAAGATCATTTGAACAAACTTTATATTCTTAGAAAGTTTCGCCCACTATCACCACATCCTGCCCGATATATCGGGGAATCACTCCGTGACAGCAATTAATTTCTAAAAATTTAATCTTAAAAAATAAAAGCTGCCATTCACACAAAATACAGCTCTATGGAGTTGTTTCTTATCTGCCAAGGTTGCGACGTAACATTCAATGACCTAAAAACAAAAATCTCATCATAATAATAGAATCCTTTTTTGCTGACACTGTTGTTCTGTAATCTATTTTTATCACAGATAATATTTACACTGGGATTGTAATTTGAATGAAAAACATTAAGTGTTATTTTAACATACAAACTTAAATATGTATTACAGAAGAAAAATATTATTATCCTTACTGAAAACTTTTGGAGGATCACTACCCAAAATTGATTTCCAGAAATACCTGTTTTTATTAAATGTTCAAAAGCAGGATCCTTTCTTTGGATTTATTCCTTACAAATATGGCTGCTTTTCATTTCAGGCAAATCAGGATATGTCAACAATGGTTAAATACAACCTGGTTGAGGAGTCGGAAAATCACTGGAAACTAAAAAGTGATAAAAAATATATAAGTGAATTGAAAAATATTGACCGGATTCAACTTGAAGAAATGCATAGAAAGTATGGCAGGTTAAAAGGTAAAGAACTTATAAAATTTGTATATGAACAATATCCCTACTACTCAATTAACAGCACAATTGCAGATAAGATTTTAGATGTTGAAAAATTAAAAACAGTTAAAAACAGCAGACCAATCAAAAACGAATGTGCGCTGTTTTCTATTGGATACGAAGGAAAATCAGTTGAACAGTTTACAAACGAACTGATAAAAGAAAATGTGCACGTATTATGTGATATTAGAAAAAACGCACTTAGCATGAAGTATGGCTTTTCTAAGAAACAATTAAAATTTATAGTCGAGAACGCAGGTATAAAATATATTCACATTCCCGCACTTGGAATCGAATCAAATAAAAGAAAACAGCTTCACTCAAAAAAAGATTACAATGATCTCTTCAGAGATTATGAGAAAAACATCCTGCCCGGTAAATCGGATGAGTTAGAAGAGCTTTACAACATTTTTATTTTGCACAAACGAATAGCATTAATGTGTTTTGAAGCAGATCATACATATTGCCATAGAAGCCGAACGATTAATGCTCTTGAAAATAGATTTGAAAAGGATTTTATAATCAAACATTTATAGGGGTGAATAATGAGAATGAAAATTCTTATCACGGTTAAAGCCTATCCGGCAATTTCAAAAAAATATAATGAAACAGTTTGCACTGCAGGTATTACTGAAGAAGGTAGATGGATCAGGATTTATCCTATTCCGTTCAGGCAGCTTGATTATAATAACCAATTCAGAAAGTATGAGTGGATTGAGTTAGATTTAGAAAAAAATCCCAGTGATTTTAGACCTGAATCTTATAGACCTAAGAATTTATTACTCAATGATCTTACTT
>JAGOXU010000073.1:0-8223 GCA_018059515.1 Ignavibacterium sp.
GAGTAATATCATCATGATGAGGACCTGTATGAAGTATTACCTGGTTTGAAACCGGAGCCATTCCTCTGTTAAATCTTTCTATAATTGATTGATGGATTTTACTCCCGATTTGCTGAGGTGATTTTTTTGTCCTTTCAAGAATTAATTTTGTAAGCTTATTAGAATTATAATCTTCAACACTAAGATCTAATAAAGCTTTATTTCTATCCAGGCAAAGATTAACCGCAGCTCTTTCAACAGAAACATCAGAGATTTCTTTTTCTTCTAAAACATCATGGTATCTTCTTTCAACTAATCTAAAAGCAGCTCCATCAGTTAAATAAAATCTTGCGTTAGGTAATCTCTGCAAAACTGTCGCTGGGTATTGATTTGATATTGCAGTTTGAATTGAATCTCGTACAATATTACCTTTCGCTTCACCAGCCGCTATAATAATTGCAGTTGCATCAGGGTTGTAAGTAATTGTATCAAGTCCGATTGTAATTACCAATCTTTTCTTTGCAACTTCAATTCCGCCAAGATCGGTTGCGGCTGCAGCCTGCGTTTCATAATTAGTTTGTATCAATCTTGTTGTGGAATAATGATCACTGCCCTTAACATTAAAACCAATGTGTCCATCGGGACCAATGCCACCAAGGAAAAATCCAATGCCGCCCATATCACGTATCTTCTTCTCATAATCTGTGCTAAATTGATCAACAAGTTCTATTGTTTGCTTTTGATATCTTTCCAAAGTTGTAGATGCCCAGCGTGTTCTTAATGAAAGATCGATATTTTCATCAGGAAAAATTTCCGTAAACGATAAGTTATTTGCAGTTGGTATTTCATTAATGTTCATCAGCAAAGCTTTTTTAATATCCAATCCCCAATTGCTGAAATAATATTTTTGTATGTAATAATAAAAACTATTGTGCTGATGAGAATCTATCGGATAAAATTCATCAATCTGAACAAAACGAAGATTTGCAATATCAGGTTTATTACTGGAATCAATATCAACTTTTTTTAAGATGTCAACAACATCAGCTTTATTCCAGTTTTTTAAAAGGTAAGCAACCCATTTAATAAAATGTTCTGGCGTTTTGCCTGTTGGTAAAGAAATAACTCCATTAGGATTTTTCTGTACCCATTCAATAAATCTTAACGCAGTCATTTTTCCTAATTCAGGAAAATTTGCTACTTGAATTACAGGAATTTTTTCAGTGGGTTTATATATTAATTCTTTTTGAGAAAGCTCGAGGTAATACTGTTCAACTTTGGATATCATTTTAGTTATTTATTTAAGTGGCTAAATATTTTTTATAATTGCAAATTAAATATACTGAAGGCAGAATTGTATTTAAAGAATATGCAATCACAAATTAAGATCAAATAATTAAAGATTCTTTATGTAAATTTGAATCGAAAATCTTTAATAATAATTAAAAATCAATAAAAGAAAATATTATGAACTCATCTCGAGACTCTAAAACACTTTTTGAAGAGATTAGTAAACTTCCCACAGAACAGCGCAATCCACGCTCGATGGAAATTGATGCAAAATCCACAGCCGATATATTAAAAATAATTAATGATGAAGATAAACTTGTACCTTATGCCGTTGAATGTGAATTACCATACATTGAGAAAGCTGTTGATATAGTTGTAGATGCACTTAAAAACGGCGGCAGACTTTTATACTTTGGTGCAGGTACAAGCGGAAGAATTGGAGTTGTTGATGCTTCCGAATGTCCGCCGACTTTTGGAACTCCTTACGGCATGATTGAAGGTTATATTGCCGGCGGTAAAGAAGCAATGTTTCGTGCACAAGAAGGAGCCGAGGACAAAGAAGAAACAGGCGCCAACGAAGTTGCTGCTGCAAAAGTTACTGCAAAAGATGTTGTGTGCGGAATTGCTGCCAGCAGAAGGACTCCTTATGTAGTTGGTGCTGTAAAAAAAGCTAAACAACTTGGAGCAAAAACTCTTTATGTTACAACAAACCCAAGAAAAGATTTTGATATTGATGAAGTTGATGTTGCTATTTGTCCTTACGTTGGACCCGAGGTTGTTATGGGATCAACGAGAATGAAGAGCGGCACAGCACAAAAATTAGTTTTGAATATGCTTACAACTGCAGCGATGATTAGACTTGGAAAAGTTTATGAAAATATGATGATCGATCTGCAGATGACAAATAAAAAACTTGTTGAGAGATCAAAAAAAATTGTTATGACTATTACAGGTCTTAATTATGATGAAGCCGGTGTTGCTCTTGATAATGCGAAAGGGCATGTAAAAACAGCGCTTGTAATGATAAAAGCAAATGTAGATTTAAAAACTGCTAAGGAAAGATTAAAAGCCGCAGATGGCTTTGTTCGAAAGGCTATTGAAGGTTAATAGCTTTAAAAATATTTTATTATATAATTGCATAAACAGCTACAAATCAGTAATTTTGTGCAAGTTTGGACAAAAAAGAAAATAAAATTTAACCAATATCTATTAACAAACATCTTAGGAGGTTTTTATGAACCGACTTCTTACTCTTCTTGCTATACTGTTCCTTGTTTCATTTTTTAATGTACAAGCCCAGGAGATATTCACGCGTAGTTCTACAATTCATACTTTAACATATGAACCTGGCGGCGGCGGCTTTGGCGGTTTTGTTGCTGGCGTAGATTTAGATGAAGATGGCATTCCTGAAATATATGCTTGTAATGCAAATTATATCGATAGGGATGGAGAAATGGTTCCTAAAATTTGGAAGTTTGAATGGAATGAAACTACTGCTGAATGGGATTCTGTTTGGGGTGCTACGATATCAGGTCAAGGACAAAATACTTGGATTGGTTTTACTGTAGCCGATTTGGACAAAGATGGCAAACCGGAAATAGTTTGGTGTCCACCTAATTTCCCTGACGCACCTGGTTTAATAAATCCTAACCCTCTTCGCGTAATTGTATATGAAGTAGTGGGTGATGGCAGTGATAATTTAGGTGTAGATGATGGTTTTGGAGCTTTTCTTCCAAATGCATCTACTACTATTGTAACAGATGATAATTATAATTTAAGACCAATTAGTTTAAAAGTTGTAGATATCGATTCTGATGGCAGGGATGAATTGATTTTTGCAGATCAAACTACAAATTGGCACTTTGGAGTTCTTTCTGTTGATGATATACCGGATAATGGCAGTGGTCTGGAAACCTGGACAGTGGAAGCAAGTGGAGTTACTGATCCAATTCTAGTTGGCACAGGTAACAAATGGGATTTGGCTGTTGTTGGTAAAGTTATTTATTTATTTGCTCAGAGTGGTATAGTTTATCCTGTAAAATACGATAATGGAACTTGGACTTCATTACCGGGACAAAGTGGTGTTGGTAACGGTTCCTTTAAAGGTACTGCGGTTGCTGATCTTGATAATGATGGGATTGATGAAATTGTTGAAGGAAGCTGGTTTACCGGCGGAAAAGTTTATGTATTAAAACAAGTTGCAGATACATTACAATCTTTTGAAGTTGCTGATCTAAGCCTACTTGGTGCTACAAGACTTAATGGTGCAGCAGTTGGTGATTTAGATAACGATGGAAGACCGGATTTTGTTTTTGGTTCAAGAGGTGATGGAAGTGCGCCAAGCGTTCCAAATAATTCTGTCTATCGTGTTGAATTTCAAGGAGGTGATATCACTCTCCCGGCAAATTACATATCTTCAGTTATTGATTCTTTCTTAGTTCCTGAACCAGATGGTGCAGGCGGACAGTTAGATGTTTTTGCGATTGGCAATATGGATGGTGATGCTTCTGATGAAGTTATTTATACCCAGGGTTATACCAGAGGTATAGCAAATGACACTACAGCTGATGCTGCTATTCTTGATATCGTTCATACACCAGTCAGTGTAGAACTTGAAACAGATGTTGTTCCAGCACAATTTTATTTAGATCAAAATTATCCAAACCCGTTTAATCCATCTACTCAAATTAAGTTTGGAATTACTGAAGCAGCTAATGTTGATTTAAGAATTTATGACGTTCTTGGAAGTGAAGTTGCAGTTCTTATTAACAACCAATATTTGGGTGCAGGTTCTTATAATGCTAAATTCAATGCTGTAAATCTTGCAAGCGGTATTTACGTTTACAGATTAACTGCAGGTACAAATTCAGTTTCTAGAAAGATGCAGTTACTTAAATAGTTAGACTTATGTTATTAAGGGTTATCCGAATACCGTCTATCTTTTCAGCATTTGCCGAAGGATTGATATTCCGATAACCCTTTTATTTTATGTTATTTGATTTAATTTAGTATGTTAGCAATTCATCCTGCGCGAAGACGAAGGATGAAATTAGAGTGTGTTATTTATTTTACCCTTCGACTATGCTTAGGGTGACAGTAACAATTTATAACTCCTAACACAAAAATTTTCTTTTAACAAACCAAAAACAGGCAGTTCAAAAATCGATTTCTTTACATTAAATTTTTGCTATAAGAGGTCACGATGAAAAAATATTTACTTTCTTTTTTTTCTTTCCTTATAATTTTTACCTTTTTTTCTCAAACATATTTGTATGCTGGTGTAACCGGTAAAATAGCCGGAAAGATTACTGATGCTCAAACCGGAGAAGAACTTATCGGTATAAATGTTTTGATTGAAGGAACCACAACAGGTGCCGCAACGGGTATTGATGGAACTTATATTATTAATAATATTGAACCAGGCGTATATACATTAGTTTTTTCTGGTGTTGGATATCAGAAAAAAATTGTAACAAATGTTAGGGTTGCAAGTGATTTTACCACAACAATAAATATGCAGCTTTCATCAGAAGCGATTGGACTTGAAACTATTGTTGTTGAAGCAACAAGACCAATGGTCAGAAAAGATTTAACATCTTCTCAAACTTCAATCGATGATTCTCAAATTAGATTATTACCGGTTGAAAGTATTAGTCAACTGCTTTCCTTGCAGGCAGGTATTACAAAAGGTGCTAGTGGTGAACTTCATATACGAGGCGGCAGATCAACAGAAATAGCATATAATGTTAACGGTGTTTCAGCAATCAATCCTTTTGATTTTGGAAGAACTGTTCAAATTTCTACAAACGCTGTTCAAGAGCTTTCCGTGGTTAGCGGTACTTTTAATGCTGAATATGGAAACGCACTTAGTGGTGTGGTTAATACAATTACAAAAGAAGGCGGCTCAAAATATACAGCTACTTTGTCATACTACACTGGTGATTATATTAGCTCATCTACAAACATTTTTTATAATATTGATGATATTGATCCTATTAATAATCAGGTAATTGAAGGAACTTTTGGCGGTCCAATTCCTTTGCTGGAAGATAATTTTAATTTCTTTTTTTCCGGCAGATACAATAATGATAAAGGTTACTTGTATGGAATAAGACAGCACACCGTTTTTGATTCTATATCTCGAGACCCGATACAAGCAAATGTTTTAAACATTGCGCAAACCGGGGATGGTTCAATTGTATCAATGAATCCGAGTAAAGATTTAAACACAACAGCAAAGTTTACCTATAAACCTATCCCAACAATAAAAATTAATTATGATCTTGTTTACTCAAATTCCGATTATCAAACGTATTCCCATAATTATAAATATAATCCGGATGCGAACTATAACAGGATGGATTGGGGATTGATTAACTCTTTGGAATATAGACATGCTGTAAGTAACAGTACTTTCTTTTCGTTAAAAGGCTCCTATAGTATTTATGATTTTAAAAGATATTTATATCCATTGCTTGATGCTTTGGGAAATGAAGTATCATATAATCCCGGGAAAAGTTTAAACGGCTTACATGCTGATCCAAGATATCAGCCTGTTGAGAAAAGTAACAGTTACAGCAGCTATACATTTGTTTCAGGAGGTACACAGTCTGAGCATTTTTATCAGCGTTCTTATACTTCAGAAATAAAGTTTGATATAACAAGCCAGGTTACAAATCAGCACGAAGTTAAGTTTGGATTAAAAGGTAAATGGGATACGATGGATTTTGTATTTTTTGATGTGTTAAGAGATAAATCAACTTATTTTACACCAACCATTCCTAATCCTGTATCTGAAGCTAGTGCAATTGATATTTACTCACGCTCACCACAGCAATTTTCAGGTTATCTGCAGGATAAAATGGAATTTACAAGTATGATTCTTAATGCAGGCTTAAGATTGGATTACTTCAATTCAAATACAGTCTATGCACCTGATCCGTTTAAACCAACATCAAATTTAACTGATTCTGATGGTAAGTTAACAATAAGCCCAAGACTTGGTATTTCATTTCCAATAACGGACGAAGGCATAATACATTTTTCTTACGGACATTTTTATCAACTTCCACCGTTTAGATACTTATACACAAATCCTGAATTTGAAGATATTGCAGCACTGCCGGTTTATGGCAATGCAAATCTTAATCCCGAAAAAACTATTACTTATGAAGTTGGATTGCAGCAGCAGTTAAATGAATCATTAGCATTTAATGTAACAGGATTTTATAAGGATGTTAGAGACCTGCTTGCTGTTCAACAAATAAGAATAAGCAGCAACTCGATTTATCAGAAATACGTTAACAAAGATTACGGAAATATTAAGGGTATTACATTTTCGTTATCAAAAAGAAAAATGCCTGATGATCTTTTTGGCGCATCCATTGATTATACTTTTCAAGTTGCAGAAGGAAATGAAACAAGCTCTGATGCATTTTTTATAGACCTTCAATCCGGCAGGCAAAGTGAAAAAATTCCAGTTCCTTTGGATTGGGATCAATCACATACACTTAACGGTGTAATTACATTTGGTGGAGATAGAGATTGGACTGTAACAATTGTTGGTGCGCTTGGTACAGGTTTACCATATTCACCGCAATTATACGAGCAGCAAATTTATTTAAGGGCAAACAGTGAAAGAAAACCATTTCAAACAAATGTTGATTTATTAATTGATAAATCTTTTATGATTGAAAGTACCACTCTTACTATATTTTTAAAAGTGTTTAACCTGTTCGATACAAAGAACGAGCGATTTGTTTATGATGACACAGGAAGAGCAACTTATTCGCTTCAAGAAACAAAAGGTGGTCCTCAAGCCACAAACGAAATCTCAAAACAATATCCGGCTATAAAATCTGCAACCGAATACTTTAACAGACCAAATTACTATTCAGCACCAAGAGAAGTTAGACTTGGTCTTACAATAGAGTATTAATGAAATTTATGGAGTAAAAATATGTTGAAAATAAAAATAAAATATTTTATTGCTGTTCTTTTAATCATTCCTTTTCTGCTCATTACAATTAATGCTCAGCCCGAAGACGTAAAACAGAGAAGACAAATCGAACATCAAGCGGTAAAAGATTTTCTGTACAATAAATTATTGAATGCCCCTAGAAATTTGAATCCGTCTAATAGTAGTTCACTAAAATATTCACAGCAAAATACTTTACGTAAAACTAATGCTAATGAAGATCGTAAATCATTATTTATGAATGGGAATAATATTGCAGTAGAAATTGAAAACTACGGCGGTATTGGACCAGGCTATGGTGGCATTAGAGAAATTACAAATCTTATTTGGCGTGATGCACCTTACATTTTTCAGTTTTGTCCAATAGTTGGTGCTTCTGTTGTTGATACTGCCGGACAACGAATTCATATTATTACAGATGGTATGAATGATTATGATAGACCGGGTTTAAGAGAAATAGATATTGCAACGGGATTAAAATGGCAATGGCAGCCACTGCCTGGATATGCAGACCCTAACCAACCATACATTGCATCCAATCCTTCGTTCGATTCTAACCGTGATGGTAAACCAGATAGCTGGCCCAGAGATTGGTACAATGAAACCTTAGGACAATATGTTTGGCCCGGATACTTAGTGCAGGGTGAAAACAATTCGGATCTAGAAGCCTTTTTTGCTATGGATGACAGAGATAATAAGGAGTTTGGATATTTTCCTTACACAACCGACAAAACTAAACAAGGACTTGGTGTTCAGATTGATGCAAGAGCATTTCAATGGAGTAATTCACTGGCGGCAAACGCAATATTTTTTGTTTGGTCGATAACAAACGTAAGTGATACACCGCTGGATTCAGTTGTCTTTGGTATTTATGGTGATCCTGATATTGGTGGAGTAGATAATGATGATGATAATGGACTTTTTATAGCGCCAACAGATACACTTATTCCGCTTTATTCCAGAAATATGGTTTACTT
>JAGOXU010000073.1:8323-14087 GCA_018059515.1 Ignavibacterium sp.
AGTACACGCCCGGATTTTGCAGATATTCAAAATATCACTGATGGACGCGGCTCAAAATTTTTATATGAACCGTTAAAAGGTATAGATGGATACGAAGCGAAGTGGGATTTAAATAATGCCTGGATTGGTTATCATCCCGTACCGTATCAGGGCAGAGGTATCAACTATTTTCTGGGAGTCAATTCGGGTTTGAGCCACTCTTTTGTAGATTCTAATGAGGTAAGAAACGGTCAAACTTATTACTACGCTGTTGTTGCTTACGATCACGGTGATTCACTCGGAATTCCTCCTTCTGAAACCAGTAAGAAAATTTCTTTGAACCCAATTACCAGCGAATTAACATTTGATGATAATACAGTTCAAGTAACTCCTGGTCCTCGAGCTTCGGGTTACGATAGACCCGTAATTTCTGAAGTAACTGATATTGTTCATGTTAGTGGAGTTTCAAATGGTATTATTAAATTTGATATTATAAATGATCTTGATATTAAAGATAATATTTACAGTTTAACATTTAGCGATACATTGTATAATCCTGAAGGAAATACTGTGGCTAAAAATTATTCAGTGATTGGAGATAAACCAACTTCGGAATCATTCTATTTATATGGAGTAAAATTCACTAGTCTTCAAAAAAGTAATTTAATAAACGATGCTGTTTTGCAGGTTAAAGATGCAGCAGGCAATATCTTTCAGCTTGGTGTAGATTATGAATTAAACTTTTCAAAAGGTGCTATTAAAAGAACTGATAACAGCCCAATGCAGGAAGGAACCGAATACTTTATTACTTATAAGAACTATTCTGTTTATCAAAGCACAGCTTTAAACAATGAAGATTCTAATCCGGTATTTGACGGCGTACTTGTAAAATTAAAAGATTATACTGCATTAGGGTATGATCCGGCAAGATCAAAATGGAGTAGAAGTGATTTAACAATTCCTGTTAATGTAGGCTTATCATCTCTTGGAAGTAATGCGATCAAAAAGCTGTGGCCTGCAGATTATTTAATTTCGTTTTCGGACGTATTCATTGATTCAGCTATGCTTTATCGACAAGGACAACCTCTTTTACGCATCCCTGTAAAATATAAAGTTGAAGTTGTTGCTTCCGGAATTACTTCACGAATTCCAACAATATTAAAAGAAAATGTTATTAAAGATACTGCCTGGTCAAGAGGTGACGAAATTATCTTCTTTAAACCAGGATCGATGGGTGTTTCGGGTGATACATTAACTTGGGGTTTTACAGTTACCAGTACTACTTTAACAGACTCTGCACAGCCAAGCCCTGGTGATACATATTTAATGTACACCACTCGTCCTTTTAGCAAATCTGATGTTTTTACACTACAAACTAAAGCAGGATTTGTGGATAATAGAGTGGCTGCTTCAAAACTTGATAACATTTATGTAGTTCCAAATCCTTATGTAGGTACAAACGAAATTGAACCCGCAAATAAATTATCCGGTCAAAATCGTGGTGAACGAAGAATTTATTTTGAAAATCTTCCGATGAAATGCACGATAAGAATTTACACTCTAAGCGGCGAACTCGTTGCTGCATTAGATCACGATACTGGTGTGGATAATGGAAGAGAGTTTTGGAATCTGTTAAACCACGACGGTTTTAGTGTTGCCTACGGTGTTTACCTTGCGCACATTGATGCACCGGGTGTTGGAGAAAAGTTAATTAAGTTTGCTTTAATTAAGTAAGGAAATGCAGGAGATTATTATGAAAAAAATATTTTATACGGTGAGCATTTCATTAGCATTAATTTTTGCAATCAATGTAAGTGCTCAAACAACTAAAACCGGTACTACCGCTACTCAGGTTCTAAAATTTAATGTTGGTCCAAGAGCAATTGGAATGGGCGGTGCATTCACCGCTGTTTCAGATGACATTACTGCACTGTATTGGAATCCCGGTGGAACAGCAAACATAGTTTCTAACGAAGCATTTTTTAATCATACTTCTTTATATGCAGATGTTAGACATGATTTTGCAGCTTATGCTACAAATCTTTCAGGTTTAGGAACTGTAGGTGCTTTTGTTTCTGTACTTTCAATGGACGAGATGTTGGTTAGAACAATTGAAAATCCTGAAGGTACCGGCGAGTATTTTGATTACAATACTTTAGTTATTGGATTAAACTACTCCAGATTTCTTACGGAAAATTTTTCAATCGGATTTAATGTAAAATATATCAGCGAAAATCTTTGGCATATGAACGCCACAGGAATAGCCGTTGATATTGGAACTTTATATAAAATCCCCGTACTTAACGAGTTAAGAATTGCAGCCAGTATCTCAAACTTCGGAACCAAAATGCAGCTATCTGGAAGAGATGCAACAGAAATATTTCCATCCGGCTCCGGCGGTGGTAATTTAATTAACTCAAATATTGAGTTAGATAAATTTGATCTTCCGTTGCTTTTCAGATTTGGATTATCTGCTGATGTAATTAAAGAAGGTACTTCCAGGTTAACCGCAGCGGTAGATGCAATTCATCCAAATGATCATACTGAATATCTTAATACAGGATTGGAATACGCATGGAATGAAATCGTTCATCTAAGAGCCGGTTATAATTCTTTGTTTGAAAAGGATACGGAAAAAGGTTTAACTCTTGGATTTGGATTGCACTACAGAATAGTTGATCTGATTAAAATTAAAATAGATTATGCGTATCAAGATTTTGGCAGATTAGAGGAAGTGCACTATTTCTCAGTTGGAATAAATTTCTAACAGTTTATGATTAAACATTTACTTTTAATAATAGTTACTATTGCAACTTATTCAACGGCTCAGGTCTTTCGTATTGATAGACCTGTGCCGGATAATATCCAAACAAATGGCTCTTATCTTTATGGAGAGGGAAGTATTTCGAATCCGGGTAACGCACATAATGGAATTGATATTCTTGTTAGATGGGATACTGTTTATTCTGCCACCGATGGAGTTGTAAGCTTTGTTGGATATAATCCTGTTGATACAGGACAGTTTGGTGGATATGAACCAAATGGCGCCGGCAATTATATTTTTATTAAATCTAATTGGAACAACTCGGATTATTATTTTCTCTATGGTCATCTAACACAGCCTTACTCTTTTGTTGGACAATCAGTTAGCAAGGGACAGCCCATTGCATTGTCTGGTAATACGGGATACTCCACCGGCGCGCATTTGCATTTTGAAATCAGAAAAGGAACGCAAAGCAGTGGTTATAGAAATAAAAGAAATGCTGAACTTTGGTGTGGTATTACAGGCATGGGTGCGATTTATGGTAAAGTTCCAAATGCGCCGGATGAAACACGTGTTAATATTACTCCTGATCCTAAGCCTCGACCACCTTATACAACTTATGGATATTCATTAACATATTTATTTGCAGATACAAAAATTGGATCAGATGATGTTTATCAAGAAAACTACGCTATTGGTGATGTTAAGCCCGGAACATACACAATAACAGCACCCACAATGGGCTACACAAGAGTAGTTACCGTTGGCGCAGGTCAAGTAGTAAATGCTGATCCACCAAACGGAATTGCGGAGAATGAGGCGCTTGTAAACGATTTTAACCTTGCACAAAACTTTCCCAATCCTTTTAATCCCTCTACTTCTATACGATTTGAAATTCCTGTTAGCAGTTATGTGCAATTAAAAATTTACGATTTGCTTGGGCGCGAAGTTGCAACACTTGTAGATGAACAAAGAGGTAAGGGAATTTATCACGAGTTATTCTTTGCCGATAATTTGGCATCGGGCGTATATGTCTATTCCCTAAATGTATCTTCCGATAATGGGATTAAATTTTTTAGAGAAAATAAAAAAATGATGTTGATTAGATAATTATTAGTTACCGCAAACCTGTTCAAAAACTCTTCTAAAATTACCACCTAAAAATTTTGCAACTTCTAATTCAGAATAGCCGTGTTCTAATAGTGCTAAAGTTAATTCTGGAAATTTGCTTGTGTCTTCCAACCCAATTACTACGTTTGAGCCAATACCATCAAAATCGGATCCAATTGCTACATTATCTGTGGAACCCAATAAATTTACGATATGATCGATATGTTGAATAACATCGCTGATAGAAGCCGGTGGATTGCTTGTTAGAAATGGCGGATAAAAAACTATTCCAATCACGCCGCCTGAATTTGCAATATCTTGTATCTGCCAATCATATAAGTTTCTTGAATGATTTCTTATCGCTCTTGCCCCTGAGTGAGTGGCAATAATAGGATTTGTGGTCACTTGAAGAATATCCTGTATCGTTTTAATTCCAGTATGTGAAACATCGATTATTACTCCGAGAGAATCCAATTTTCGAATCACTTGTTGTCCAAAACTATTTAATCCCTGTGTTAATGTTCTATTATCTGCAGCAGCAATTGCCCAACTTACGCTGTTGTTCCAGGTAATAGTTAGATATCGCATACCTGCATAGTAGAGAGTATCAAGTTTATCTAAACTTTCTTCAATATGATGTCCGCCTTCAACACCAATTACAGCAGCAATTTTATTTTGATTATTTAAGTTTAATGCCTGCTGCATTGTAGTTGCTTGTGCAATTGTAGATGTGTTTGCAGCAAGTTCTGAAAAAAATAAATCGCGCATAACTAAAGCTTGCTGATAATAGTTTGTATAAGTTGTTGGACTTACCCAAATAGAAAAAAACTGAACATCAACTCCGCCTAATTGCAACCTTGGAATATCAGTATGATTATAATTATGTAATTCTGCAAGGTGATAAGTTGTGTCATCAACCATAACTTCAAGTACATCGTTATGCAAATCTATTAATGTATATTTATTGTGAATTGTTTGAAGTCGAGTTGTAAAATTTTCACCGCCGCTAATAGTGGTGAAGGTTGTATCCGCTGCGTAAGAAAATTTCGTGATTACAATCTCAACATTAACTGCATCTGTACTATTCAAACTTTTATAACTGTTTGATATACCTGATCTTATTTCTCCAAGTCCGATTCCGTTTCCTCCATCAAGCTGAATCATTTTTTTTGTTATTGATTGGTTGCTATAAGTAATTGTGTAAAAATAAACTCCAGCGCCGCCTTTGCTGAACCAATCAACTACATAATTACCCTTTGAAAGAAAAGTATTTTTCATATCAACTAATTCACCAAGTATATTATGAATTTGAATAGTTACATTGTTATCAACAGGTATTAGAAAACTAATCTTTGTTGATGGATTGAATGGGTTTGGAAAATTCTGCATTACTTCCATTGAAGTTGGGAGATATTGAATCTCATTTACTACCGCAGTTATAATATTATACTGCCAGTTACCGGCAGCATCAGAAAAGACTGAATCCACAAATCCATTTTGAAGATTTTTAATTTGAACTTTAGAATTTTCAAGAGGGGAGTTTGTTAAAAAATCTTTTACATTGCCCGAAATTGAAATTGACTGTGCGTTACATAATAGACTAAGAAAAAAAATAATGAGATATCTAGGAGGATAAAAATGAAAAAGTTAGTTATTTTAGGAACAGCTTTATTGGCTTTAAATGCAGTAGCATCTGAAATCCAATTAAAAACAGGATACGATTTAAGTAGAGAGTACCAAAGTGGGTATGGAGCTACTAAAGATGTAAATTATAAAAAAGGACCAGTAGTGGAATTAGACTATATCTTTGATAACCAAGGTGAATTTGAATGGGGATTAGGAGCAGGGTATAAATTCTCAAACAATTCAGGAAGTTTAAGAAACAAAACAACTAATGAAAGAGTACTAAGA
>JAGOXU010000074.1 GCA_018059515.1 Ignavibacterium sp.
CAACTATACCAAGCGGCATTCTCATTTCCTTTCCGGCATCTCCAATCCCTAAAGCAAGTGGAAGCATACCAAGAATAATTGCTATCGATGCCATTAACTGTGGTTTTAGTTTCGTTGGCGCAGCTTCCATAAGCGCATCTTTAGATAAGTAGCCTTGTTCTCTTCTAAGTTGATTTGTATAATCGAGTATAAGAATTGCATTGTTTACAACTATTCCGATGAGCATTATTATCGCCATTAGAGATGTGATACTGAATGCTGTATCAGTGATGAACAATGCAAGGATCACTCCTACTAAACCAAGCACCACTGTAATCATTATAATAACAGGCTGCCAGAAACTTTCCAGTATAGCAGCAAGTAGCAAGTATGTTAAAAGCACAGCTAGTAGAAAAGCAAATAACATATCATTAATCATATCATTCATCATCTTAACATTTCCACCCCATTTAAAAGAATAGCCAGGCGGTAAATCTATTTCACTGAATCTTTTTTCAATTTCATTTGTTACATTTCCTAAGGGAACATTAGGTGCAGCAGCACCAGTAAACATAATAGTCGTGTATTTATCACGATGCAAAATTTTTGTAAACCCATCTGTAAATTTTACATCTGCAAGTTGAGTTAGACGGAATGACCCGTATGGGGATGCGATGGATATATTAGCAATTTTTTCTGGTGAGTTTACTGATTCATCGTCTAAAGTTACAGTTATATCATATTCGTCACCTGCCTCTCGATATTTTGATGATTGAATTCCCTCAATTCCTGCACGAAGTGAAAATGCAAGATCAGTTATAGTTAATCCCACATTAGTCAATTTTTCTCTTCTTGGATAAATAGTTATTTCAGGTTTACCAGCACGCGAGCTGTTATCAAAGTTTATTAGACCGGGAACGTCTTTAAATTTTTGAATCGCTTCATTTTTTAAAGTTTCTAATCTTTCAAGATCCTGTCCCATAAGGAAAAATTGTATTGGGGCTTCCTGTCCACCCATACGTGAACCGACATCAACTTTAATTTTTGCATTTGGAATATCGTTAAGCTCTGCGGTAATCATAGAAATTACATCCATTAACTTTGATTCTCGATCTTTTGCATCCGAAAGCTGAACGCTAATGTTTGCCATGTTTGTACCTATATCAAGATCACTAAGTTTTCCAAGATTTGTAAGTATATGTTTTACTTCACTATGTTTTTTTACTCTGTCTTCTACCAAGCGAACTGTTTCAGCAGTCTCTTTAAGGTTGTAACCAGCAGGTAGTTCAACTGAAATAGAAACCTTTCCATCATCTGTTTGCGGAATAAACTCAAATCCAAGTTTAGGACCGAATAGAATCACCACAAAAATAAAAAGAATTATCGAACCCAATAGCGTAAGAAAACTTCTCATCTTGGAATGAAGGACATAACCAAGCATCTTTTTATATATTTCAGTTTGTCGAGTTTCAAACTTATTAAACCACGTTGCAAGCTTTCCGGTTTTATGATCCTTAGAAAGAATAAGTGAAGAAAGCAGGGGAGTCAAAGTAAAAGACATAATTAATGAAAAAATGGTTGCAAACACCGCTGCAAGCGCAAGTTCTTTAAGCCACAATCCAACCATAGAGGACATATTAGCTACAGGTAGAAATACTACAATGTTTGTAAGAGTTGAAGCAAGCACTGCTACTGTAACTTCTGAAGTTCCTTTATATGCTGCCTGTCGTATTGAAAGTCCCATATTCTTATATCGGAAGATATTTTCAAGCACAACAACTGAGTTTGCAACAAGCACCCCGACCGAGACAGACAGCCCCATTAATGTCATCATATTTAAAGATAAACCAAAAGCTTGCAGTAAAAGAAATGTTGAGATGATTGATGTTGGCATTGACATAGCAACAACTACAGTTGATCGCCAATCGTGCAAGAATAAGAACAATACAATTGCCGTAAAAAACACACCCAAATAAATGTTACTCATTGTATCATCAAAGCTGCTCTGAACAAAAGTTGATGCATCATTAACGACTTCAAGTTTCGCACCCTCTGGAAGAATAGATTGGATTTCAGGCAGTGAGTTCCTTATCGCATCCGCAACTTTAACAACATTACCATCTGTACTTTTTATAATACCAAGACGAACAACATTTTCATTTCTAATGTTTTCTTTTACATTATAAAAAGTAGCGCGCTGCCTAATATCTTTTCCGGCATCTTTAACTTCAGCAATTTGCCTGATTTTTTTAGGACCATAGGCAGTTGGGATTTCAAGCTCACCAATTCCATCGGGGTTTTGAAATTGTCCTTGCAGCCTTACAGTATATTCCTGATTGTCAATCTGAAAGTATCCGCCTGGGATATCCATATTATGCATTTGAAGGATTTGAGTAAGTTGCGGAAGTGAAATATTATTTTCGTAAACAACTTTGTTATCAAGTACAACACGGATTTCTCGTTCCTGCCCTCCGGTAATCTGAACGTTTGCAACACCGTCTATTTGAGAAAATCTGTCCTTCAGAGTTTTATCTGCAATTTCATAAAGCTGGCGTGGATTTAACTGACCGCTAAGTACTACATCCACAACAGGGAATAATCTAATGTCAATTTTCTGAATTACAGGTTTCTCTGCATCCTTAGGCAGATCATTTATTATCTCATCAACTTTATCTTTTGTTTCCTGATTTGCAACGTTTACATCCTTGCTAAGTTGAAACTCAATAATTACAATAGAGGCACCATCAAGTGAATATGATTCAACTCTTTCGATCTGACTGATCGTAGAAACTGCGTCTTCAATTCTTTTGGTAACAAGAGTTTCAATTTCTTTTGGTCCTGCGCCCGGATAAATTGTTCGAACGGTTACGTAAGGTATTTCTACATCCGGCTGAAGGTTAAGATTTAAACCGAAATATGCTATCAACCCGAAAATAAGGAAAACTAAAATTCCAACTGAAGTTAGTACTGGTCTATTAATTGATACTTTTGCGAAAAACATCTGATTTCCTTTTATTGAATAACTTTTATTTTGCTTCCATCTTCTAATTGTGATGCGCCTTTTACAATTAGCAGCTCATCAACCTTTAGCCCGGATTTTATCTCATACAACATGCCGCTTTCATTTCCGTTTGAGATGTATCTTTTGGATGCTTTACTATCTGAAACTACGTAAATGTAAGAACCATTTTCATCCTGCATTACTAAATTTCTGGATATAATAATTGCATTCGGATTTTCATAAGTTAAAATTTTAATTTCGTTAGTGATTCCACTTTTTAAAACTCCCCGTGGATTATCAAATTCAACTTCTACATAAAAGGCTTGTTTTGCAGGGTCCATTGCCATAGCTATCTCAACAATTTTTCCTATAAATTTTTGACCGCCGAATTCTGTAACTGCCCGCATCCCTTTTTTAAATTGAACTATCTCTTTTTCTGAAACCCAAATTTTGCTGCGCATTTTGAAGAGCTGTGCTACTGTAAATAATGGTGCTTCGCTTTTTAATCCGTCTCCTGAATTTACTTTTAGATCTACAATGTATCCATCAAATGGAGCTTCAATAAAAAGCATTCTTCTCAACGATTGATAATTCCTTTTGGCAACCTGATACTGAGTTTCTGCACCTTCGAAAGATGCAAGAGCAGTTTCACCTGCTTGATACAATGCTTTTAACCTCAGATAATTTTTTTCTGCATTTTCAAAAGTTGCTTTAGCCTGATTGTATTGTAGTGCAGGATTATCAGTATCGAATTCAACAACAACCTGTCCTTCTTTAACGTAATCACCAATTTTAGAATTTACACTGGTTATATTTCCTCCAACCATTGCTCCTTTTGTTGCTTCTTTTACACCTGTCAGCTTAGAAAAGAAAGTTAAGTATTTTTCAAATGGTTGATATTTAATTTGTTCAACTCGCACTGGTATTACTTCTTTATCTCCCATTTGATCTTTGTTTTTACTATCAGCATTATCATTACCACAACTTACTATAAATATTATGGACAATGCAGCAAACACTAAGCGGAATAGTATTGTTCTAAATAATTTGTTTTTCATTTTATTAATTTCTCCTGATGCTTATTAAAAATCTAAATGTTTTTTTATTCTTCAAACTTTAAAAAATAATCCTGATTTGTTTTACCAAGGATTTGATCAAGCTCATATTTGGTTATTAAATACGAGTACATTGATTGAATCCTATTTAATCTTGCTTGCTTTAATGCAAGATCAGTATTTTGCAATTCAATTTGGCTTCCGGCACCTTCTTTGTATCGCACTTTAGCAATATCATAAGCTCGCTGCGCAACTTCTACATTTCGGTTTTGAGCATCGATAACAGTCTGAACTCTTCTTAGCTCTTGAAGTTTTACTTTTACATTTAAAAGAGTATAATCTTTTAATTGCTTTAGCTGTTCATCAGTTTGTTGATAAGTAATTGTAGATTGCTGCACTGCATTTTTTGTTCTGTTACCCTGCCAGAGATTCATTGAAAAATTTATTCCTATAGTAGCAGAGGAATAATTATTAAACTTCCAGTTGTCTGACGAACCCGCATAAGTGTATTGCCCAAAAGCTGCAATGTTAGGCCAATAGTTTGCAACATCAAGTTGGATAAAGGCTTCATCAACTTGTTTTTTTAAGTCTAATGTTTTGATTTCAAAATTTGAAACTAATGCTTCGTTTATTAATTCTTCTTCGTTGGAAATATCATAAGGCTTATAAACAAACTCACCTGCTACATCAATATCATCATTCTGATTGATACCAAGTATAATTTTTAATCCATCTTTTGCAGACTGCAAATTATTTTCCATTTGCAATACAACAGGTCTAATATTTTCAACCTGCACTTCTGCTTGCAGCATATCAAACTCTGAAACCAGACCTTCTCTATAAAGAGCTTTTACATCATTAAGATTTGCTTCGGCATTTTCAAAACTTTGTCTTGTTATATCCAAAACTTCTTTTGAAAGTAAAACACCGTAAAAAGTTTTTTGAACTGATAAAACAGTTTTAGAAACGGTGCTATTTAAATCAGCTTTTGCCAAATCATAATAAATCCTTGAGGCTCCGATTCCTTTAAACACAGCCGAACTGAATAATGTTTGTGAGAGAGTTAAGCTTGTAGAATAATTATTTGTTTGTGCAAATGACTGCAAAACATTTTGCATAGCTTTAAATTTATTTTCATCTCTTGGAAGAATATGCTCGTCAAACAAAATTGAATAGGTTGCATTTTGCAGTAATGAACCAAAATCAGGAAAAGACATTTTGGGTTTTTCAAGAAAGTGAGAAAAACTACCTGATAGATCCAAACTTGGTAAAGCATATCCAAATGCTTCATCAACTGCCGCTTCAGCTTTCTTAACATTCATCACAGAAATTGTAACATCTCTATTATTACTAAGTGCTGTATTTATTGCCTCATCTAAAGTATAAACTTTAGATTGTGCAGAAGTTGAAAATTGAATTGCGAAGACTAAAATAAATGAAATAAATATGTTAAGTGGAATTAAGGGAGTTTTATGTTTCATTAAATTCTCTAAAAGTTGTGCAAGGATTAAATGATAAAAATTAAAGTTCAAAAATATTTGTTGATATGGTAATAATCAAAAATTTACGTTCCAAATCTAATCAACAATAATGTAAAAGTTATTCCGATTATCCCTAATATCAACCACTGTGATAATAATCAATGGTTGTGGATTAGCAATTTTATTTAGACAGATATTTACAGCGGATTTTTTTTCTCAGCGACAGGAGCCAAATGTGTTTAATTTTCTGATTCACAAAATCAATTAATAACTTCATTTACTAAACTCAAAAAACTTTTAGCCAAAATTCGTAAGTTTACAGTATTAAAATCGGAAAAGATATGAACTCCATAACAAAGCAAGAACTTAAATCTATAGTTGGTGTACAGAATTTTTTGGATTCAACGGAGGATAAACTTGTTTATTCTTATGACGGAACACCTATTTATAGGCAGTTACCCGAAGCTGTTGTGTTTCCACAGAATGAAGAACAGATTTCTAAAATATTAAAGTTGGCTAATCAAGATAAATTTAATGTTGTTCCGCGTGGCTCGGGAACGGGATTAAGCGGAGGTTCCATTCCTGTCGAAAATTCTGTTGTTGTTGTAATGACTAAATGGAATAAAATTCTTGAAGTTGATGTGGATAATCTTACAGCATGGGTGCAGCCCGGAGTTGTAACAGGCGCACTACAAAAAGAAGTTGAAAAGATTGGATTATTTTATCCACCAGATCCAGGAAGTTTAAATGTTTGTACAATCGGGGGTAATGTTGCAAATAATGCCGGTGGATTACGCGGTCTAAAATACGGCGTTACAAAAAATTATGTTCTCGGTATAGAAATGATACTGCCAAGCGGTGAATTTCTTAAAACCGGCGGAAAGAATATGAAAGATGCTGCAGGATATAATCTCCGTGATTTTATTGTCGGTAGTGAAGGTACTATTGGAATCGTAACAAAGGTATTATTGAAATTAATTCCAAAACCATCTCAAGCTATTACTCTATTAATTTATTTTGATAAGCTTGTTGATGCTGCAAAAACTGTTTCAGATATAATTGCGTCTCATATCGTTCCTTCGATGATGGAATTTTTGGATAACACTACAATAAACTGTGTTGAAGATTATACAAAAATTGGATTGCCAAGGAAAAGCGAAGCGATTTTATTGATTGAAGTTGATGGAAGGGGAAGTATCGTTCAGGAAGATGCAGAAACGATAAGAACAATTGCTGTAAAAAATAATGCTTCGGCTTTAAAAGGTGCAGCCAATGAAACTGAAGCAAATGTTTTAAAGACCGCAAGACGAACCGCATTTAGTGCACTTGCAAGACGTATGCCCACAACAATTTTAGAAGATGCAACTGTACCAAGAAGCGAATTACCTGTAATGATTGAAAGAGTTGCTAAAGCTGCAAAGATGTTTGATGTTGTGATTGGAAATTTTGGTCACGCCGGTGATGGAAATCTTCATCCAACTTGTTTAACTGATGAAAGAGATTCTAAAGAAATTGATAAAGCTCATCGCGCATTTGATTTTATTTTTAATGAAGCTATTAAATTAGGCGGAACAATTACAGGTGAACACGGTACAGGTTTAGCGAAGAAACAATTTCTTGAGAAGCTTGCGGGTCCAGTTGGAGTTGATATGATGAAAAAAATTAAAATTGCAATGGATCCAAATAATATTTTAAATCCCGGAAAGATTTTCACTATCTCACCAAAATGTGAAGGTGGTTTACCAATCAACCGAGAACAAATAAAAGATTTTCATGCGTAGAAAAATTAATAAAAAAGAATTATTAAAAATTCTTCCACATGATGATATCCTTCAGCAGTGCATTCATTGCGGATTATGTCTTGCTACCTGTCCGACTTACGATTTAACCAAGATGGAACGCTCATCACCACGCGGCAGAATATTTATGATAAAATCTGTTGCACGCGGCGAAATGGAATTGAGCGAAACATTTGCCGATGAAATGAATTTCTGTCTGGATTGCCAGGCTTGTGAAACCGCTTGTCCTGCAGGTGTATTGTACGGCAGAATGGTTGAAACAGCTCGTGTTGTTGTGGATGAAGCAGGTTATGGATCGAGAGTCGGAATTGCTGTTAAAAGATTTGCTCTTAGAAATATTGTTGCCTCAAGAAATGGATTAAAGTTTGTTTCAAGATTATTAAGATTTTATCAGAAAATTGGTTTGCAAAAATTAGTTCGAGCAACCGGAGTATTAAAAATCTCTTCTAAAAATTTAGCGGAGATTGAAACCCTTGCACCAATCATTGCTGATAAATTTTCCGATACTCAAATAAATGAAATTGAAATGCCGAAAGGAGAAGTAAAATACAAGACGGCTTTTCATTTCGGCTGTTTGATGAATACAATGTTTGCTGATATTAATATGGATACGATTGATGTTTTAAAAGAATGCGGCTGTAAAATTATTACTCCCAAAGATCAGGTTTGCTGCGGCTCGTTATCCGGGCATAACGGAGATATGGATTTTGCATTAAAACAAGCCCGAAAAAATATTGATGCGTTTGAAAAACACGAATATGATTTTTTAATTTCAAACTCAGCAGGCTGCGGCGCATTTATGAAAGATTATTCTCATTTACTTGAAGATGATCCTGGGTATGCTGAAAAAGCAAAAAGGTTTTCATCTAAGGTAAAAGATGTGATGGAGTTTTTTGCAGAACAAAAACCGGAAATGAATTTGCATTCTGTCATTTCGAAGTCCACCGCGGCGGACTTGACCTGCCTACCGGACAGGCAGGCTGAGAAATCCGGTATTACAAAGTCGAAACAGATTTCTCCCTCCGGTCGAAATGATAACAAAGAGACTCATGAACTTGATCTTGAACTTAAAAATGTCACTTATCACGATGCCTGCCATTTAATACATGCACAAAAAATTTCAGTGCAGCCACGTGAAGTAATAAAATCTTTACCAGGAATTGAATACACAGAGCTTGAAGAAGCAAGCTGGTGCTGCGGAAGTGCCGGAATTTACAATGTAGTTCGTTATGAAGATTCTGTAATACAGCTTGAACGAAAAATGAAAAATATTAAAAACACAGAAGCAAAAATTGTTTTAACCGGAAATCCCGGCTGTATGGGGCAAATAAAGCACGGCACAAAAAAGTTTGATGTAGATGTTGAAGTTCTTCACCCGGTAACTTTAATAAAACGATTATTAAAAAAGTAAATGAACCCACCCTAGCCCTCCCTTTCGCAAAGGGAGGGAACTTGGAAATTCTTCCCCTTACGAAAGGGGAGAAAAAAAGAGGGGTTGAATTATCTTTTCATCCCAAAGTAGATGTTCAAAAGTTTCTCTGCTTCTTATAACAAAGTATTTATTACCATCAACTAAAATTTCTGCAGGGCGGCGGCGTGCATTGTAATTTGAACTCATTACAATTCCATATGCTCCTGATGACATTATGGAAATAAACTCACCCGATTTCATCTCAGTTATTTTTCTATCACGAGCAAAGTAATCACCTGTTTCACAGACAGGACCAACAACATCGACAACTATTTCTTTACGTCCATTAAATTTTTCTAAAGGTTGGATATTGTGATAAGCCTGGTAAATACTCGGTCGTAATAAATCATTCATTGCTGCATCAACAATTATAAAATTTTTATTACCATTCTTTTTATTGTATAAAACTTCAGTAACAAGTATGCCGCCGTTTGCAGTTAGAAATCTACCCGGTTCAAAAATAATTTCACAATTTAATTTTTTAAAAAGTGGAATTGTTTTTTCTGCAAACTCATCAATAGTAAATAATTTTTCATCATTATAATTAACACCAATTCCGCCACCAACATCAAAATGCTCAAGCTTTAATCCGTCTTTCTCAATTTCAAAATATAATTCAGAAAGTTTTTGCACAGCTTCAACAAATGGATCAATAGAAGTTATTTGAGACCCAATATGCATATCAATTCCAGTGAACTGGATATTAGAGAAATCTATTCTTCTCTTATAAATTGACAGTGCAGTTTTAGAATCAACTCCAAATTTATTTGATGATAAACCTGTGGAAATATATGGATGAGTTTTTGCATCAACATCAGGATTAACACGAATTGCAACTCTTGCTATCTTATTCATCTGTTGAGCAATTATATTTATTAATTCAATTTCTTCTTCAGATTCAGCTTTTATCATTAAAACATTATGTTCTAATCCAAGTTTAATTTCATTTTTAGTTTTGCCAACGCTTGTTAAAATTATTTTTGATGGATCAGCTCCTGCTTTTAAAGCACGAAATAATTCGCCTTCAGAGTTTGCATCAACACCGCTGCCGAGTTTTACAAAAGTGTTTATCACACTTAGATTAAAATTGGCTTTCATTGCATAAAATATTTTATGATTTACATCTTTAAAAGCATACTCAAAATCTTTATACTGTTTGATGAAATGATTTTTACTGTAAATGTAAAGAGGAGTTTCAAACTCTTTAGCTAAATCTTCAACTTTAATTTCTTCAACAAAAAGTTGATTGTTTTTGTAATTTATAAATTCTGTTTCGATGTAATGCATTCTTATATTCTCACCTTAAAAAGCTCACTCTTCGACTTCGCTCAGAGTGACAAATGATTAATCTAAAGTCCTGCTGAGCCCCGCTTATCATCGGGATAAACTCCGTCGAAGTATGACTTTAATTAATTGTATAAATAATACTTTTTAGAAAGTGTTCTAAAATTCTCAACATCCTTATTCAGGTAAGGAAGTATATCATCTACTTTTAAGTTTTTCATAAACAATTCTCTCACTTTGCTTGATCCCAAAACTTTATCAAACATATCAAAGCGTCCTTCGTTCTCGGAAATAATATTTCTTCCATAAAGTTCATTAACAGCTTGAGCAAAGTAAAATTGAATTGGCATTAAGTTGATATTTGTATAATCTGTAATGTACACTTCAACTCCATGTAACATTTTATCTTTTCCAAATCCATAATAAGGCTTGTAAGTTATTGGTCTAAAAATCACTCCTTCTATATTATATGAGTTCATTTTTGCTGCAAGTTGTTCAGAATTTATCCATTCCGTTGCGAATGTTTGGAAAGGAATTGTATATCCAACTCCGATTGAAAGCACTCCGCGCAGCTCTCCGATAATTCCGGATATTGTATAATAAAATGGTGAATACTTATGCGGAATATGCGGTGAAGTTAAAACCCATGGCAAACCGGTTTGTTCAAAATAAATTTCACGTGTCCAACCTTCCATTGGAACAACAGTTAATTTACATTTTACTTTGTTCTCAAGTAAACCTTCCTCATTTAATAATTTTGCTAGCTCGCCAACTGTTAAACCATGCACATAAGGGATTGAAAACTGACTAACAAAAGAATAATATCCGTCTTCAACTACATTGCCTTCAATTCTATTTCCACCAAGTGGATTTGGTCGATCCAGAATTACAACTTCTTTATTGTTTTCTGCCGCTGCTTCCATCATCAATCCCATTGTACTGATGTAGGTGTAAGATCTGCTGCCAATGTCCTGAATATCAAAAACTAATACATCAACATCTTTTAACATTTCTGCATTTGGCTTACGAGTCTTTCCGTAAAGAGAATAAACCGGAAGCTTTGTTGCATCATCAATATAAAAATCTACCAAATCACCTGCGGAATAATTTCCACGCACACCATGTTCAGGTCCGTATAATGAAGTTAAATTAACTTCCTTTGCTTCAAACAAAATATCAATCGTTGATTTTAGATTTCTATCAACACCCGTTGGATTGGTAACTAAACCTACTCGCTTACCTTTTAAAATATCAAAATTTCTATCACGCAATACTTCAATTCCGGTTTTTACTTTTGAAGTAGGAATAACATTTTCTTCATTTAATTCAGCTTTAACCATTTTAATAAATGATCCATCAGCAAAATACTTGTATAAATCTTTTCCAGGACAAAGTGTTTCTGTATAATCTTTATGAGTTTTAATATCCTTTAAATCAACATGATACTTTTGTTTTAGAAATGCAGTTAATCTTACTAAAGATTTTAAAGATGCCTCACTTAATTTTTGCACCTCATAATTTCCAACTACGCAAATTAAAGCGTGTCCCGTTACATCATAATCGGTATTAGTATCACCGGGAATATTTATTGGACGTGCTTCATAAATATTTCCCTTAAGATCAATCATAAAATGGTAGGGAATATCAATCCATTTTTTTTCTGATCTGCTCCAGCTTTGCAAATTGCGAAGATACTGAATCATATCTTTATCTTTAGCAAATTCCTCACCGCTGTGGTGGATAGTTATTTTGTTAATTGAGTGCTGCGGAAGACTTCTTTCAAGCGGCTTCCAACCCCAATCTGCTCTTGAAACAACTTTTAAATCGTTTGGATAGTCGAGTTCAGAAATATTCACCATTTGTGAGCTTGAAGAACATCCCAATATAAATGTAATTATAAATAATAAAGAAGTTAGAAAAAATGTTTTCATAAATGTTACCTTTTCTAAATAAGAACAGGAGTAAATTTTGTATTAATAATTTCCCCGTTATTTAATCCTATACATGAAGTATGGGTTTTATTTCTTTCATCAGATGTATCAAAAGTAACTCCATCTTTAATGTAAATGATCGTCATCGCTTCACGCATTTCATTTGTTTGATTGTTTGCAGCACCATGAAAAGTTAAACCGGAATGAAAAGTTGCATCTCCTGCTTTAAGCGGTACAAAAATTTTTTTCTTATCATTTAAATGATTTGGCTGATGCGGATCCTTAAAAATATCTACATACTCTTTAAAATCCGGATCATTTGTTTGCGGATAAAAATATAAACAGCCCTTTTCAACAGGAACATCTGATAAAGCAAGCCACATTGTTGCAGTAAACTGTGGTTCTGCGATAGGCCAGTAACTGCAATCCTGATGTGCATCAGTTATTCTTCCGCCAGGTTCCTTAAATAGTGCTTGATCATGCCAGAGTCTAACGTGATCCACGTTCATTAAATCCCTTGCAATACCGGCAAATCGTTTTGAAAAAACAAAATCTTTCATTGCATAAAAATCCCAGCATAAAAACCCGCATTGAAGTAATGATTGTTCGTACTGTGATTTATCCTTCAACTCTCTTTCATCTTTACCTTTTCTTAATAGCACGGAAGATTCAATTATTTTTTTTACTTCAGGTAAAAAATCTGCCTCAACAACATTTTCAATTTTTACAAAACCAAAATTATTGTAATAGTCAACTTTCTCGGCAGTTAGTTTTATCGAAGAGTTTAAGAATTCTTTTAGTGGAGAGCTTACCTCAGAATTAAGAATCTTTTCAGCAGCTTCATTTGAAAGCTCATCAAATTTTATCATACTATTTCAATTTTGTAATTAATTCATAAAAAAATACTATGGCAATTTACAGCATAAGAAATCTTACTTCAATCGATTTTTGTTTTATCTCCATAATAAAATCAATATTTTAATATCAGAATTTTCGAAGATATTAAAATCGTTTTCTTTAATTTAGATTTGTTTATTTAAACATGTATTAAATTTTTTCATAATTATTTCTTGCAACAAATAAAGTTGGTTTATGGAACATTATGGATTCTGGTCTTTATTGCCTCCCGTACTTGCAATCATCTTTGCAATAAAAACGCGCCAGGTTTTTGTATCACTTCTTTTTGGAATCTGGCTTGGATGGATAATACTTAGCGGTGGAAATTTATTAACCGGTACAATTGCAACTATCCAGGCACTTGTTGATGTATTTGCCGATGCCAGTAATACACGAACTATTATGTTCAGTTGTCTTGTTGGAGCATTAATCGCGTTCATTCAAAGATCGGGCGGAGTTGCGGGATTTGTAAATCTTATAAATAAATTTTTAATTTATTTAGAGAATAAAAAGATTGGTAACAGCAGAAAGATTGTTCAGTTACTCGCTTGGGCTACTGGCACAGCAATTTTTGTTGAGTCGAGTATTAATACTCTCACAGTCGGAACAGTGTTTAGACCAATTTTTGATCGGCTTAAAATTCCACGAGAAAAACTTGCATACATTGGTGATTCAATTTCTGCACCAACTTGTATTTTAATTCCGTTAAACGCATGGGGAGCATATATTATGGGTTTGATAGCTGCACAAGGCTTCAGTAATCCACTAACAGTTTTGATATATGCGTTCCCTTTTAACTTTTATCCAATGCTTGCGATGGGAATGGTTTTGTTTATAATTCTATCCGGAAAAGATTTTGGCCCGATGAAAAAAGCAGAGGAGCGCGCAATTAATGAAGGAAAAGTAATTCGTGATGGTGCAGTTCCACTTATTTCTTCCGATGTTGTTTCCTTAGAAAAAAAAGAAAACGTTAAAGCGCGTGCTATGAATATGATTATTCCAATTGCAGTTATGGTTGGGATGATGCCGCTTATGCTGGTTTTTACCGGCTGGGGACAGGTAGAAAATATTTCATCATTTCCCTGGTATGAACAAATATTTTTTGCACTCGGAAAAGGTTCAGGTTCAACATCTGTACTTTACTCAGTTTTAACTGCTATAATTGTTGGAGGTATTCTATATACA
>JAGOXU010000075.1 GCA_018059515.1 Ignavibacterium sp.
GTTCCTACCAAGGTTGCGGCAATTGTGCTAATTAAAATATCTCGATGTTTAACGTGAGCAAGTTCGTGTGCCATAACTCCAGCAAGTTCATCATTTGTTAATCCCTGCAAAATTCCGGTTGTTGCAGCTACCGCCGCGTTTTTGGGATTTCTGCCAGTTGCAAAAGCATTTGGGGTTGGATCATTAATGATGTAAACCTTTGGCATTGGCAGATTTGCATTTTGTGCAAGCTGTTCAATCATATCATAAAATTTTGGTGATTGCTCTCTTGTAATCGGTTGAGCGCGGTACATTTTTAGTACTATTTTATCCGAAAACCAATATGAACCAAAATTCATTGCAAGTGAAAACACAAACGCTATTGTCATTCCTGATTTTCCGCCAATTGCATAGCCAACCAGCAGAAAAAGCGCCATCATAGCAGACATTAGAAATACAGTTTTAAGTCCGTTCATTTATTATCAATTCTCCGTTTTTATATTTCAAAGTTAAATTGTAAAAATTGATGAATCAAGTTAAACCGGATTCACATAATTTAGATGAGATTTTAGTCACTGAAGTTTCATTAGATTAAAAGGAATTTTGTAGAAACCAAAAAGCGACTTTATTAAAATCACCTTCTTATTTAAGTGTTGTTAATTTTTTTTATTTAAATGCCCCTACTCTATTTCGTCAGAATCATTTTACGAGCCTTTGTAAAGCCAGGAGTGGTTAGTTTATAAAAATAAATTCCACTTGAGAGTTCGCTGCCATTAAAACGTACTTGATAATTACCCGCGTCTTTTTCCTCATTTACTAATTCAGCAATTTCATTACCAAGTAAATCATAAATTTTTAGTTGTACCCAGCTTCGATAGGGTAAATAAAAATCTATAGTAGTTAAAGGGTTAAAAGGATTGGGATAATTTTGCTTAAGTATGTAATCTTTGGGTGGTTGCTCATTATCATCAACTGAAACCGGGTTTAATGAAGTATCTCCGTACACAACTCCATCTATCAAACAACCAGACAGCCAATATAAATTGCCCGCATTTGGGTCTTCAACAGTGTATTGTAATAATCCAAAGTCTTCAGACCAGTAATATTCATTATCAGAGAGCATACTATCGGTTACAAAAACAAGAAAAAATTTAGTACTTCTTCCAAATATTAAATAATAACCCGTGTCAATTACTGTATAATGATTTCTATAACCACCGAAGTATTCATTATACCAATAATCGCCTATTTTAGGATTTTCTTTAAAGTAAATCCTTTCGCTTAAACTAACGCTATCAAAATCTACATAATATCCATCTTCTCGAAGTCGCGAGTAATAAGTAAATGGGGTATTTATAAACAAACTATAGATTTCATAATACTTTTTATTATTTATAATAATGTTAGAATCAACAACTGTAATTTTATGGTCAGGTCTAAAGAAAAAATCTCTTGTAGTCCAACTATTACCTAGCTTTAGAGGATAGGGTTCTTGAGCATAAATAAATCCAGTTAAAATTATTAAAAATAGTATTAGATAAGATTTCATTTTTACACCCTTAAAGTTTATACATAATAAATGGAATTTTTGGTGGTTGTAGTTATAACCACAAAATTTAGAAGGGATTTTACAAGAAGAATTATAAATTTTGGTTTTCATAATGTTCTTCTCCTCATTATTATCTTTGCAATAATCACGCTATAAAATACCTGAAAAGAAAATCAAAAAAAAAGCCAAAGACAAAAATGTCGGTAAAAAATTACTAAGCCATAAGTAATAAGAGGCTAGTTGCAAAAAATCAGCACTACATAATAGGGATATGAGAAAACAATTTCCCCTTGCCTTTATTTTAGGTTATACTTAAATAGCTACAGAAATTTTGGAGAATTAATGAACAAGGTCATCTTTTTATCGCTTACCTTAATTATGTTTAGCAGTATTGCATATAGCCAGCAAAATACTTTTGATTTTCTTCGCCTTGATGGAAGCGCACGCGCAGGCGCACTTGGCGGAAGTTTTGTTTCTAATGACGACGATCCTGATGTGATTTTCTATAATCCTGCAGGAATAAAATTGTTAGAAGGCAGCCCGGCTTCGTTTTCTTTTGTAAAACATTTAATGGATATAAATCTTGCAAGCCTTGCATACTCGGCACAGTTTGAAGGTATCGGAAGATTTGCCGCAGCAATTAAATATATTAATTACGGCAACTTTGAGGGTGCAGATGAGTCTGGAAATAAAACCGGTGATTTTGGTGCGGGAGAAATGGCTTTTGTTATTGGTTATGCAAATCAGCTTGATGATAATTTTTATTATGGCGCTAATGCAAAGTTTATTTATTCCGGAATTGAAAGCCGATCATCTACAGCATTAGCAGTTGATTTAGGATTGCATTATGCAATTCCCGATAAAAACTGGAGCTTTGGTTTTTCAGTAATGAATCTAGGGGGACAGGTTTCAAAATATTACACGACCTCAGAAGATTTGCCGCTGGATATTTCGGTTGGAGTTTCAAAAAGATTAGAAAACCTTCCACTCCGTCTTTCACTTGATTTTCATAAACTAAACGAGAAGCGCGATGATTTTGCAGATAAGTTTAAAGCTTTTAATGTTGGTGCAGAGTTTACTCTTAGCAAAGTTATGAAACTTAGATTTGGGTATAACAACGAACGCCGCACAGAATTTAAAATTGGTACAACTGCTGGCATAGCCGGATTTAATGTGGGTTTAGGTGTTAAGGTTTCAGATTACCAATTTGATTATGGCTTTTCATCACTGGGATCAGTCGGTGGATTACACAGAATTGGTATTTCAACTTCGATTTAAAGTTTTTTTCAAAAATAAAAACCTTCGAGGTTTTTAAACTTCGAAGGTTTCGTCTAATAAAATCACATCTATATTTAGCTATTTAATCTTTGCTAATTCCGCATCAAGTTTTTTTGCAAGTTCTTCTCTCGATATTCCTTCAAAATTTATCTTTGATGTTTTTAGAGTTATAATCGGCGTATCACCTTCGCCATTTAAATATTTTAACATGCAATATGATAATCTGTATCTATCATTTGGAATTGGAATGTTTTCTTTAAAAGTTTCTATCATTGCATAAACTTTTGATTCAATCGAATCTTCAGGTGATTTTTTTACTTTTGGGGGAGGCAAAGTCGTCATAATTATTTCCTTATAAATTTATGGTCTAAAATTAGGCACTAAAACAAAAAGTTCAAATCAATTTGTGGATATAAGTTTGCGAAATGATAAATTAGGCAAAACATTTTATAAAGATTTTCTTGACAAAGTTAGATTTATCAAAATTAAATAAAGTTCTCATTATCAGATTAAGCTCACTTGGCGATATTCTGTTAACAACTCCGTTCGTTCGATCGTTAAAAAATCAATATCCTAAAATTGAAATTGATTATATAGTACGCGTAGAATATTCGGATCTTTTAAAACTTAATCCACATTTAAATAAAGTATTTAAATTTAAAAGAGATGAAAAAGATAATCTTACCACACTTGCTGATATAAAAAAAACTGATTACGATTTGATTATTGATTTACAAAATAATCTTAGGTCAAAAAAAATCATTTCAAATAATAATCCTAAAGTTTTTAGATTTTCAAAAAAAAACTGGCAAAAATTTTTATTAGTTAATTTTAAAATTAACAGACTAAAAAACGAGCCGCAGATTCCGGTTAGATATGCAAATACAATTCCTGAGTTTAAATTAGATGATAAAGGCTTAGAACTTTTTTCTGATAAAACAACTGATGGTAGATTAATCAACAAAAATAATTTTATTGGATTTTGTCCGGGCGCGCGCCATTATACTAAACGCTGGCTTAAAGAATATTTTATTGAGTTAGGTAACAAGCTAACTAAAGCGGGCTACACAATAGTTTTATTCGGCGGTAAGATGGATAAAGAATTATGTTTAGAAATTTCAAAAGAGATTCCGGGTTCGATTGATGCTTCTAACTCTGATGAAATTTTACAAACAGCAGCCGATATGAAATTATGCAAAGCCGTTGTTTGTAATGATTCCGGTTTAATGCACACAGCCGCCGCAGTTGGAACAAAAGTAGTCGCAATATTCGGATCAACCGTAAAAGAATTTGGATTTACACCATACAACTGCAAAAATTTAATCTTAGAAATCAAATCCTTAAAATGCCGTCCGTGCACACACATCGGAAGAAGTAGTTGCCCTAAAAAACATTTTAAATGTATGAAATTAATTAAACCGGATTTTGTATTTGAAAAAATAATTTCGATTATCTAACACTTATGAATTTTTTATTTAACATATTTTACAACTTTATAGTTTTACCGATTCTCTATTCAGCACTACGGTTTGCCGGATTCTTTAATAAAAAAATCCGAACCGGAATAAAGGGGCGAAAGAGAGTTTATGAAGAACTGATATTAAATGCTACTTCAATAAATAAAAAGAAAAAACTAATTTGGTTTCATTCATCTTCGTTGGGAGAGTTTGAGCAGGCAAAACCAATTATTGAAAAACTAAAAGAAGATAAAAACGTAAACGTACTTATAACTTTTTTCTCACCGTCAGGTTATGAAAATTCAAAAAAATATCCGCACGCTGATTTGATTTCCTACATTCCTTTTGATACAAAAGCCAATGCGGAAAGATTTATTTCAATTACAAATCCTACTCTTGCCGTTATTATGCGATATGATGTTTGGCCAAATATTATTAATGAATTACACAAAAAAAATATTCCAATATATTTAGTTGATGCAACACTTAGGAGTGATTCGCCAAGAAAATATCCGCTGGCAAATTCTTTTCACAAAATTTTGTTTGGATATTTTACAAACATTTTAACGGTATCAGAGTCTGATGCAAAAGAATTTAAATCATTTGGGTTTGATGATAATAAAGTTAAAGCTGTGGGCGATACACGATTTGATAGAGTTCATCAACGCAGTTTATTGGCAAAAGAAAAACGATTGATAAGTTATAATGCTATAAAAAATAAGAAAATTTTTATAGCAGGCAGTACATGGGAGCAGGATGAAGAAGTTATTTTCCCCGCTTTTCTTAAACTTGCTAAGGTGGATGAGAACGTAATTATGATTGTAGCGCCGCACGAACCAACCTTGCTTCATCTTGAAAAGATTGAAAATGAATTTAGCGGCAAATTAAAAACAATTCGTTTTTCGCATCTTAACAATTATTCTGATGAACGAGTAATTATTGTTGATTCAATAGGCATACTTTTAACGCTTTATGCTTACGCTGATGTTGCTTATGTGGGCGGAAGTTTTAAACAAAATATTCATAACGTGCTGGAAGCCGCTGTTTATGGTGTTCCGGTAATGTTTGGTCCCAAAATTCAAAACTCGCAGGAAGCAATAAAGTTAGCTGAAATTGGCGGCGGAATTGTTGTTAATAATAAAAAGCAGGCTTACAGAAATTTAAGAAAATTATTTTCAGACGATGAGTATAGGAAACAGGCAGGACAAATTTCTGCAAACTATGTTCACTCAAATATTGGTGCCACGCAAAAAATATTGGATGCAATTTATAAAGTGATTTAGATTGTCTTTTAATTTGTTACATATACTTTTCTGTTAAAACTTTTAAGTGATGTTTCTCGTGTCCGGCAGTCATAAACATCAAAGCCAAAACTGTAACTTCATAACCGCTTGCAGTGCCTCGGTTCTGTAAAACAGACTTATCAAAACTGCCAAATAATAAAATGTTTGATTCACGAAGCAATCTATACTCATAGTTTAAATCAAAAAGTTGACGCTTGTTAAACTTACCGTTAGCAACATATAAATTTTGATCCATACCAGGGAGTGATTGTTTTTCACTGCGTGCAATGCACAGTGCCCTATATGCAAAAATTCTTTCAACATCTATTAAATGTCCAATAACTTCTTTAACTGTCCACTTCCCTTCCGCATACTTATAATTACCTTTACTTTCAGAAAACGAATTAAGAATGTTTTGCGATTCTAAATTTTGTTCGATAAGAATCCTAAAAATATCATCACCTTTAATAAGATCAATGTACTGTTGATAATATTCATTATAATCACCCTTATTCGGTCGCATAATTCCTCCACCTGTTAAATATTATTATATTGAGATTTCATTTCCATATTTCAACTTTAAAATCACCATCAGTGTTTGCAACAGCACGGAACATACTTTCAGTATTGAATGGCATTTCAAAATTTCCATTTTTATCTATCGCAATTATTCCGCCGCTGCCTGCAGGCAATCTTTTAAATATCATCTCATCGCAAGCTTGCTTAAGAGTATAACCTTTATATTCCATCAACGCAGAAATATTAAATGCTACTGTGTTACGGATAAAAAGTTCACCGAAACCCGTTGCAGACACACCACACGAATTGTTGTTTGCATAAGTTCCGGCACTAATAATAGGTGAATCACCAACTCTTCCCGGCATTTTATTTTGTCTTCCGCCGGTTGATGTTCCTGCAGTAATATTTCCATATTGATCGAGAGCAACGCATCCCACAGTTTCACCTTCTTGCTTTAAATTTGATTTGAGCCATTTTTGATAGCGAGTTGAATCGTGGAAATATGAGTTGGGAACAATATCAACTCCCAACTCAATTCCTAAATCATCGGCACCTTTGCCTGCAAATAAAACGTGCTCAGTTTTTTCCATCACTAATCTTGCAAGCGAAATTGGATTTTTAATAATTGTTACTCCTGCAACAGCGCCACAAGATAAATCTTTTCCTTGCATAATGGATGCATCAAGTTCGTGCTTCCCTTCCGATGTGAAGACAGCGCCCTTACCGGAATTAAAAAGAATATTGTTCTCTAAATAGTTAATTGTTTTTTCAACAGCATCTAAACTTGTTCCGCCGCTTGATAAAATATTTTTCCCGATGTTTACAGCTTCAGTTAAAGAATTGATGTATTGTTGTTTTAATTCAACCGATGATTCTTTAGCAAAATATCCCGCACCGCCATGAATAACAATGGTATATTTACCGTTCTTATCCTGAGCAAAAGAATTAAAATTAATTATTGAGATGAAACAAACAATAGAAAGTGTTATTATATAGCGGTAAAAATTTAGGTTCAAACCAAGACCTCTTTAAATTAAAATTAATAACAAGTTTTGAACACTTATAACTTAATAATTTTTCTATTCATTTTCTTCTTTTTAAACACCTCACCGACTTTTTTTGCCGGTAAGGCTATTAAACATGACAAAGACAATTATAAAATCCATTTTATAAAACAGAACTGGCATACTGCAATTGTCTTTAATTCTGCTGATCTCGATTCACAAATTTTTAGAGAATTCAACCGTTTTAAAGATTATAAACTTATTGATATTGGATGGGGTGACGAGGAATTTTATCGATATCCCGGTTTTGATTCTGGACTTGCATTTAGAGCATTGTTCTATTCGACACCAAGTGCATTAAGGGTTGAAGGAATAAATCTTACTATAGAGGAGTATTTTAATTTTTCGGAAGTTGTAATTGAATTAGATATAACCAGAGAACAACTGCTTATTATTCTGAATTTTATAAATGATTCCTTTCTTCTTCAAGATAACAATCAATCAATAATTTTAAGCAAGCAGGCAGAAGGGAAAATAATCTTTTTTAAGGCAGTTGAGTCTTATCATCTATTAAACACTTGCAATACCTGGCTTGCTAAGTGCCTTAACAATGCCGGGTTTAACATTGAAGATAATATCATTTTAACAGAGCAGTTGTTTAATGAACTCTTTAAAATTGGAGTTGTTTTAAAACCTTTTCAGGCTTCAGATTGACCTGAAAATATTTTTAATCCAACTATCCCTACAACAATTAGAAAGATGAAAAATATTCTAATTAATTCTTTTGATTCGCTAAATAAAATAATTCCCAACACCGCAGTTCCAACCGCACCAATGCCTGTCCATATTGCATAAGCAGTTCCGATTGGAAGATGTTTTATTGAATAAGCTAACAATCCCATACTAATTATCATACAAGCAACAGTGAGTACCGACGGCAATAATTTTGTAAATCCTTCGGTGTATTTTAGACCAATTGCCCAGCCAACTTCAAACAAACCGGCAATAAATAAAATTATCCAGTACATATTATTTCATTCTTCCATTTGATAACTCATCACTTAAACGAGTTGCTTTGTACAAATCTCGAATAGCTTCCATCATTCCAAGTGCACTTACACAAACTGTCCTGTTTGCTTCAGTGGTGTAGATAAAATTACTTGGCAGACTTTCTATATTTCCGTCAAAAGCTAAACCAACAATTTGAGCCTGAGTATTTACAACAGCGCTTCCTGAATTTCCGCCAACAATATCATTTGTGCTTACAAAATTTAATGGCGTTGAGGGATCAAATTCTTTTGGAAGATTTTCAAAATAATCAGGAAGATTGAATGGAAATTTTTTATCAAAAGAATAATAACGATCCAGCGCACCGTAAAAAGTTGTTTTGATTGGTGCACGCGTTCCATTGTAGTCATACCCTTTCACAATTCCATCTGCCAAACGTAAAGTACCTGTTGCATCAGGAGGAATTGCATCGCCATAAACTTTGTATAATACTTCACCCAACATTTGATTTAAAATTTCTTCTTTATTATTTCTTGCTTGATTTTCATCCTGCATTTTTTTCAATTCATCCTGTGTATTTAGAATATAAAAAATGAAAGGGTCGCTTGAATTTAGAACTGATTCATATCCACCTTCAGCCAATTCTAAAAGTTTTTTATTGTTAGTAAGTTCAGATTTGGCAATTATATCTTTTGCAGCATGTTCAATTGTTTTATCACCAATTAATTCTTTAACAATTTTATGATTATCAGGTAGATTGTTTTTTATAATGTTAAGTTGAATATGCAGCAATTGTTTTTGTAACTCTTCATCTAAATTTTTCGGGAATAATTGTGCAGATAATGAATCATATTTTTCTTTTGTGATTTCATCATTCTTTAATTGTTTGCCATAATTGATAAGATTTCTGGCAATAAAAAAATATTGAGGCGAATAAAAACCTATTGTGTATGCATAAATTTTATTTGCATCTTTTCTTGCAAGATTTCTTGAGTTTTCAATTTCATTCCAGATATTCCCATACTTTTTATTTAATTCGGTATTGTTATTAACTGCCGTTCTAAAATTCTTTTCAAAATCTTTTTTACGTGCGATTAAAAATGGATCCAGCAAAGCTTTATATGTACCTGAATAAACTTTAAGTGCATTACCAAATGAATAGAGCCTTGCAATCAAATTAAAATCTTCTGCATTTGTTTCGGTAACCATTTTTTCATAAATGTTATACATTGATTGAAACATCCCGACAATCATTGGGTAGCGAACATCTCTTGCATATTCAATTTGCGCCATAGTATTTATTCTATCAGTGCTGCCCGGATTTCCAACAACAAACACAGGCTGGTCTTCAACAACACCTTCATTGCTCCAGCCAAAATAAAAATCTGATTTAATTGGTTTGCCATTTTCATAAGCACGAAGGAATGCACAATCTAAACCGTAACGCGGATAAGTAAAATTATCTGGATCGCCGCCAAGCTTTGCAACAAATAGTTCAGGAACAAAAACTAAACGAATATCATCATAAACTTTGTATCCGTATAAAGAATATTTGCCGCCGTTATAAAGTGAAATTACTTTAAAAACAAGTTCAGGATTTTGTTTGGAATATTCCTTTTTTAACTCATCTATTTTTTGATCTCGAACATTAATTTTATTTGAATCACTTTTAACTTCATCCATTGCGGATTGAATTTCTTTAGTAACATCTTTTATAATTATTAATTGTTCAACCTTAAGGCTTGGAACTGTTCTTTCATCTTCCAAAGTATTGGCAAAAAAACCATCGCGTAAAATATTTTCTTCATCTTTCTGAACATTGGGAAGAATGCCGCGCACACAATGATGATTCGTCATTATCAAACCATCTTCCGAAACAAAAGAAGCAGAGCAGCCGTTACCAAATTTTAATGCGCTCTTTTGAAATTTTTCTAAAAGTTCTGCGGTAGGTTTAAACTCATATTCCTTTTCAAAATAATCAAGCGGTGGATTTTCAAACGTCCACATTTTTCCCATATCAAACTTTTGTGCTTTAACTGTATCAGGATTTATTCCATAATTAGTTTGAGCTGTAATAAGATTTGTAAATAGAATAAAAAATAAAAGAGATGTGATTTTAAGTAAAGTCTTTTTCATCGATTGATTCCAATTTGATTATAAACTGATTGTAAATTAAAAATTTATGATGTGATTTGGAAGCTATATTATATGGCGAGATTTAGAAAAATTATTATGGATATTTTAAGAATCTTAACCCTTTAATAAACTTAAAATCTTTTTGATTCTTTGTTAATAATGCTGCGTTAAAAATTATTGCTTTTGCGGCGATTAAACTATCCGCAATTAATAATCCATGACTTAAACGATATTGTTTTAAAAGATCAACTGCTTTTCTTGAAATTTCTAAGTTTAAACTTAAGATTTCAAAACCCTCTAAAAACTGTTCAACATATTTTAATTCAGTTTTATTTCTGCAGCCAATTACTAATTCCATCTCAGTAATAACGCTTACAGCTAATTCATATTTATCTTTTTCTAATTTTAGCCGTTCGATTGCAACTTTATTATTTCTACCTATATCAATAAGAATATCAGTATCAATTATTAGTAATTCACTCACTTATTTTTTCCCATTCGTTTTTTCTGATATTTCTAACCCACTTTGAGCGTTCCTCAAGGTCAACTCTATCTTTCCAGATACCTATAAACTTTTTATTTGAAATCTTTTCTTTATCCAAAGCCCTCTTTTTTCTAGGTTCGTATTTGTTCTTTAGAAAATCAATAAACGCAATAACTTGTTTTTGTGCTTCAGCAGGCAATGATTCAAATTTATTATTTAATCCTTTATAGTCCATTTTTAACTCTTTTAAGATTCTTTACTTAGTAATTTACTTCAATTATCAAGAAAATGAAAGATTATAAAAGACCGAAGATTGTTGACTGCAATGTTGATAAAGTATTTTTTATTTTAGGATTTATAATAAACAAAAAATTAATTCTTATCATGAACATCCAAATAATCGGCACAAAGAAGTGTAAAGAAACACAAAAAGCAGAACGCTATTTCAAAGAGAGAAGAATTCCATTTCACTTTAGAGATTTAACTGAAAAAGGGTTAGCAAAAGGCGAGCTTGAAAATATTTCTCGTGTTATTCCATTGGATGATTTAATTGATAACAAAAGTAAAAGATTTAAAGACCGGGGAATGCAGTTTATGGTTTTTGATATTGAAGAAGAATTGTTATCCGATCCTTTACTTCTAAAAACTCCAATTGTTAGAAATGAAAGATTGGTTACACTTGGTTATCAACCGGATGTTTGGAAAAAGTGGTTATCAAACCGGTAAGTATTATAAAACAAAATAAATCAAGATTAATTTAATAACCCTTGCTAATAGATTAATTTTACTAATCAAATTATCAACAAGGGTTAAAAGTGAAATTGAAAATATTTCTTTATTTCAATTTAATCTCTCTCATCAATTTTGTTCCGAGCAATTGTCTTATATTTTCATAATTAGAAACGGTTTTCTCAAATTCACCTTTCATGTTTTCGCTAATCTTTTTTTCAATCTCATCCATCTTTGCTTTTCTGGTTGGATTCGGATCGAATGAAGCCATATTTTCATTTTCGATCATTAATATAAGATTGAAATCTTCCTGGTTAGCTGCATTACCGAGTAGTATTTTATAAGATTTTACAATTCCTGCTTTAACAGCTTCTTTCATTGTTGCATCCCAGGTATTTTTAAGTCCTTTAAGATAGTCATCTGTAACATTTGCACCTGTTCTTATAAAAGTGCAAGACCAAACTGTTCCGGAATCATAAAGATCTCCGGATTGTGAGTAACTAAAATTACTTATACCCATAACAAAAATTGTTATTAGTACAAAAAAAGAAATTGTGCTTCTCATTGAATAGCTCCTTAAAAATATGAATAAAATAATAATCCGAATGGAATTGTATTAGAACCAAACCATCCTGAATTAAGTTGATAAATGAACGGTTCAAATCTAAAACTCAATAAGAAAAATTGATTGTACTTTTGGCGCAACTTTTAGGATTTTTGTTTCATTTTTGATTTAATTAGTCAACTCACGTAAAATTTGAAACCTCAAAGGTTTCAAATAAAATGATTTTAAGAATACTTCAATACATTGTATGCAAAAAAAATAGCCCACACATTTAACATTAGTGGGCTAACAGAAAATTTATACTTTATTTAAGATTAAATTTAAGTTCTATAATTATACATCATAATACAAACCAAACTCATAAGGGTGTGGTTGAAGCGCCATTGGCTTTACTTCTTTATCCATCTTATATTTTATCCAGGTTTCAATTACATCTTCTGTAAAAACATCGCCTTTTAATAAATATTCGTAATCGTTTTCCAAAGCCTTTAATGCAGCTTCTAAGCTACCTGGAGTTGAAGGAACATTTTTCAATTCTTCAGGTTCCATATCATAAATATCTTTATCAAGCGGCTCACCCGGATCAATCCTGTTTATCACTCCATCCAATCCAGCCATAAGCATTGCAGAAAATCCGAGATAAGGATTACCGGAAGCATCAGGGCATCTGAACTCAACACGTTTTGATTTTGGTGAAGATGAGTACATTGGAATTCTGATTGAGGCACTTCTGTTCCTTTGTGAGTAAGCAAGATTAACTGGAGCTTCAAAACCAGGCACTAATCTTTTGTAAGAATTTGTTGTTGGATTTGTAAAGGCAAGTAAGCTACCAGCATGTTTTAACAATCCACCAATAAAGTATAATCCCATTTCGCTTAATCCAGCATAACCGGAACCCGCGAACAATGGTTTGCCTTTTTTCCAGAGTGACGTATGAACATGCATACCGCTACCGTTATCACCGTAAATAGGTTTGGGCATGTAAGTAACAGTTTTGTTATTCTTTTTTGCAGTGTTCTTAACGATATACTTAAACATTAATAGCTGATCAGCAGCCTTTACAAGTGGTGCAAAACGCAAATCAATTTCACACTGCCCGCCGCTTGCAACTTCGTGATGCTGTGCTTCTACATCAATACCGCAATTAATTAAATTAGTTACCATTTCGTTTCTTAAATCCATTAAGGAGTCTGTTGGCGGCACAGGAAAATATCCTTCTTTAAATCTTGGCTTATACCCAAGGTTGGGATTTTCTTCTCTTCCGCTGTTCCATTTTCCTTCTATCGAATCCACAACATAAAAACTTCCGTTCGGTTGTGAATCAAATCTTACATCATCAAAAACAAAAAACTCCGCTTCTGGTCCATAGTAAACAGTGTCTGCAATTCCAGTTGAGATAAGATACGCTTCGGCTTTTTGAGCAATGTTACGAGGGCAGCGCGAATATTTTTCCTTTGTCGCAGGTTCATAAACATCACAGATTAAACTTAGTGTAGGTGCTTCGATAAAAAGATCTACAAACATTGTTTCAGGGTCGGGCATTAAAAGCATATCACTTTCGTGTATCGGTTTCCATCCACGGATTGATGAACCATCAAATCCGAATCCGTCTTCAAATGATCCGGCATCAAAATGTGTGACAGGAACTGTAAAATGCTGCCACTGCCCGGGAAAATCCATAAACTTCAAATCCACAAATTTTATCCCGTTATCTTTTATAAACTTGAGCACCTTTTCAACTGCCCCATTAGAACTTTTTGCCATATAGTTTCCTTTATGATTTTATGTAATGAAAATGATTATTCAATTCTGCACTGTCATCCTGGGCTTGTCGAAGGATGACATTCTTTATTTTATTATCACACTTCGACAGGCTACGTGTGACATTTATATTTTCTAATTGTTTCTTGAGACACATTAAACATTAATTTCAAAAGTTTCTTTAACTGTAGAAAGAACGTAAGTAGTTTGCGTACCTGTTACTCCCTGCCAGGATTGGATTTCTGATAATACTTTTTCAAGCGCTTCTGTATCTTTAACTAATGCTTTTAACAGATGCGATCCTG
>JAGOXU010000076.1 GCA_018059515.1 Ignavibacterium sp.
ACTTCGCTCAGTGTGACACAACGATTTTATTCAATAAAGTTGAAAGAACTTTTTGAGCATCAGATCCAAGATAAATAAAATCATCAACACCAGATTTTTTATGTTCCTCAATTTGATCTTTTGGATAACCGGCAAGTATCACTACAACATCTTTTGATTTTTCTTTTATTCCTTTTACAAGCTGCGGAACAAGTTCAGGATAAGTTTCATCAGTTGAGCAAATAACTACCGCTTGTGCATTAGATTCCAATGCTGATTTTATTGCTTCATCTGCTGCTGCAAATCCATTTGGATAAACAATTTCAAATCCACCAACTTCAAAAAATGCACGTGAAAAATCTGCACGAGCTTTAAATTGTTTTAATGAACCCATCGTAGCCAGAAATACTTTTGGTTTATTGCTGGTTTTCTTTTTAAAGTTATCGGATGCAATTCTTAAGTTCTCAAACATTTCTGCTAACCTAAATTGAGTCAGTGGTTTCACTTCAAATCCTTTTTCAGACGAAGCACGAATTGATTTTGAAATCTCACCAAGCGATGCACCTTCAAGAAGAGCCTCAACTGCAATATCAATTAAATCATAAGATTTTGTATCAGAAATTTTTTGCAGCTTCTCCATAATATTAGCGTGCTTTATATCTTCACCTGCAATTCTATATTTCTGAATATACTCAACTCGCTTTTTATGGATAGCATCGTAATCAATTTTCTTTTTTTCCAGCAATTCTTCTTTTGGATTTGCATACATATTTGTTCCAACTAAAACCGTTTTACGTTTTGCAAAATCTTTTTTCTTTGCTTCTGCAACTTTGGCAATTTCATCCTGAACAAAACCGGATTGAATTGCTTTTAACATTCCGCCTTTGTCTTCAACCGTTTGGAATAACTTCCATGCAGCTTGTGCAATATCATCCGTTAACTTTTCAATAAAGAAAGATCCGCCTGCTGGATCAATAACCTGATCAAGATGAGATTCCTCTTTTAAAATAATTTGAGTGTTGCGTGCAAGTCGTTTTGAAAAATCATCTGAAACATTAAATGATTCATCGTAAGTATTCGTATGAATTGAATCAACTCCACCAACAATAGCCGAAAAAGCTTCAGTAGTTGTACGAAGTGAATTTACAAATGGATCAAAATAGGTTTGATTAAATTGAGTTGTTTTTGCGTGTATAAATATTTTTCGGTTTTCTTCTTTTGCTTCGTAGGCTTCAAGAATTTTACTCCAAAGTATTCTTGCTGCTCTAAGCTTCGCAACTTCCATAAAGTAGAATGAACCAATGCCAAATGTGAACTTAACTCTTTTTGCAGTATCATCAGGTTTTAATCCGCGTTGAAGCATTTCATTTAAATATTCAACTGCGGCAGCAAAGGTAAACGCAAGCTCTTGAACAGCATTTGCGCCAGAATTATTATAAATAAATCCGTTTACACCAATCGTTTTTAAAGCTGAGTTTGAATTGATCATCAACTCAGTTGATAGTTTTATTTCATCAAAAATCTGATTAAGTGAAACTGGAAGTTTGCCTTTTGTTAAAAGATATTCATAAGGATCAGATGTGATTGATCCCTTAATGTTCATCAAGCTATTTCTTGTTTCATTTGCATACGCATTGAATAAAAGTGCAACGGGCAGAGATGAAAATCCACCGCTAATATTAATTGGGTGTGCTGCTAAATCAATATCTTTAAAAAGAATTTGCATTTTTCTAACGCCGGAAATTGATAAACCATCTTTGCCTACTTCTCCGGTTTTAGATTGATCGGCATCCAATCCAAGCTGTGTTGGATTATCTAAAACAATATTGATCGAATTTAAACCGCGCTTTAGATCATATCGTAAAGCCTCATTCATCTCTTCCGGAAGTGCCTGATTGTATTCTTGAGAGATCTCCCATTCGCGTCCATTAAATCCTGAAGCAAAATTTCCGCGAAGATAATCAGTAAATCCCGGAAAGTTATTTAGTTGTGGTAAATCTTTTATATCGTTTGATGTGTAGAGAGGTTGAAGATTAATTTCTTCATAAGTTTTTGTGATAAGTTTTTTATCGAAGGATTCGCCTTTTAAATCTTTTTCAACTTGATTTTTCCATTCCTCAAATGTTGGAACAGAAAAATCTTTTATTAGATCAGGCTTATCACCAAGTTTTACTTCTTGAGCCATTGTAACTCCTAAAATTCAAAAAATGTACAGTTCAAAATTACAAAAAAGTTTTGTGTTTGTTGAATGAAACCTTTTCTATTTCCTCCACTTTAGTAAAGATTGATTGATGAAAAAAAAACCGTTATCGCGATCGATCCTTATAAACGTTCGTCTTCGTCCCTGCCTACCGGCAGGCAGGTCCGCTCAGACTGACGATTTATAAAATTACAAAGCGTACTTTGTTAAATTGGAAGATTAAAGAACATAAAACTATGCAGGTGGATTCCAGGTTTCGTGAATCAACTTTTGATCTTTCTGCAAATTGTTTTTTATTTCTGTAACCCTAAAAACCGTTCGATTAAATACACCCCAAATGTTATCCAGATAAAGCCGCATTCCTTCAATATCATTTTCGTCCGGTTTTTGATGAAGCGCTTCAATCATATCGGTATAAATTAAATCTAGAAATTTAATTTCACTCTCAAATTTATTTTCTTCTTTTTTAATTTCGCTCATAATTACTCCTTGCTTAAAAAGTATTTTTGTGTAAATCTTCAATTGTACTAAGTATAGTATTGATTTTATCGATTTGATTTTTAAGATATTCTTCCCCAGGTTTTAATACTAACGCCTTCTCATAAAATGATTTTGCATCTTCATATTTTTTTTGATTCAAAAACTCATCTGCTTTTTTAATATTCTCATTGTACGCAACTGTGTTATCTGTTGTGATGTTTTTTATTTTTAAAGATTCACCTGATTCTTCAACAATCATTTTCTTAAACTCATCCGGATAACCAATATTTTTTGGTTTAAAGAACTCAGTTTTTGCTATGCCATCCATATATTTTAATAAAAGATTTTCACCAAGCTGCTTCCATGTTTTATATGTGTTTTCTGCGGATGAAATTGAATGGTTTGTTAAGTATTCAATTGCTTCGCCTTTAGAATTTTTTAGAAGTGATAATGCAGTTGATTCGATATTCTCCTGTTGAGCCAAGTATCTTCCTTCAAGCTCATTCTGAACTTTTTGAACATCACCGATTACAATAGAATATTTGGGATAAGAGAAATTTGCAACAAAATTAAAAACCCAAAAAGCAGAATCCCAATTAAATTTTGATAACGAACCAACACCATGTGAAAAGTTATATGGTATTCGTGTCATCGAAGCATACATTGGTGTGTAAACTGTAAAGTAAGTATCATCTACTCCGAACCATAAAACGCCACCCACTTCTCGCGGCATGTTTGCTCGTGCTTGTGATACAAAAGAAAACCCTGTTTGCGGAGTTGAGATTGGGCGCTCGTGAAAATATTCTTCACCATTATACTTCCAGGATAAAGGTCTCCAACGATAAGGCATATCATAAGGCTCAGCAGCAATTCCTTTTGTCATGTCAAGTTCAGTTCCTTCGTAGTGATCACGCATTAATCCCATTACATCGTGCACAGAAAGTTTTTTATCCGGTTTGATATAGAGAGGCATTCGCTCTAAAGATTCTCCTTTGATGTATGAAATATATTTATCCATACTCGAGTTGCATCTTCTGAACAACGACCAAACTCTTGCATCGCAAAATCTTATCGCACCAAAATCTAAAGGAGCGTATGCATCGGAAAAATTAAACTCGGAATCTTTACCTGTGAAATATCCCTTCTCTCTTGCAAAAGAAATTACATCAGGAGAGTACAAACAATTTTCAGGATCGTTTAATGGGAAAGTTGTTATTCGTGATTGATTAGCATGACCGGAAATGTATCCGTCCGGAATTTTTACCGCAACCCAAACTGCGCCTTTATTACCTTCGCCTTTACCGATCATTTCTAAAATCCATGCTTCATTTGCATCGGCAACAGAAAAAGATTCACCGCTGCTGTAGTATCCATATTCATTTACAAGTTCGGTCATAATTTTAATTGCCTCGCGTGCAGTTTTTGATCTTTGCAAAGCGATGTACATTAAACTTCCGTAATCGATAATTCCATTTGCAACACCAAGTTCTTCTCTTCCGCCAAAAGTTGTTTCGCCCAGAACAACTTGATGTTCATTCATATTTCCGATCACATTATAGGTAACAGCGGCTTGTGGAATTTTTCCGAGAAATTTTCCTGTATCCCATTCGTAAATCTCTAACCACGCACCGTTTTGATAAACAGCAGCAGGGTAATGATAAAGCTCGCCGTAAAAACCATAAGAATCGGCGGTGTAAGTAACCATTACGGAGCCATCAACACTTGCACCTTTTGTGATTATAAAATTTGTGCAGGAAAAACTTTCATTCGTAAAAGTTAAAATAGAAATAAATAGAGCAGTAAAAAGAAATATTTTCATTATATAAAATCCTTGTTAAAAATCTTTTAAAATGTTGATGAAAAGATAAGTAAATCGAGTTGATTTGGGAATGAAAATCGTTTTGAAAAACACATTTGCCACGAATTATTGCTAATTATTTTCTTGTGCAAATTAGTGTAATCCGTGGCTGATTTTTAATTTAGTACAAAACTAATCTCAAAAATATTTATCTAATATTTATTCTGCTTCCTTCAGAGTGACTTGAAAACTCTGGTGCATACATGCATTGAATTGTAGTGATTCCGTTTGAAAAATCACCTTTATATGTAACTCTTAATGGATATTCAAATACATAAGTTCCTTTTGGTAATTGATAAATAAAAAAGTTTGTAGCAGCGTCACGAGTATTTTCGTAGTACCATAAACCGTCTTGATTTTTGTGTGTTGATATAACATTTATTGGCTCCAATCCCGCAGCTCTCATATCCTTCAAATGAACATATTCCATAACTCTATCAACTCTAATTTCGATTCTTACTATTATTTTATCTCCAGGGTTTAATTGTGTGTTTTCATTAATTGGAGTAATCTTTTTCCCACTTTCAGAATCAATTTCTAAAAACAGTTTTTTATTAATTTTTAGAGGTGTTTCTGAAAAAGTAATTTTATCAAGCTGCTCAAAATATTGCCAGTACATTGCACCCCACGCAACAACATTATTATTATTTGTTATAGTAATGTCAGACATTTCACGTTTTATTTCATCACCTTTCCAGGAGGTTTTAAAATAACCAGTTCCTTCTTCGATATGAATTTGGGGATTATTTTCCAATTCAAGCTGCGTATCCCCGATTTTTATATTTGGCATTTTTGTTTCTGCTAGCCAATCTGTGCCTCTCAGTAAGAGCGCGTAACAAGCTTGTGCAGTTGCGGTGGTTGTTTTCCAATCCTGTGTTTGTTTTTGTTTCAGCAGCCAGGTTTTCATCAAATCAACCGAAGTCTGATCTTTTGTAATTTCATCAACAGCTTCAATCAAGAGAGCTTGAGTTTCAATCGGCGCTTGATACCAGTACCAGCCTCTTTCTTCTTTAAAGTACATTCCCATTTCATCATTGATAACTGCATTTTGAATTATTGATTTTATTATATCGCCCGCTAATTCTGTTTCTGAATATCTAAAAAGAGCTAATGCAATCATACCCTGCATATATTTATTATTGGATAACCAATATTGTTCTGCTTGACTTTTCCAGTAATCAAACGCTTCTTTGTATTTTTTATCAACAGGAATATCTAGAAAATAACTTCGCCCGTATAAATAATAAATCTGATCATAACTGATATTTTTTATCTCAAGAGGAATCTTATGAAATTTTAGTAATTCATAATCTTCATACATTCTTGTATCAACATAATTTATTGCTCTTTGAAGCATGTTGAAAATATTTTTATTTTCTCTAATGTTTTTAATCCCAAGTCGTTCAAGATGACCCATTCCTGTAACTATGTATTGAGTTATATATTTACTTTCCGGAAGACCGGGGAACCATGGCCATCCGCCATTAGAATACTGATTCTTCTGTAATTTTTCTTCAGCTATTTTTAGTTCATCTGCCATTTTTACTAAGTCAAACAGTAAACCAATATTTCTTTTTCGTGCTGATTCATTTTGGGCATTTAAAACCCATGGTGTTTCTTCTAATAGCGCATACTTAAGTTCCTGATTTTTTTCTAAGTTAGAAAGTAAGGCATCTTTATCAACAGTTTTCCATGCATCAAAAACCTTTTTGATTTTTGGATTTGAATTTGCAATATAAGTTGCAATACTGTTTGCATAATAACGACTGAATATTTGCTCACTGCATTCGTGCGGATATTCCATTAGAAAAGGTAAAGCCTGTATGGCATACCATGCAGGATTTGCTGTAAACTCCAAAGTTAAATTGTAGTTCTGCAAAGTAGTTGATGTATTATTTTTAAGTTTATCAAGTACAAAACTTTTTGTTTGATTTCCATTGAGCGGAAGCGGTAAAGTTTCTGTAACTAACATTCTGTTTGTAAGAATAGGCAGCGCATTTTCTTCGCCATCAGAAAAATTTTCGGACTTGGCAAGTACCCGATATACAACCGCTTCAACCTTTCCGATTGGTATCTTTAATCGCCAGCTTAACCCGGAACTCATTCCTTCTTCTATGTTAAACGATTTTATATTTTCTTTGTTCTCAAAATATTCATCAACCGGCTGCATTGTAAAAGCATCAAACAATTGTAAAGTAGCTGAGCCAGATAGTAAACCATCGGACAGATTGCTTACTTTTGCAGTAAAGTATATTTCATCATCCTCTCGTAAAAATCTTGGTGGATTTGGCTGGATCATCAATTTTTTTTGAGTAACAGTTTCTTTTGTAATAAAACCAATTTCCAAATCTTCTGTATGAGCAAAACCCATAAATTTCCAACGTGTTAGCGCTTCCGGCGCAGTGAAGGAAATTATTATTTCACCATCTTCATTTGTTTTTAGATCTGGAAAGAAAAATGCTGTTTCATTTAGGTTTTTTCTTGCGGTAATTCCTTCAAAATTTTGTTTTTCTTTTTTAATTTCTTTATCATCAGGTGCATTTCCATCTATATAATAAGCAACATCATCTACACGTCCACCTCTTACATACGAAGAAGAGCTATAGCCTCCTGGATTAACAGAGATGCTTTCAATAGCATCACTTGAAACAATACTCATAGCATTTGTTGTTGATTTTTCTATGAACGGTCGTTCTGAAACCACTACAACCTCATCCAAACTTTCAGAAGATTCTAGATAATCACTTCCTTCTTTTTTGTTTAATGAAACTTTATCCTTTTTCTTTTTATTCTTTGGCTGCTGCTGATAAACATATCGGTTTTTATAACCAAAACCGTCAAAAGAAAAACCAAATTTATCTAGTTCTGGATACTGGAGTGAAAAAATGTATTTGAAAGGTTTATTAAATTCTATTCCATAAAACATTGATTGATGTTTACCAAAACAATTGGAGCTGTTCCAGCTTAACCTGATTGATAGATTATTGTGAATGTTAAAATCCCAGTAATTTGGATAAAACTGATCCAAAGATTCATCATACATCGAAGCAAGAAATTCAGCCGCTGCCGCATCTCCATCAGGTTCAGAAATTTTTAGTGACCATTTTTCCGGAACACCCGGAGTTATTTTATCTCTAAAAGTTTCAACATCAATTTTTAATATTTTATTTGTCCACGGAACATAAATGTACTTTGTTGTTAAGTGTGCTTCATTATTTATTACAAGTGATATTCTTGCTGCAATACTTCCTCTATGCTCTTCCTCAATTTCTATATTTATTAATTTTTGTTCATTGTTAATCTCAATCCATTTTTCATCTAAAATATTTCCATCCTGCTCAAGTTCATAAAACACTTTAACATTATTCAAAGCTGATCCGAAGTACAATTTTGCAACATCCCCTGGTTCATAAACCTTATTCTCAAGATAAACCCAAATTGGATTATTTAGTGGAGTTTCTTTCGAAATAGGATCAAACAATGTAAAGTATTTTGCAACCTCTATTGGATTTGCATTCTTATCTTTTGTTTTAATACGAACAATATATTTTCCTGGCAGCCAATTATTTATATCTTCAAACTTAATAGAGGAGTTTTCATTTGTAACAAGATTTGTTTCATAAACTTTATTTTCATTTCCCCAATTAAAAAATTCGTTTTCATCATCGTAAACATCAAATTTAAGAGTATTATAAAAATCTTCTTTAGATAATGTAAAGTTGTCTGGTTTTTCCCACAATCTTTTTCTAAAAACTCTTTCGGGTGTTTTAAGTTTATAAACTTCAATACTTACTTCTGCTGATTCAAACTGTCCATTTAAATTTTTAGTTAAAACATTATAATCATCTCTTGATTTTGAACTGATAATTTCAGGAATTTCAGAATCAACACTTAAAGCCACGTAACCAACTCTAACAATTGTTTGAGCAGAACGAGTTTCGCCGGTAACATCAATTACATCAGCATAAATTGTATAGTTAAATGTTGGATTAGATTCTTTTAAAACTGCTAAATCAGGAATCGCATCAAACTCAACAATAAATTTTCCTTTACTATCAGTTTTAATAGTGCCATTAATAATTTCAGTTGATGGGATATAGCGATAGCACCAGTTATAATAATTTCTATATTTCCAATTGTAGAAGGGAAATGAAGTGTTTCGAACAACTCTATACTTAACTTCTACATCATTTAAATTTGCACCTGAGAATGTATTTGCAAAACCAGTTACAGATATTTTTTCATTCAGTGCAAAGCTTCCCTTTATTGGTTCAAACTTAACTTCAAATTTTGGTCTTTTATATTCTTCAACTCTAAAATCTACTTGAGTAAACTCATTGGATATTTTGTAATAACCGCCAATCCTTCCAAAAGGAATAGTAAACTTTCCATTAAAAGTTCCGTATTCATTTGTAGTTAAAGTCGTATCAGCAATTTTCTGATTGCTTTTATCATAAAAGGTTACTGTTGTTTCTTTATCTGTAATAATATCGTGATCTTTTTTATAATCAGTTTTGTACATTAAACCTTTGAAGTAAACAGTTTGGCCGGGTCTATAAATTGCTCTATCTAAAAAGATTTTAGAATTAACCTCCTGCAATTTTTTGTCATAATTATAATTATAGTAGTAACTGTGGTTCTCATCAGATTCAAAACCATCTTCGCCTTTGTGAAAAACAATTTTGTATGTACTATATGGATATTTATACAAATCAGATTTAAATATTCCATCTGAATCAGTTTTGCCACTATCTACCTTTATGTACTTGTATTTTCTCAAATCAGGCACGTAAGTATTGTAAAACACTTCAACATCAACTTCAGATAATATCGCACCCGATTTTCTGTGGAGCGTTAGTATTTCTACAGATTGATCATTTAATCTTCGATTGAAAAAACTAAGATTTGTAACCCAGGTTTTACAATATGCAATTCCATTTTTTATGTAAGTAAAACTTGAATCTGTTCCTGCCATTATTAAATATTTGCCAACAGTTAAAGCCGGAATAATAATTTCCGTCTTGTGATTTTGATAATCACTATTATCTGGTAAATCCAAGTACCACGATTTAACTATTGGTTGGATGTTGTAAAGATTAATGTTTTTTTCTTGATAATAAAGCTCTTCTTTATTTTCAACACTATCATTTAAAGCTATAACTTTTATAAAAAGCTTTTGAAGATTTTTATAAGAAACTAAAACTCTAAACGGTTCATCGGGTAGGTTTGCATTTTCAACTTGTAGATTTATGGATCTGCTTAGTATTTCAATTTTTAAATTATAGCAATTGTTAGCGCCAACTGTATTCGGATATTTTGAAACAATACTGTCACAAATCTCTATTGCTTTTTTTGTTTGCCATTTAAATTCGTCAGAAACTACTGGATCATACTTTTTCCCTTCTTCATAGAAGTGCTTTGCAATATAAAAACAGATTAATGATGAGTGCGGAATCTCTTGATACTTTTTACCAATATAGCTCAGAGATTTAAAGTAGAAAGCATTTTTATCTTTGTGGATACTATTTCTTAGTACAAAGTTTAATCTTGCAAGATCAACATCAAGCAAAGCGGATGCATTGTTTTCTGCTAAGTGAAATGCAATTAGTTTTTGATATAACTGAATAGCGTAAAATTTAAGAGAGAGTGAATCTTTTGTGGAATAAATGTTTTTTATAAAAAGTGTATCAATTTCTAAATCATTTTCTTTGTCTAGTACAAACCTATAAACAGGCTGTGTTAGCGATGATTCTTCATTGATAAAAAAAGTTAAAGCTTTGTGTGTAAGAACATCATATAAAGTGGGGCGTAAATGAGAATCATCTGAGTTAGCATAAATTAAAATGTCTTCAAAGTCTTTTAAAAAAATCTTTTGAAGTTTATCACTTTCTTCTAAAGAACTTAAATAATATTTGGTAATCTCTCTTACAATCCTGTTTAAATCCCAGGTTTGAAAATCTTCGTTTTCAAAATTTACAGTTTCAGTTCTTTGCTGAAACTTGTGGCGATTATTTTTATAGTATTGCCAATACATATCAGCAAGAATAGACTCTAAGATAGCGTTTGATGGAAATGAAGACTCCTGAATTTCTTTCTTTACTTCATTGACAATTTTTATCTGACTGTTTTCCTCAACATAGTTAGCATATTTTAATTTGTACAAAACAGATTTTATAAATTGGGGATGAGCATTTTCTTTTTTGGAGGATTTATAAATCTTTTCAACTATTTCGAGCGCTGATCTGGTAAGCCCAATATTTTCAAGTGAATCAACTTTCTCCCAAGCGGATTCGTAGTAGGAATTACTAACTCTAATATTTTGTGTTCTTACAATTACGGGAAACAAAATGAATAATATTGTAAGAATTAAAAGAAAAGTACTTTTATTGTTCATAGAGCCTCCCTTAATAAAAGTTAATTGCAATGATTATAATATCTACTATTCTAAATTACGAAGAATCCATCTTGAAAATAAACAACAATTTTTTACGGGATTTTTTTGACAATAAAGATTGTACTAGAAAAAATAACTGATGTATGAAATTAGTTGGAATATTTCACACTTGATTTTTAACTTAGTACAAAACTAATAATAATTACTTTTTACAAATATGAACAAACTCTCATTAATAAGCGGCTCTGCATCCGGAATTGGAAAAGCTGATGCAAGTGAATTATCCAAGTTTAATTTTGGTTTAATTCTAACCGAACGAAATGAAATCTTCAGATAAAGCTTATGATGCTGATAAAGCAAAACAGCTTTGGCAGTTGAACTAAAAACTCTGCAGCATAAAATGGTAAACGTATTTTATTAAAAAATAATAGGAGTAATTATGAAATACACTTTAACAATTATTTTAGTTTTAATTTCAGTTGCATTATCCTATACGCAAGAAACTGAAAAAGCTAAACCCAATTATGATATTTTTTCATTTGAAAAAGAAGTAACACTGCCTGGAACTCTTGAACAAATATTTGATGCAGCAACCGGAGATATAAGTGGCTGGTGGGATCATTCGTTTTCTGGTAATCCTAAAAAATTTTATATTGAAGCAAAACCGGGCGGTGGCTTTTGGGAAATTTTTGATGATGAAGGAAACGGCGTTTTACACGCAACTGTAATTTATTCAAAACGACCTGAGATGATAAGATTTGATGGTCCGCTTGGTTTATCAGGTCGAGCCGTACAGATTGTTACAACTTATGAATTTTCAGAAGTAATGAAAGATTCAACTTTGATGAAAATTTCTGTTCACGGTTCAGGTGAAATGGAAGAAGGCATGACAAAAATAGTTGAACAGGTTTGGGAACATTTTATTTTTGAAAGATTTAAACCTTATATTGAAGAGCGAAAGCATTTGAAATAGTTAATTGAACAGTTTTTAATCTCAAAAATTCTTTGCAATTTCACCTTAACAAAATTTCAGAATAATGAATTGTCCTGTTTGTAAAAATTCAATGGTTATATTAGAGCTTAATCAAGTTGAAATTGATTATTGTTCTGCGTGCAAAGGTATCTGGTTTGATAGGGGAGAATTAGATCTGATATTTTCAACTTCAGATAAAAAAGAAATCGTAAAATCATTTTCAATTAAAAAAGATTTTAATGAAGTAAAGCGAAGATGCCCAATCTGCAAAAGGAGAATGGATAAAATTGAATTTGAAAATACAGGTATCATTTTAGACAGATGTTCAAACAATCATGGTCTTTGGTTTGACAGAGGCGAGTTGAAAGCATTATTAAAATCAGCCGAAGATAATAACAACAAAATTATTGATCTGCTGAGAGACATGTTCGGGGAATGAGTTCTATTTTTATTATAATGATTATTATTTATCACTAAACATTAAACAACGGAGGCTAAAATGCCGTACATTCTAATTTTCATTGCGATAATTGTTGTAGCTGTTCTGTTCTTTGTTTCGATTTACAACTCACTAGTTGGATTGCGTAACCGGGTTAAAAACGCTTTCTCACAAATTGATGTTCAATTGAAAAGGAGACACGATCTTATTCCTAATTTGATTGAAACCGTAAAAGGTTATATGACCCACGAACGCCAGATAATGGAAAACATCACAAAGTATCGTAGCCAGGCAATGGATGCAAACACTGTTGGTGAAAAAGCTGCAGCAGAAGGAATGTTAAGCGGCGCTCTTGGTCAACTTCGTGTACAGGTTGAAAACTATCCTGACTTAAAAGCCAATCAAAACTTTCTTGCTTTGCAGGAAGAACTTACATCAACAGAAAATAAAATTTCTTTTGCACGCCAGGCTTACAACGACCAGGTTTTATTTTTTAATAATAAAATTCAAATGTTCCCATCAAATATCGTTGCGGGAATGTTCAGTTTTAAAGAAGAAGAATTTTTTGAGATTGAAGACAAAACAGAAAAAGCAGTTCCAAAAGTTAGTTTTACTTAATACAGGATATTTCTCTCTATGATGTGGGAACTGATAGCAGCCAACAAAAGAAAATCAATTTATATTTTTATCGGGATGGGATTACTTCTCATCCTGATTGGTTTTGTTTTTGGTAGTTTTTATTCTCCGGAAAACGGAGGCATTATAGGTATTTTTTTAACAATTGTTCTTTGGGGAATTTTATCAATGATAAGTTACTTTGCTGGAAGTAAAATTTTGCTTGCTGTTAGCGGTGCAAAAGAAGTTACACAAGAAGTTCATCCGCAATTATTTAACGTAGTTGAAGAAATGCGCATCGCAGCAAACCTGCCTAATCAACCTAAAGTTTATATTATTGCCGATGCTGCACCAAATGCTTTTGCAACAGGCATCAAACCTGATAATACTGCTATTGCCGTTACTGCTGGTTTGTTAGGTTCACTTAATCGTGATGAACTGCAAGGTGTTGTTGCACACGAAATGTCGCATATAATGAATCGTGATGTTTTGTTAATGACTTTTGCAGGAATGATGCTTGGAACGATTACTTTAATGTCAGAAGTTTTTACAAGAAGTTTGTGGTTTGGCGGCGGTTCGCGTTACAAATCAAAATCATCTGATAAAAACGGGCAGGGACAAATTATTATTCTTGTATTAGCAATTGCTCTTGCAATTCTCGGTCCTATAATGGCGCAATTACTTTACTTTGCTATATCTCGTAAGCGGGAATATTTAGCAGATGCTTCTGCAGTTAGATTAACGAGATATCCTGATGGATTAGCTTCCGCACTTGAAAAAATATCCAGCACAAATCTCGATTTAAAAACTGCAAACAAAGTTACTGCACCGATGTACATTATTAATCCTTTAAAGAAAAAAGGAATGCAGATTTCAAATTTATCAAGCACACATCCACCGATTACTGAAAGAATTAATATTTTACGCTCGATGACACAAGGCGTTAACTATACAAATTATCAGGCTGCGTTCAATCAAATTAAAGGAAGACAATCCATTATTATTCCGCAATCCGGTTTAACCGATACAACAAAAATGGGATTAAGAAGCACAGAGCTTTCTCAAACTTCTTTTGAAACACATAAGCAGGTTAAAAGGGAAGTTGGA
>JAGOXU010000255.1 GCA_018059515.1 Ignavibacterium sp.
ACAAATGTTTATTTGCTTTCTCGATGGGTAAACAGGCTTGATAGTTTAAAATTAATGATAACTAATTCTGCAATATTAGATACCTTTAGAACAAAAGATTATGGATTTACAATTGATGATTTTAATAATTCATATTCTTCTTCGGGTTACAGTAATCAACATGTTAAGTTTGGATTAAAACAATTTGTTAATCTTAGGAATGCATCTCTACCAGTGCTGTTGTCTTATCAAAATGCAAAGCCAATTGTTTATAGTATTGATTATGAGCCGATAAATTTAGGTGCAAATGATTCTGTTTATGTTCATGCTTCAGTTTTTGATAATGATGGCTTGAATGAAGTTTCAATTTATTATCAAGAAGATGGAACATCGAACACTCAAATTTATCCGATGAATTTTGCACCAATTCCAAATACAAAAAAAGTTGAAGAGGCTGATCGTTGGGTTGGAGTTATTCCACCGCTTGGCGAAGGTAAAACAGGAAAGTTTTTTGTTTATGTAAAGGACATGCAAAATCAATCACAATTTTATCCAAGAAAAAAAGGTATCGAAATTAAAACTCAGCAAATAATTACAAACGGAATTGTGATAAATGAATTTATGACAGATAACTCAACTACAATTGCCGATCCGAATGGAGAATTTGATGATTGGATTGAGTTATATAATCCAACCGCAAATACTTTTACATTAACCGGAAAATATTTGACTGACAAAAAAGATAATTTGACAAAATATCAGTTCACGCAACCTAATTTAGTGTTAAACCCTAATGAGTTTTTATTAATCTGGTGCGATGAACAGCAAGAACAACAAGGCATACACACAAACTTTAAGCTCAGTGCTGGCGGAGAGTTTATAGCATTGGTTGATGCTGATGGCGTTACAGTGATTGATTCAATTTCTTTTGGTCCACAAACAACAGATATTTCTTTTGGTAGATTTCCTGATGGTGCAAATAATTGGTCATCGTTATTTCCAACACCGGGCAATCCAAATAGTTTAACTTCTATTGATGATAAACAATTGATTCCAACTGAATTTAGATTGAGTGCGTATCCAAATCCATTTAATCCGAATACTTCAATTAGATACACTATCCCAAATGCATCATCCGCAGCGAGAAATCTAAATATCAAACTCATTGTATATGATATGTTAGGAAATGAAATTACGACTTTAGTTAACGAAGAAAAACCGGCAGGCACTTATGAAGTTGTTTGGAATGGAGAGAATAATTTTGGAAACAAAGTAAGTTCAGGAATTTATTTTGTTCGGATTCAGGCAAATCAACAATTTAAAAACTTAAAGTTGATGTTGTTGAAATAAAAAATAAAAAGCCCATCCCCAACCCCTTCCCTAAAGGAAGGGGCTTTTTAATAAATATTTTTTTAACCGATTAAATAAATTTTCTTGCCCTATTTAACTTAAACGCACTTTTTAAATTAAGTTTATTCATCCCACTAATTTACTATTCAAAAACTTGCGGAAACTCTTGTAAAAATCCTTTAGATTTGTAACAGAAATTTTAAATAATATTATAAGAATTGAATCAAAAACTTTTTATACAACAACTTAATACAAAAGCACAAAGGAGAGTATTTTTATGGCTCGTAAGAACGTGTTGATAATGGGCGCTGCTGGACGCGATTTCCACAATTTTAACGTTTACTTTAGAGACAACAACGACTACAATGTTGTTGCATTCACCGCAACACAAATCCCAAACATCGAAGGCAGAACCTACCCAAAAGAACTTGCCGGCAAACTTTATCCAAAGGGAATTAAAATTTATGAAGAGAAAGAACTCGTTTCATTAATCAAAAAATTAAAAGTTAATGAAGTTGTTTTCTCGTACTCAGATGTTCCTTTTGAATATGTTATGACTAAAGCTTCGATTGTTAATGCTGCAGGTGTTTCATTCCGATTACTTGGCGCTGCTGAAACTGAAGTTAAAAGTACAAAACCTGTTGTAGCAGTTCTTGCTGTAAGAACAGGCTGCGGTAAATCTCAAACATCACGCAAAATAATTGATGCATTAACAAAAGCAGGTAAAAAGGTTGTAGCAATTCGTCATCCAATGCCTTACGGCGATCTTGTAAAACAAAAAGTACAGCGCTTTGCAACTTATTCCGATCTTAAAAAACACAAATGTACGATTGAAGAAATTGAAGAGTATGAACCACACGTTGCAAGAGGCGGAGTTATTTATGCTGGTGTAGATTACGAAGCAATCTTACGCGAAGCAGAAAAAGAAGCTGATGTGATTTTGTGGGATGGCGGTAACAATGATTTTTCATTTTACAACGCTGATGTAACTTTTACAGTTGTTGATCCGCATAGACCAGGACACGAAATGAATTATTATCCCGGCAACACTTCTTTAAGATTAGCGGATGCAGTTGTAATTAATAAAATTGATTCTGCTGATAATGCTGGAATTAATATTGTTAGAGAAAACATCAGAAAAGTAAATCCTACTGCCATTGTAATTGATGGCGCATCACCTGTAACAGTTGAAAAGCCTGAATTGATTAGAGGCAAACGTGTACTTGTTGTTGAAGACGGTCCAACACTTACCCACGGCGAAATGAAGTACGGCGCCGGAGTTGTAGCGGCATTAAAACTTGGTGCAAAAGAATTAGTTGATCCAAGACCATACACTGTAAAATCAATTAGTGCTACGTTTGAAAAATATCCAAACATTGGTACGCTTCTTCCGGCAATGGGTTACGGCGATGCACAATTAAAAGATTTGGAAACAACAATCAATAATACAAAATGCGATGCGGTTGTTATCGGAACTCCGATTGATCTTAGCAGATATATTAAAATTAAAAAACCAAGTACACGTGTTAAATATGATTTGCAGGAAATTGGTGATATAACTGTTGAAACAGTTTTGAGAGAAAAGAAAATTATAAAGTAGTTATCATTAAACGTCATTGCGAGGAGCGAAGCGACGTGGCAATCTGTTTAATAAGACAGATCACTTCACCTCGCTCGTGATGACAAAAATATTAAATCAAATTTTTTTAGGGGCTTTATGAAAAAGTTAGTTTTATTTTTTGTTTTGATTTCTTTTGTAAATTTATTTTCACAAACAACAAGCCACAGCTCAAATGCAATTTTATTCCCTCAAGGTTACGGAATTAAATTACTAAACTCTTCCGGTTCTTCATCAATATTCAATGATGTTTCAAATATTGGATTTATGAATCCGTCAAGTATATCCGGATTTGAAAATTATTCATTAGGAATTTCTTATCAAGTAAGTTCCAGTATTGAGGAAGCTTGGATTGCAGATTTTGGCACCAGTCGAGTGTATAACTTTTATCCTCAATCTTTTGGTGGAATTGTTAAGTTGAATGCTTTTACTTTTGGTTTGGGATTTGGACAAAAGTATAATGGAACATTGGAAACTGGACCTATTTTAATTACAACTACTCAAAATCCAGATGGCACAGGAGAGTATTTAGAGATAATTCAAGAAACATCAATTCACACCTATTCACTTTCTGCAGCATATTCATTAAAAGATTTGTTTGATACATCAAATAATCTTTCTGTTGGTTTTAGATTTTCACTAAACAGATTTCACAGATATGATGAATTTGGACTAGAGACAGTTAAAGCGACTGATTATTCCCCAAACTTTGCTGTTGGATTAAGTTCTGATTTACTATTAGATGATGTGAGGAAACTATTTTTGGGATTATCATATGAGACTGAAACAAGTTTTGAAGCTGATATTGAATTTGAACGAAACCCAATATTAATCTCTGATATTGATCCAAATCGTCCGCCTAATTATGTTCAAGTTAAACCTGCTCTTGTAAGTCAAACACCTGTAGAGTTAAGATTTGATTTTGCAATTGATGCAACTGAGAATTTTAAATTCTTGACAAATCTTACTGCTATTTTTTGGGAAACTGAAACCAACAATTTGAAAGATCAAATTGAATTTGCAGTAAGTACTGTTTATAAAATAAATGAAATCTTTACTCCTTCTATCGGATTTTATTATTCGGATTATAAATATGAAAATAAATATTACTCAAGCTTGAATAGTGAATTGAATTCTTTTTTCATTACAGCAGGATTAAGATTAAATATTCAAAATTATTACGCTGATTTCGCCATAGCAGATTCACATCTTTTCTCCGGTGATTATAGAAAACAAACAATTGGTAAACTGTCTGTTGGTGTACAATTATAAATTTTCCTGGCAGTCACGAACCACTTCGTGACTATGCAGAAATAATTTAGGGTAAAGTTTTTTAGATGTTTCTATAAAGTTGGTTTAAATATTTTTGCTATCATTATTAAGGG